>CAVJHQ010000013.1:0-36528 GCA_963649365.1 Alloprevotella sp.
CGCGCGCCACGGGGCTGCCGACCACGTTCGTGATGCCGAAGACCTTGGCGCCCTTGATGCGGGCGTCGCGGATGGCCGCCAGCGTGTCGGCCGTCTCGCCGGACTGCGACACGGCGACCACGAGCGTGGAGGGGGTGATGATCGGGTCGCGGTAGCGGAACTCGCTCGCGGCCTCGACCTCGCACGGGATGCGCGCCCAGCCCTCGATGACGTTCTTTGCCACGAGGCCCGCGTGGTAAGAAGTGCCGCAGGCGATGACGTAGACGCGGTCGATGTCGTTGAGCTCCTGCAGAGAAAGGCCCAGCTCGTCGATGTCGAGCTCGCCGTTGGCCCCCATGCGGCCGACGAGCGTGTCGCGCACGACGCGCGGCTGCTCGTGGATCTCCTTGAGCATGAAGTCGGGGTAGCCGCCCTTCTCGGCCATGTCGAGGTCCCAGTCGACGTGGGTGACCTTGGGCTCGACCGCGCGTCCCTCGGCGTCGGTGTACTCGACGCCGCCGGGCGTGAGCTTGGCGAACTGGTCGTCCTCGAGCACGACGACGTCGCGGGTCGCGTCGATGAGGGCGATGACGTCGGAGGCCACGTAGGCGCCCTTCTCCCCCATGCCGATGATGATCGGCGAGTCTTTGCGGGCGACGGCTATGGTGCCGGGCTCGTCGACGCACACGGCGGCGAGGCCGTAGGCGCCCATCACCTGCGAGACGGCGGCGCGGACGGCGGCCATGAGGTCGTGCTCGGAGGCGTAGGCCTCCTCGACGAGGTGCGCGAGGACCTCGGTGTCGGTGTCGCTTCGGAACTCGTGGCCGCGGCCCTCGAGCTCCTCGCGCAGCTCGGCGAAGTTCTCGACGATGCCGTTGTGGACCACGGCGATGCGCCCGTCGCAGCTCGTGTGCGGGTGCGCGTTGGCCGTGGAGGGACGCCCGTGGGTTGCCCAGCGGGTATGCCCGATGCCGCAGGTGGCCCGGCCCGCGTAGCCCTCGAGCTCGGAGGCGAGGCCGGAGACCTTCCCGACGCGGCGGATCACGTCGAGGCGCGCCGCGCCGTCGGCGCCCGCGGCCTCGAGGGCAACGCCCGCCGAGTCGTACCCTCGGTACTCCATGCGCCTGAGCCCCTCGACGAGGATGTCCTTGGCCTGGTCCCTACCGGTGAAACCCACGATGCCGCACATACGCGGCCCCCTTTCATGTAAAGAGGCCCGGTGCCTCATCGGCTGGGCCCCACTGGTATTAGCTTTTCAATACCTGTTTAGTCTACCTATGATTAACTGGTACCGCAAATCGATAACCAGTGACGCTGGCAACGATCACAGGACGGCCACAAAGCGCGCATTCCCCGGGGCAGACGCGCCCGTTAACGCCCCCTTTACCGATTCGTCGCGCTCCCCTGCCGGAGTCAGTCCACAATTACTTTTTCAGCACAGCGCGGCCGCGGCCCCGACCGCGGCGCAGAAAGGACCCCATGGACACACTCGAGCCGGCGCGCACGGCACAAACCAAGTACCTCGAGCTTCTTGCCGAGAAGTTCCCCACCACCCAGTCCGCCTACACCGAGATCATCAACCTCGAGGCCATCCTCAACCTTCCCAAGGGCACCGAGCACTTCGTCTCGGACGTCCACGGGGAGTACCAGGCCTTCGAGCACATCCTCAACAACTGCTCTGGGGTCATCCGCGAGCGCGTGAGCTCGACCTTCGAGTTCCAGCTCACCAAGGACGAGCAGGCCGACCTCTGCACGCTCATCTACTACCCGACGCTCAAGCTTCGCCGGCTCGAGGAGGAGGGCCGCCTCACGGAGGAGTGGTACGCCATAACGCTCATGCGCCTCGTGCGCCTCGCGCGCCACCTCTCGGGCACCTACACGCGCTCGAAGGTGAGGAAGGCGATGCCGGTCGAGTTCGCCTACATCATCGACGAGCTTCTCCACACCTCCTCGGACGAGCGGGAGACGCGGCTGGCCTACCACCAGCGCATCATCAGCTCCATCATCGACACCGGCAGCGCCGACGACTTCATCTGCTCGCTCGCCGCGCTCATCAAGCGGCTGGCGGTCGACCACCTGCACCTCGTGGGCGACATCTTCGACCGCGGCCCCAGGGCCGACCGCATCCTCGACCGCCTCATGGCCTACCACTCCATCGACATACAATGGGGCAACCACGACATCGTATGGATGGGCGCGGCGTCGGGCTCGGCGGCGTGCCTGGCCGCCGTCATCCGCAACAACGTGCACTACGACAGCCTGAAGATCCTCGAGAGCGCCTACGGCGTCTCGCTGCGCGAGCTCACCGTCTTCGCCGAGCAGACCTATCGCCAGGACGACGGCATGGACCCCGTCGAGAAGGCCATCTCGGTCATCCTCTTCAAGCTCGAGGGCCAGACCATCCGCCGCCACCCCAACTGGCAGATGGACGACCGCCTGCTGCTCGAGCACGTCGACGCCCGGGCGGGCACCGTGGAGATCGCGGGCCAGGTCCACCAGATGCGCACCCGCGACTTCCCCACCCTCGACGCGGCCAACCCCTACGAGCTCTCGGTCGACGAGGCGCGCGTCATGGACAACCTCATGAGCGCCGTGCGCCACTCCGAGAAGCTGCGCGCCCACGTCGGCTTCCTCTACGAGCACGGCAGCGCCTACCTCGTGCACAACGGCAACGTCCTCTTCCACGCCTGCGTCCCCATGAACGAGGACGGCACCTTCTGCCCCGTCAACCACCAGGGGCAGATGCTCACCGGCAAGGCCTACTACGACTACGCCGACCAGCTCGCCCGGCGCGCCTGGCACGAGCACGACCAGGTCTCGCTCGACTGGATGTGGTACCTGTGGTGCGGGCGCCTCTCGCCGCTCTCGGGCCGCGTCATGAAGACGTTCGAGCGCACCTACCTGGCCGACAAGTCGACCTGGGACGAGCCGCGCGACCCCTACTACGAGCACACCGAGGACCCCGGCTGCTGCCGCATGGTCCTCGAGGAGTTCGGCTGCGGCGCCGACGGCGTCATCATCAACGGCCACACCCCGGTCCACGCCGCCGCGGGCGAGAACCCCGTCAAGGCCGGCGGCATGCTCGTGGTCATCGACGGCGGCTTCTGCCAGGCCTACCACCACACGACGGGCATCGCGGGCTACACGCTCATCGCGGACCCGGACGGCATGCGCATCAAGGCGCACCGCCCCTTCGCGAGCATCGGCGACGTCCTCGACCTGAACGCCGACATCATGAGCGACGACGACCGCTTCCGCCGCTGGGGCCGCCCGCTCACCGTGGGCGACACCGACGCCGGCGGCCAGATCAAGGAGCAGATCGCAGACCTCCGCGAGCTTCTCGCCGCCTATAGATCCGGTGTGCTTCCGGAGAAGGCACGCGCTAAATGAGCGGCAAACGGGTAAGAGAAAGACCATCTGTCATCCGGACGCAATGAAAGGCCCCATCTCATGAACATGGACGAGAACAAGCGACGACGCTCGATGCTTCTGTATATCCTCATCGCCGTCGTCGTGTACCTCGCGGTGAGCCAGACGATGTACCCCGCGCTCACCAACTCCCAGACGCAGGAGGTCTCCTACACCGACTTCCTCCAGATGGTCGACGACAACAAGGTCACCCAGGTGCAGAAGACCCAGGGCGACTCGACCGTCTACTTCACCACCGGCACGGGCGACGCCCAGCAGAAGTACTCGACCGTCATCTTCGGCTCGGGCGACGGCCTGGCCGACAAGCTCTACGAGCACAACGTGACCATGGTGAGCCAGATAGCCGACAACTCGAGCGACGTCTGGTTCTACCTGCTGCTCTCCTACGGCCTGCCCATCGTCATCTTCATGCTCGTCGGCTGGTGGCTCAACCGCCGCATGAAGAAGGCCATGGGCGACGACGGCCCGTCGATGAACTTCGGCGGGGGCGGCTTCGGCATGGGCATGGGCGGAGGCCTGGGCAAGTCCAACGTCAAGGAGGTCAAGGGCGAGGAGACCGGCGTCACCTTCCGCGACGTGGCCGGCCAGGACGAGGCCAAGGAGTCGCTGGAGGAGATCGTCTCCTTCCTTAAGAAGCCCGAGAAGTACAACGAGATCGGCGCGCGCTGCCCGCGCGGCGCGCTTCTCGTCGGCCCCCCGGGCACGGGCAAGACGCTGCTGGCCAAGGCGGTCGCCGGCGAGGCGGGCGTGCCCTTCTTCCAGATCGCCGGCTCCGAGTTCGTCGAGATGTTCGTCGGCCGCGGCGCCGCCAAGGTCCGCGACCTCTTCAAGCAGGCCAAGGAGAAGGCCCCCTGCATCGTCTTCATCGACGAGATCGACGCCGTGGGCAAGAAGCGCGACGGCTCCCTCAACTCCAACGACGAGCGTGAGCAGACCCTGAACCAGCTGCTCTCCGAGATGGACGGCTTCGACAACCAGAAGGGCATCGTCGTCCTCGCCGCCACGAACCGCCCCGAGTCCCTCGACCAGGCGCTTCTTCGCCCCGGCCGCTTCGACCGCCGCATCCCGGTCGAGCTCCCCGACCTCGCCGGCCGCGAGGCCATCCTGCAGATCCACGCGAACGACGTGAAGATGGAGTCCGGCGTCGACCTGGGCGTCATCGCCCGCTCCACCCCCGGCGCCTCCGGCGCGGACCTCGCCAACATCATCAACGAGGCGGCGCTGCGCGCGGTGCGCTTCGGGCGCAAGCGCGTGACCCAGGACGACCTCAACGAGTCCGTCGACGTGGTCATCGCCGGCGAGAAGAAGAAGTCGACGGTCCTCTCCGAGCACGAGAAGGAGGTCGTCTCGTACCACGAGACCGGCCACGCGATCGTCGCCGCCACGCAGAAGGGCTCGGCGCCCGTCTCGAAGATCACCATCGTCCCGCGCACCTCGGGCGCGCTCGGCTTCACCATGCAGGTCGAGGAGGACGAGCACTTCCTCACCACCCGCGAGGAGGCCAAGAACAAGATCGCGGTGCTCTGCGGCGGGCGCGCGGCCGAGGAGCTCATCTTCGGCCAGATGACCACCGGCGCCTCGAACGACATCGAGAAGGCCACGGGCATCGCCCGCGCCATGGTCACCCAGTACGGCATGTCCGACAAGTTCGGCATGGTCGCCTTGGGCCAGCAGCGCAACCGCTACCTGGGCGGCGGCTCGGAGCTCACCTGCTCGGAGGGCACGGCCCAGGAGATCGACGCGGAGGTGCAGGCGCTCGTCGAGGAGGGCCACCAGGCCGCGCTCAAGACCCTGCAGGCCAACCGCTTCAAGCTGCACGAGATCGCGCACTACCTGCAGAAGAAGGAGACCATCACCGGCGAGGAGTTCATGAACATCCTCACCCGCGACGACGGGTTCGCGCCGGCCATGCCCGCGGCGAGCCAGGAGTAGGCGCGCGGCCGCCAGGCAGACGGCAAACCGGAGAAGAAGGGCCCCAAACGGGGCCCTTCTTCTTGTTTGAGCGGTGCCGCGCGCCGAGACGCGCGTCGGCGTTTAGCAAGGCGGCGCCGCGTAAACTCGGCTCCCGCGACGTCAAGTAAGGCAGCTCTTCAGGGCCCTACCTGAAGAGCTGCCAGAACGCCACCGCGGAAGAGGCAGCCACGTTCAGGGAGTCGACGCCGTTCGACATCGGGATGACGACGCAGCGGTCGCTCGCCGCGAGGGCCTCCGCCGTGAGGCCATACCCCTCGCAGCCGAAGACGAGCGCGCGCTTCTTGCCCGGGACGATGGAGGGGTCGTCGATGGCCACCGCGTCGTCGACGAGCGCCATGGAGAGGACCTCGAAGCCGCGCGAGCGCAGCCCGTCGAAGACGCGCCGCGGCCAGGCCTCCGGCTCGACGCGCGCCCACGGCACCTGGAAGACCGTGCCCATGGAGACCCTGGCCGCCCGGCGGCAGAAGGGGTCGGCGCACCGCGGCGAGAGCAGCACGGCGTCCGCCCCGAGGGCGGCCGCGCTGCGGAACACGGCGCCCACGTTCGACACGTCCACCAGGTCCTCGAGGACGGCGACGTGCCGGGCGTCCCCCAAAAGCTCGTCCGTCGTCCGCGGCCTCGGGCGCCGCATCGCGCAGAGGAAACCGCGCGTGACCTTATATCCGGTCAGGCGCTCGGCGGCCTCGTGCGACAGCACGAAGACGTCGGGCTCGCGCTCCCCCGCCGCGGCAGCCACCTCGGCCGCCCGCTCGAAAACCGCGCCGCATGAGCCCAAGTGGCACTCGTCGACCAGGAAGGAAACGGGCACGACCCCCTGCGCGAGGGCGACCTCGACCACGGTGCGGGACTCCGCCATGACGAGCGACCTCTCGGGCTCGAGCACGTTCCGAAGCTGACGGTCGGTCAGGCGGGCGAACACGTCCAAGCGGGCGTCGCCGAGGTCTTCGAGCCTTTCTGCCGGCATGGAGCTTCCTCCATTTCTTGTTTCCAATCCACGCATGGACGCTGATTTTACGCCGGGTGCGATACCATAGTCGGGCTGGAGCCGAGAGGCCCGGCCAAACGCACATCAATCGAAGCAGCGAGGTCGAACCATGAGCCTTGAGAATATGAGCCGACAGGAAACGAACGGGAATATGCCCCCCAGGCACGGGAACCTGGCCGGGCGCCTTGCGTCCTTCGACGAGGAGCCGCAGGCGCAGGACCCCATCGAGGCCATCGGCCAGACCGAGGCCTACGCCGCGGCCGACGACGTCCTTCCGGTCGCCCCCGCCGTCCCCGAGGTGCTCCGCGGCCCGCAGGAAAACCTCGACGGCGGCAAGCCGGCGCCGGGAAAGAAGCGCGCGTGGATCGTCCCCGTCGTCGCCCTCGGCGTCGTGGCGGCCGCGTACCTCGGCGGCGTATACGCCTTCTCCACGCACTACCTGCCCAACACGACGGTCGCGGGCGTCGACGTCTCGCTGAAGACGCGTTCGTACCTGGCCGAGTCCATCAACTCGGAGACTTCCTCGTATACGCTGCAGGTGACCGGCGACGGCGTCGAGCTCACGCTCGCGGGCGCGGACGTCGGCCTCGGCTACAACGGCGACGCCTGCGCCGACGAGGCCTTCTCGCAGACGAACCCCTGGCAGTGGCCCCTGGAGATAGCGAAGACCCGCGAGATCGAGGTCCAGAAGACCGTCTCGTACGACAGGGAGAAGGTCGCCGAGGCGCTTGCGCCCTTCGTGGAGCAGAGCCGTCAGAAGGCCGAGGAGGCCGCGAACAGCTCGACCATCACCTACGACGCGACCAAGGACTCGTTCGTCCTCAACGGCGGCGGCGACACCCGCTACCTCGACGCCGACAAGGCGGCCGAGAAGGTCTGCGCCGCCCTCGACGCGCTCGACGGGCAGCTCACCCTCGACGAGGGCTGCCTGACCTCGGGCGAGGACTTCAGCCAGGCGCTCGCCGAGGCCAACGCCTATCTCTCCGCCGCCCCCACCCTCACGCTCGCCGGCTCCACCGTCACCGAGATCGGGGCCGACCAGATCGCGTCGTGGCTCAAGTTCGGCGACCAGCTCTCCATCGAGCTCGACGAGGCGGCCATCACGACCTGGTGCCAGGGCGACCTGTCCAAGCAGTGCGACACGGTCGGAACCACGCGGACCTACACGCGCGCCGACGGAAAGACGGTGGAGGTCTCCGGGGGCACCTACGGCTGGAACATCAACGGCGCCGAGACGGCCACCCAGATCGCCGATGCGCTCAGGAGCGGTCAGAAGACCTCCATAGAGATCCCCGTCAAGTCCGCCGGCGCGAGCTACGCCGCGGCCTCGGGCGGCAAGGACTGGGGCAACCGCTACATCGACGTCGACCTCACCGAGCAGCACGCGCGCATGTACGACGCGTCCGGCAACCTCATTTGGGAGACGGACATCGTCACCGGCGACACGACGCAGGGCCACGACACGCCCACCGGCGTCTACGCCATGGATTCCTACCGCGCCTCGGGCGACGTCGAGCTCCGGGGCGCCATCGACGCGACGACGGGCGAGCCCGAGTACATCAGCCACGTCGACTACTGGATGCCCTTCATCGGCAACTCCTACGCCCTCCACGACGCCGACTGGCGCTCCAAGTTCGGCGGCACCATCTACCAGGGCAACGGCAGCCATGGCTGCGTGAACCTGCCCGTCGACAAGGCGGCCGAGCTCTGGAACCTGACTGCGGTCGGCGACGTCGTGGTCGTCCACAACTAGCGCCCTCGCCGGGCACCGCCCCTGCGGCCACAGAGCAACGTTGGGCCCCGTCGGCTTCGCCGGCGGGGCCTTCTCATGCCGCGGCCGGGTCGGAATCGCCGGCGGCGTCGGCGAGAAGCCCCGCGCCGGTCGGCAAGGGCCCGTTTATGGAGGGAGCGTGCGCAGCGAGGGGCGGACGGGGCAGAAATCCGCCCGAGCGGCCCTTCGGCCGGCGAAAACCCGTCCGGCCCCGTCATAAGACGACGGGTTCATCCCCCGCTTGACCTCTTGCTTCTTGCCCCCTCGTCGGCAAAGCGTCGGCGTTCCGTCGGTCGGCCGGGGCCGATTCCCCGATTCGGCCAAGGGACCGGCGGCGGCTTCGTTAGATTGGATGCCCCGCGCCCCTCGTGGGCGCCTGCGCATCCGACGAAGGGAGCCCCATGGCGATTCGCTGCACAACAAGAAGATCGACGGTCCGGAAGGCGACGAGCGCCATCGCGGCGATCGTCCTCGCGCTCGCCCAATGGCTCGGGCTCATAACGGCGTGCAGCTCCGGCGCCTCGACCGCGTTGGCCGCCCAGCCGGGCGAGGCCGCCACCATCGCGAACGGCCGCCAGATCGACGCCGCGGCAGACTATCAGCAGACGATCACGCTGCATTACGACGCCTCGAGCGGCGAGACGCTCTTCTGCGTCGAGCACGGCGTTTCGACCGCGCCCGGGCAGGCCGTCGTGCAGGACATCGTGGGCCAGACGACGAGGTTCTCCGACTGGGAGACGCTCGGGCCGGACATCTACCGGACCTGGACCCAGGCGGCCGCGACGGACTGCGCGCTGATCCAGCTCTATGCGAACGAGCACCATGCGGGCGACGAGGCGATCGCCTTCACGCAGTGTTTTATCTGGAGCTATGTGCGCGCCGGCTTCGACATCGACCGGCTGCCGGACTGGCCGCAGTACATCCCCTACCGCTTCATGGGCGAGCGTCAGGCCGTGGTCGACTACGTCAAGGCCTCGAGGAAGGCCTGGAAGGGCCACGGGCTTCTGTACACGAAGACGAACCGCGACCAGATGGTGGCCAAGTTCTGGGCAGAGCCGAACACGGGGGACCTCGAGGTGCGGAAGCGCTCTGCGGACGAGTCCGTGAGCGCGAACAACCCGTGTTACGCGCTCGACGGGGCCGTCTTCGGCGTCTATAGGGACGAGGCCTGCACGGATGAGGCCGCCCGCGTCACGACCGACGCGAGCGGCAACGGCGCCGCGCGGGGGCTGGTCGCCGGAACCTACTGGGTACGGGAGCTCCAAGCGCCCGCGGGCTACGCGCTCGACGGCGAGGCGCGCCGCGTCGACGTGCCCGCCGGCGACGCCGCCGTCCTCGAGGCCCCCGACACGCCGCAGACCTGCCCCGTCGGCGTCGCCGTGCGCAAGCTCGACGCCGAGACGGGCACGGGCGCGGCTTACGGGGAGGCGAGCTTGGAGGGCGCCGAGTTCCGCATCGACTTCTACGCGGGGATGTTCGAGCTCGGCGACCTTCCCGAGGCCCCGGCCATGACCTTCGTCGTCTCCACCGGGGCGGACGGCGCGGCCGCGCTCGACCGCTCCCTTCCCCTCGGCACCGTCGTCGTCCAGGAGGTCAAGGCCCCGCGAGGCTACGTGCTCAACGCCGAGAAGCGCCTCCTTCACATCACATCGAGCGGAAACGGGGCTGAGGTCGATACCTATAACGCCCCGCAGGTCGCCGACGAGCGCGTCCGCGGCGACCTGTCGTTCGTCAAAGCGGACGAGGACACCCAGCGCCGCATGGCACGGGTCGCGTTCAGGCTCACCTACGAGAACACGGGCGAGTCGCACGTGATCGTTACCGACGAGAACGGCTGCTTCGACTCGGGCGACTTCGACGAGGGCCAGATGACGAACGCGAACGACGCGGCGATGTCTGAGGACGGGACCGTCGACTCCTCCAAGCTCGACCCCGGCCTCGGCGCCTGGTTCGGCGGCACCCGGGCGAAGGGCGGAGAGGGCGCCCTCCCCTACGGCACCTACCTGCTCGAGGAGCTCCGCTGCGAGGCGAACAAGGGCTATCGCCTCGTCTCGGCGAGCTTCACCGTCTCTCGAGACGAGAAGACCTGCTTCCTCGGGACCTTCGACGACAAGCGCCCCGCGCTGGCGACGACCCTCGAGTACGCGGACGGGCAGAAGACCTGCCCTGCCGGGCAGGCCGAGCTCACCGACACCGTTCGTTATGAGGGGCTTGAGCGCGGCCACGAGTACCGGCTCGTGGGCGAGCTCCACGATATAGACGAGGACGGCGTCGACCAGGGCGTCGTCGCGGTCTCCGAAACGACCTTCTCACCGCTGCTGGGAACCGGCGAGCAGGCCGTGCGCTTCTCCGTTGACGCGAGCGCCCTCGGCGGGCACCGGCTCGTCGCCTACGAATACCTGTGGGACGGAGAAGAGGCGCTCTGCGAGCATGAGGACCCCTCCGACGAGGGCCAGAGCGTGCGCGTGCCGAGGATAGCGACCGAGCTCGCGGGCGACGTCGCGCACCAGGCAGACGCGACGGCCGGGACCGTCTCCCTCATCGACACCGTGTCCTACCGCAATCTCGAGCCGGGGGCGGCCTATGAGCTCACCGGCGAGCTCAGGCTCAAGGGCGCGGACGGCGACGACGCGGGGCCGGCGCTCGACGACGAGGGCAACCCGATCGTCGCCCATTCGAGCTTCACGCCCGAGGCTCGCGACGGCGTGCAGCAGGTGACCTTCGAGTTCAAGGGCCGCGCCCTTGCGGGCAGCGAGGTCGTCGCGTTCGAGTCGCTGAAGAGGGACGGCGTCGAGTATGCCGTGCACGCAGACATCGAGGACGCCTCGCAGCTCGTCTCTTTCCCGGCCCTTAGGACCTGCTGCGTGTCCGAGCTCACGCAGGACCACCATGTCCCGGCCTCGAACGGCCAGAGAATCGTCGACGACGTCGAGCTGGAGCAGCTTGAGCCCGGCGCCGAGTACGAGCTGCGCGCCACGCTCCATCTTCGCGGCACCGACGGAAGCGATGAGGCGGAGGTTGCGCGCGCCTCGAAGACGTTCGCGGCGGACGCCAAGGACATGAGCGTGTCCATGGAGCTCGACCTCGACGCCGAGCGCTTCGCAGGCCGAGACCTCGTCGCGTTCGAGGAGCTGTACCGCGACGGAGTCAGGGTCGGGTCGCACGCCGACATCGGCGACGCGGGCCAGAGCGTCTCTGTGCCCGCCCTTCAGACAACCTTGGCATTCTCCGACGGGCAGAAGGCGCTCGCGGTCGACGGCAACGCCGCGCACGTGCAAATCGTCGACACGGTCGACTACGCGGGCCTCGTCCCCGGGAAGACCTACCGTGTCGAGGGCACCCTTCACCTGCGCGCCGACGACGGGACGGACGCCGGGCCTCTCGTTGGCGACGACGGATCTCCCGTTTCCGGGAGCGCCGAGTTCGTGGCCGAGGCCTCCTCGGGCAGCACGCAGGTCACCTTCTCGCTGGACGCCGGGAAGCTCGCGGGACGGCAGGCGGTGGCTTTTGAGCGCCTCCTCTCGGCCGACGTCCTGCTCGCCTCGCACGAGGACATAACCGACGGCGCGCAGACCGTTTCCTTCGAGAAGAAGCCCCAGGAGCCGTCCTCAAGCACGGCCAAGACGCCCAAGACCGGCGAAGAGGCGCTCCCCATCTTCGCCTGCGCGGTGCTCGGCGCCCTTCTCGCCTTCTGCGCCTGGGCCATCGCCCATGCCGGCACCCTCGGCAGCCGCAAGAGCTGAATTTGGGTTAGGCAAATGTGTAAAGCGCACAAGACATTCAATGTCTACTTCGCTTTACAGTTTGGAGTACACTATGACCAAGAGAAGAGACCTGATAAAGCGGATAAGGGCGGAGGCGCGAAGGCGGGATTTGTCGTTTACCCTGAGAAAACACGGGGCGTGTCACGATATTTGGCTGCTTGGGAGCCAACCGATAACGATACCGCGGCATACAGAGCTCGACGACAGTCTTGCCAAGACGATCTACGCACAATGCCAGAGCACTCTTGGTAAAGGATGGTGGCGCTGATGGCGAGCTACACTGCCGATGTCCGGAAAGGAACGCGTTACTGGATAGTAAGCGTGCCTGAAATCGGGCAGGCCACGCAGGCACGGTCGATAGACGAGCTGAACATCATGACGCGCGACCTCATCGATGTCGTCAATGGGGACAAAACGCCGCAGATCGCATACACATACGACCTCCCGCCCGAAGTGGCCGAGGCCGTGGAGCTCAAGCGGCAGGCGGCCGAGCTCGAGGCGCGCGCCATGGCGACCCAAGGCGTCGCCGCGAAGAAACTCCATGAGCTCGGCGTCTCGCTGCGCGACATCGGGCGGCTCCTCGGCATCAGCCACCAACGCGCGCACCAGCTCGTCAAGGCATAAACAGGGGGCGCCGGGCCATCATGGGCCCGGCGCCCCCTTCCTTACTCGGCAACGACGACGGCAGCCTGCGGCTCGGCGAGGTGGCCGTCAGCGCAGGTTGTCGAGCCCCATGCCGCGCATCATGTTCTTCATGGCACGGCGGTTCTTCTTGCCGCCCTTACCCTGCATGCCCTCGGCCATGCCGCGCATCTTGCTCATCATCTTGTTCATCTCGGACCACTGCTTGATGAGCTGGTTCACCTCCTGCACGGAGCGCCCGGAGCCGGCGGCGATGCGCTTGCGGCGCTGGCCGTTGATGATCTTGGGCCTCGCGCGCTCCTCCTTGGTCATCGAGTGGATGATGGCCTCGATCCGCACCATCTGGGAGTCGTCGACGTTGGCGGCGGGGTTCTGCGCCATCGCGCGCTCCATGCCGGGGATCATGCCCATGATCTTCTGCAGGCCGCCCATCTTGCGGATCTGCTGCATCTGGGAGAGCAGGTCGTCCATCGTGAAGCCCTCGCGCAGCATGCGCTCGGCATCGGCGGCCTGCTGTTCGTCGGCAACCTTCTGAGCCTGCTCGATGATCCCAACGACGTCGCCCATGCCAAGGATCCTCTTGGCCATGCGGTCGGGGTGGAAGACCTCAAGCGAATCGGGTTTCTCGCCCATCGAGACGAACTTGATGGGCTTGCCGGTGACCTCGCGGACCGAGAGCGCGCCGCCGCCGCGGGCGTCGCCGTCGAGCTTGGACATGATCACGCCGTCGAAATCGACGCGCTCGGCGAAGGTCTGGACGACGTTCACGATATCCTGGCCGGTCATGGAGTCGACCACCATGAGGATCTGGTCGGGGCGCACGGCCTGCTTGATGGCCACGGCCTCCTGCATCATCTCCTCGTCGATCTGCAGGCGTCCCGCGGTGTCGACGATCACGATATCGTTCAGGTGGTCGACGGCGTCGCGGATGGACTCGGAGGCCACCTGCACGGCGTCCTTGCCGTCGCCGCGGTACACGCGCACGCCGATCTCGGAGCCGAGGGTCTCGAGCTGGTCGGCGGCGGCGGGGCGGTGCGTGTCGCAGGCGGCGAGCAGCGGGCTGTGGCCCTGGCCCTTAAGCAGGTAGGCGAGCTTGGCGGAGGCGGTCGTCTTGCCCGAGCCCTGCAGGCCCACCATCATGATCACGTTCGGGGTGCGGTTCTGCGCGAAGGTGAGCCGCGACTCGGTGGAGCCGAGAAGCGCCGTGAGCTCGTCGAGCACGACGCGCACGACGTTCTGCGACGGGTTCAGGGACTCGAGGGTCTCGGCCGTCATGCACTTCTCTTTGCAGCGGGCGACGAAGCCCTTGACCACGCGGTAGTTGACGTCGGCCTCGAGCAGGGCCATGCGGATCTCTCGCATGGCGACGTTGATGTCGTCCTCCGTCAGGCGGCCCTTGCCGCGCAGCTTGTCGAAGGTGTCCTGGAGGCGGTCGGAGAGCGAGCTGAACACTGCCATGGGTTACATCCCTTCGCCCACGAGCGCGCGGCAGAAGTCGAGCGCGTCGAAGGATTGGAGGTCGTCGATGGACTCCCCGACCCCGATGCGGTAGATGGGGAGCTTGAGCTGGCTGGAGATGGCAAGGGCGATGCCGCCCTTGGCGGTGCCGTCGAGCTTGGTGACGATAAGGCCGTCCAGCTCGAGGGCGTCGTTGAACTCCTTGGCCTGGTTGAGGCCGTTCTGGCCCGTGGTCGCGTCGACCACGAGCACCACGCTCACGGGCGCCTGCGAGCGCCTGCGCGTGACGTTCACGACCTTGGCGAGCTCGCGCATGAGGTCGGCCGAGGTGTGCAGGCGGCCAGCCGTGTCGATGAGGGTGAGGTCGCAGCCGCGCTTCTCGGCCTCCTCGACGACGTCGAAGCAGACGCTCGCCGGGTCGGCGCCGCGCTCGCGCGTGATCACGTCGACGCCGGCGCGCTCGCCCCAGACCTGGAGCTGCTCGATGGCCGCCGCGCGGAAGGTGTCCGCGCCGCCGATGACGACCGACCTGCCCTCGCCGCGGGCGCGCCCGGCGAGCTTGCCCACCGTGGTCGTCTTGCCCGCGCCGTTGATGCCGACGAAGAGCACGCACGAGGGGCAGTCGTCGAAGGGGTCGCGGGAAGCGGCGGTGAACTCCGCGGCCAGGCGCTCCGCGAGGGCGCCCCTCAGCTGGTCGGCGCGCGTCAGGTTCTTCTTCGCCGCGAGGTCGCGCAGGTCGTCGGTGACGCGCATGGCGACCTCGCCGCCCATGTCGCCCATGACCAGACGGTCCTCGAGGTCCTCCCAGAAGTCCTCGTCGACCTCGCCGCCCATGTAGAAGACCTCGTTGATGGCCTCGCGCGAACGCTCAAGGCCTCGTTTCAGGCTGTCGAGGAAGCCCACTATGCATCAACCACCTTTCCGGTTGTCTTGTCGAGCCGCTGCGAGACCACGCGGCTCACGCCGTCGGCCTGCATGCTCACGCCGTAGAGGACGTCGGCCTGCTCCATCGTGCGCCGCTGGTGCGAGATGACGATGAGCTGGGTCGACTCCTTGAGCGCCTCGATCGCGTCGAGGAGCTTGGAGAGGTTCGAGTCGTCGAGCGCGGCCTCGACCTCGTCGAACACATAGAACGGGACGGTTCGCACCTTGTACACGGCGAAGAGAAGCGCGAGCGCGGTCAGGGACTTCTCGCCGCCGCTCATGAGCGTCATCTTCGTCAGGCGCTTGCCGCGGGGCTGCGCCGCGACCTCGATGCCGGTCTCCGCGAGGTTCTCGGGGTCCGTCATCTCGATATGCGCCTGCCCGCCGGGGAACAGCAGCGAGAAGATCTCGGAGAAGTTCTGGTTGACCTTGTCGAAGACGACGAGGAACTGGTTCTTCATCTTGCGGTCGATGGCCGCGTTGATCTTCTTGAGGGACGTGCGGGCGCTCTCGAGGTCGGCCACCTGCTCGCCGATGTAGTCGGCCCGCTCCTTAAGGCGCAGGTACTCGTCCATCGCGACCTCGTTGACCGGCCCGATGCCCTCGATCTGGGCCTTGAGGGAGGCCACCTCGCGCTCGGCGGCGTCGCGGTCTTCGGGGGCGCTCACGCGCAGGGCCTCGTCGAGCACGGCCCCCGTCGCGGTGATGGCGTTGATGGCGCCCTCGACCTGCACCTCGAGCCGGCCCATGTCGACCTTGACCTCGTTGACCGAGGCTTTCGCGCGCTCAAGCTCGGCGCCGGCGGCGGCCACGGCCTCCTTGGCGTCGCCGATGGTGCGCTTGAGCGAGTCGGAGTCGGCCTCGGCGAGAGACGCGCGGTCCTTGAGGCGCGCGGCCCACTCGAGCGCCCGGCCGTGGACGGCCTCGTAACGGTCGTGCAGCGGGTCCACGCGCAGGCGCACCACGTCGAGGGCGCGGGAGCTCTCCTCGGTCGTCTTTATGCGCCGGTCGAGGTCCTCGACCCGACGGGCGCACTCGCGCTCGCGGGTGGCGGCGTTGCTCCTGCGCTCGGTGGCCATGGCGAGCTCGAGCCGCGCGTCGGAGAGCTCGCGGTTGGCGCGGCCGGATTCGCGGGTGGCGTCCTCCAGCGCGGCGCGCTTCTCGGCGAGCTCCTCGGCGAGCGAGTCCGCGAGCGAGCCCGCCTCCTTGGCGGCCGCGCGGTGCTTCTCGATGTCGCTCCGCGCCTCGGCGGCCTTTTCCTGGGCGGCCTCGCGGCGCTTCGCGACCTGGGCGCGCTCGGAGACGGCGTTGGCGTGCTGGCTCTCGAGCCGGCCGCGCTCGGAGGCGGCGGAGCTCAGCTCCGCCTGCAGGCGAGCGACCTCCCCCTTGGAAAGGGCGTGCGAGTCGCGCGTCTCCGCGAGCTCGAGCTCGAGCGCCGATACGGCGTCCCCCGAGGCGGCGAGCGCGTCGGAGAGCTGCGGGCGCTCCTTCTCGAGCGCGCGGATGCGCCGCTTGCGCTCGAGGGCGCCCGACTCGCTCGAGGCGACGCTTCCCACATGGACGCGCCCGTCGGGCAGAACGGTCGCGCCGTCCGCGGACACGTAGGTGAAGGCGGGCGCCTCCTCGTGGGCCATGACGGCCTCGGCGGCCGTGTCGACGAGCCTCACGTCGCCCAGGAGCGCCTCCAGAAGGCCGCGGGCCTCGTCGGCCACGCGCAGCCTCGACACCAGCGGCGTGCCCGGGCCGCCGTCGCCGTCCCCGCGCACGCGCGAGGCCTCCTTCGCGACGATGGCGGCGGCGCCCTGCGTGCCGGAGAGCCCCGCCCCCTCCTGCGCCACGGCGGACGCGTCGGCGGGCGTCGCCACG
This sequence comes from Alloprevotella sp., assembly GCA_963649365.1. Lineage (GTDB taxonomy): Bacteria > Actinomycetota > Coriobacteriia > Coriobacteriales > Atopobiaceae > Paratractidigestivibacter. The sequence goes on from CAVJHQ010000013.1 coordinate 16,793, forward strand.
ACGAGCGCGCCGAGGTCGTCGCCGAGGAAACGCTCGACGATGCCCTCGACCTCGGGCTCGGCGTCGATGAGGTCGGCCAGGCGGCACTCGACGCGCCCCTCGGCGGCCTTGCCGGAGGCGAGCGCGGCCGCGAGCGGGCTGGCCTTCTCCACCTGGGAGTCGACGGAGCGCAGCGCCTGGAGGGTCGCCTCCGCCGCCGAGAGCGCCGCCCGGGCGTCCTTCTCGGCCTTCCGCGCGGCCTGGAGCTCGTTGTTCTTCGCGTTGATAAGGTCGGCGAGCGACGAGAGCTCGGAGCGAGCCTCGGCAAGCTCTTCCTTGAGGCGCCCCTCGCGGTCGGAGCGCTCGGCCATGGCCTCCTCCGAGGTGGCGATGGTCTCGGCGAGCTGCGCCAGCCGGTCGGCGAACATCTCGTCCTCGACCTCGGAGTTGCCGATCCTGTCCTCGAGCTTCGCGTAGGCGAGGGTCTCGCGGTCGGCGTCGGAGCGGGCGGAGCGCTCGGCGGCCGAGAGGCGGTTGACCTCCGCCTCGAGGTCCTTGCGTGCCCGGACGGCCTTGGTCGAGGCCCCCTGCAGCTCCTCGACGCTTCGCTTGAGGTCGCGCTCGCGGACACCCAGGTCCGAGAGCTCGCCGGCCAGCCGCTCGTGCTCCGCCGCGGCCTCTCCGCGCTGCTTGCCCATGGTGGCGAGCTGGGTGCGCATCTCGGAGAGGCGCGACACCATGTTCTTGCCCTTCTCCTCCAGCAGGCGCATGTCGGAGTCCATGCGGCCGAGGATGTCCTGCATACGGCGGCGCTGCTCGCCGAGGTCGCCCACAAAGAGGCCCTTCTGCTCGAGCAGGCTCTGGAGCTTCTCGAGCTCGGCGGTCTTCTCGTCGCTGCGGTACTGGGCGAGCTCGACGGAGGCCTCCGCCTCCTTGCCGCGGGCGGCGAGGCGGTTGTAGTCCTCCTGCAGGCGGCGCAGGTCGTCGACGGCGAGCTGCACGGTCAGCTCCTGAAGGCGCTCGCCGAGGTCGTGGGCGCGCTTGGCCTTGTCGACCTGGCGCTCGAGCGGCTTCAGCTGGCGCGCGATCTCGCGGGAGACGACCTTGGCGCGCGCGAGGTTCTCGTCCATGCTCGCGAGCTTGCGCATGGAGCGCTCCTTGCGCCGGCGGTGCTTGGAGATGTCGGCGGCCTCCTCGATGAGGCTGCGGCGCTCCTCGGGCCGGCTCGAGAGGACCGAGTCGAGCTTTCCCTGGCTGATGATGGAGTGCGTGTCCTTGCCCAGGCCCGAGTCGTGCAGGATGTCCTGGACGTCGCGCAGGCGAGAAGGGGCGTTGTTGATGAGGTACTCCGACTCGCCGGAGCGGTACATCCTGCGCGTGACGGCGACCTCGGAGAAGTCGATGGGCAGCATGTGGTCGGAGTTGTCGAGCACGAGCGTGACCTCGGCGAGGCCGACGGCGCCGCGCGCCGAGGAGCCCGAGAAGATCACGTCCTCCATAGCCTGGCCGCGCAGCATCTTCGCGCTCTGCTCGCCGAGGACCCACAGGATGGCGTCCGAGACGTTCGACTTGCCCGAGCCGTTCGGCCCCACGACCACGTTGAGGCCGGGGTCGAAGACCATCTGGGTCTTGTCCGCGAAGGACTTGAAACCCTTGAGCGTGAGCGACTTCAGATACAAGCGAGTGCCTTTCTGCGCAGGCCCGGCAGGCGTGCGCGGCGACGAGAATACCTAGTTGGTGAACCCCTCGTGCTCGAAGTCGCCCTCCTGGGCGTACCCGAGGTTCACGAGCGCGTCGGCGGCGGCCGCGCTCTCGGAGGCCTTCTTCGAGGGGCCCTTGCCGCGGCCGATCCGGCGCCCCTCGACCATGGCGACCGAGGTGAAGGTCGGCGTGTGGGCGGGCCCCTCCTCGCCGACGAGCTTGTACTCGGGGCCGCAGCGCATGTCACGCTGCGTGACTTCCTGCAGGCGGGACTTGGCGCTGATGGGCTTCTTCGCGAGGTCGGGCGAGACGTGCGGCCCGAGCGTCCGCGCCACGAAGTCGTGGGTGGCCTCGTAGCCGGCGTCCAGGTAGAGCGCCCCCACGAGCGACTCGTAGACGTTCTCGAGCGCCGAGTGCATGCCGCGCGCTCCGGTGCCCTTCTCGGACTCGCCCATCACGATGAGCTCCGCGACGCCGAGTCCCTCGCACACCATGGAGAGCATCTTGCCCGAGACGAGCGCGATCTTGAGCTGGGAGAGCTCGCCCTCGTTCATCGCGGGGTAGCGCTCGTAGAGGTCGGTCGCCACGATGGCTCCGAGCACCGAGTCGCCGAGGAACTCGAGGCGCTCGTAGGAGAGCTTCGTGCGGGCGCCCTCGACGGCGGACGGGTGCGTCAGGGCCCGCTCCAGGAGCGTTTTGTCCGTGAACTCGTGGCCGCAGACTGCTTCCGCGGCCTCGAGGCGCTTGTGCATCTTCAAAAGACGTGTCCTTCTTGCCTACTGGGCGCTCTCGATGGCGTCGACGACCTGCCCGACGGTGGCGATCTTCTCGACCGCCTCGTCGTCCATGGTGGTCTCGAACTCGTCCTCGAGGGCGGTCACGAGCTCGAGCAGGTCGAAGGAGTCGGCGCCGAGGTCCTTGAGGTTGGTGTCCTCGGCGAGCTCGACCTCCTCGTCGATGTCGAGGGTGTCGTTGACGATCTCGATGACCTTGGAAAGAATCTCCTGGCGATCCATTAGGTCCTCCTTACGGCGGGCGCGGGGCCCGCGGTCGCGGTTCTTGAACAGGCGTGGACTAGATATTACCCGTTACGCGGAGACGGCGCAGGCCTGCGCGATCTTGGCGGGGAGGTCGGCGCGCGCGGCCGAGGCGCAGTGCAGCACGCCCATCTTCACGGCCTCGGCGCTCGTGGCCCCGTGGCCCTTGACCACGGGAGCCTTGAGGCCCAGGAGGATGGCGCCGCCGTACTCGTGGCCGGACAGCTCGCCGGACATGGACTTGAGCGCGCCCTTGAGCAGCGCGAGGCCGAGCTTGTTCGCAAGGCTCGCGCCCATGGCCTCCTTGAGGCGGCCCAGGACGAACTTGCCGGTGCCCTCGATGGACTTCAGGGCGACGTTGCCGGTGAAGCCGTCCGTGACGATGACGTCGAACGAGTCGCCGAGGATATCGGTGCCCTCGGCGTTGCCCGCGAAGCCGCAGTCGGCGGCGGCGAGGGCCTCGTGGTACGCGAGGGCGGTCTCCGAGCCCTTCGTCTCCTCGGAGCCGTTGCACAAAAGGCCCACGCGGGCGCGGTCGACGCCGAGGGCGACCTTGGCATAGGCGCGCCCCATGTGCGCGAACTGGACGATGACGTCGGGCTTGACGTCGGCGTTGGCCCCCATGTCGAGAAACACCGTCTTGTGGGACCCCTTGCCCGGGAAGGGCAGGGCGAGGGCGGGGCGCTTGATGCCCTTGAGGCGCCCGATGCCGAAGGTGGACGCCGTCAGAACGGCGCCCGTCGAGCCGGCCGAGAAGAGCCCGTCGGCCTCGCCCGCCCTGACCGCCGCCGCGGCGCGGACGATGGAGGCGTCCTTCTTGCGGCGCACGGCCGCCGCGGGGTGCTCGGCCATGCCGATGACCTCGGTGCAGGGCAGCGCGCGGGCACGGTCGTGCTTGGAGCAGAACGCCTCGACGACGCCGGGGGCGCCGGCCACGAGCACGGAGAGCTCGGGGTCGGCCTCGAGCGCGGCCGCCACGCCCTCCAGGACGACGGAGGGCTCCTTGTCCGAGCCCATCACATCAACGCAAACGGTAACCATTCATCCTCCAAAGAGAGGGTACTCATCAACCTTCTTAGTATACGGCAGCTGAGCCGCGCGGCCGTTCAGCGCAGGCCGCTCCCCCACCAAAAAAGGTGACCGTCGGATGACGGCCACCTTTTAAGCTCATCGACTATCTTGTGAGGCTCAAGAGCTACTCGGAGACGACGACGACCTCGCGGTCCTTGTAGTAGCCGCAGTTCGGGCACACGTGGTGCGGGAGCTTGGGAGCGCCGCACTGCGGGCACACGGAACGAGCAGCCACGGTGAGCTTGCTGTTCGCCGAACGACGGGAGTGGGTGGCGCCGCGGCCCTTCTTTTGCTTGGGTACTGCCATGATGAACCTCTCAGACTTCTCTTCCAACGTCATCGGGGCGCTTCTGCGCGCCGTGACGGCCTATCTCCAAATTTCAAGCGTCGATAACTATACCATGTTCCGGCGCCTTTGGCACTATACAGCATTTCTCCAAAAAGCGAGACGGACTTCGGCCGCGGGCGACGAGGCGCGGGCCGGCGCCCTCCCCTACTCCTGGTCGTCGAGCTTAAGGTCGGCCAGGGCCGCGAACGGGCTCGCCGGGCGGCGCGACTCCTCGACCTGGGCGGCGTGCCCGCAGTCGACCTCGTTGAGGTTCTCGCCGCAGACCGGGCAGAGGCCCTTGCAGTCGGGCTTGCAGAGCACGACGAAGGGCGTCTCCATGATCAGCGAGGTGTCGAGCGCCTCGGCCAGGTCGATCGTGTCGTCCGGCAGGACGAGGGCGTAGTCGAGGTCGTCGTCGGACTCCTCGTCCTTCTCGTCCTCGGGCTCCTCGAACAGGTAGTACTCGTCGACCTCGCCGGCGATGTCGAACTCGGCGTCCTCCAGGCAGCGGTCGCAGGTGCCGACCACGTGGCAGCGGATCATGCCGGTGACGAGGATGCCCTCGCCGGCGTTGGTGAGGGCGAGGTCGTAGTCGATGCCGCCGGGCAGCGCGAACTCGTGCTGGCCGAGGGCATAGCTCGCCTCATCGAGATGGCCCTCGACCGGCAGGGTGTCCCCGGGGTTGGCGAGCCTCTCGTCGAGCTGGAAAATAACGGGCTGCATGGTGAAAAACCTCGTATCCGTTACCAAGGCACGTTGTTCGTGGTGTTGCGCGCGCCGGAGTTCTCGTCGAGCGTCTGGCGGACGCGGGTGACGGAGCCGGTGAGGCTCTTGAGGTTCTCCTCGAGGTGCGCGAGCACGGTGTCGGCGTACTCCTCGGCGTTGTAGCGGGTGTCGCGCTCGTACTGGGAGGCCTGGTCGCGGATGGCGTCGGCCTGCTGCTGGGCGAGGCGCACGACCTCCTGGTCGCCCGCGAGAATCATGGCCTGCTGCTGGGCGTCGGCGATGATGGAGGACGCCTGCTGCTGGGCGCGGTCGAGCGTCTCCTGCTCCTCCTTGACGATGCGGCGGGCGTCGGTGAACTCCTGCGGGAAGACGCGCCGGATATCGTCCAGGACCTCGTAGACCTGCTCCGCGTCGATGATTTTCTTCTGGCCGCCGCCGGTCAAGGGCGACTTGGCCTCGCTCACGATCTGCTCGAGCTCATTGACGAGGCTCTCGATTTCCTCACCCGGCTGCATCCAGGTCTCCTTTCGCAAATACGCGCAGCCGCCAAGGGCCGGCGGCGCGTCCTCTGCTCTCTTAACTGATTTATGGTACCAGATAAACGCCGGGACGTTTACTCCCGGGCAGCGCCGCCGAACCGTTCCTTCAAACGCTCGTTCACGTTCGGGGGCACGAGCATCTGGACGCTCGCCCCCATGGAGGAGATCTCGCGGACGATCGAGGAGCTCACGTAGCCGTACTCGGGGCTCGACATGACGAAGACGCTCTCGAGCTCGGGGGCGAGGTGGCAGTTGAGGTCGGCCTGCTGGAGCTCGTACTCGAAGTCGGTCATGGCACGCAGGCCCTTGACCACCGCGTCGGCCCCCTCCGCGCGGCAGAAGTCGACGAGAAGCCCGCGAAACGGCTTGACCTCGACGTCGTCGACGCCCTCGGCCGCGAGCGCCTCCGAGATCATGTCGACGCGCTCGTCGAGCGAGAAGGACGGCCCGGTGCCGCGCTTGCCCACGGAGGCGGCGACGGCCACCGTCACCTGCCCGAACAGGCGCCGTGTGCGCATGATCACGTCCAGGTGGCCCAAGGTCACCGGGTCGAAGGTGCCGGGAACGACGACGTGCTCGACCTTCGCCTTGCTTCTGCTCATCGGGAAAGCTCCTCTTCCGCTGCGTACACCATGAGGTCGACGGTGGTGACCCCCTGGCTCTTCGATTTGGCGGGCGCGAGCGCGCCGCCGGATATGCCCGGGGCCTTGGAGGCGTGCTCGTAGACGACGATCGCCTCGTCCGCGAGCGCCCCGTGCGCGGCGAGCGCGTCGACGAGCGCCCTCACGCGCGCCGCCTCGACCGCATAGGGAGGGTCGAGGAAGACGACGCCGAAGGGGCCGCCCGGTATGCGCCCCTGCTCGGCCAGGGCCACCGCGTCGCCCGCCACCGCGCGCCACTCCGAGGGGTCGGCGCGAAGCGAGCGGGTGGCCGTGCGCTTGATGCGGGCCACGGCCGAGCGGTCGAGGTCGACGAAGGTGGCGCTGGCCGCCCCGCGGCTCACGAGCTCGAAGCCCATGGCGCCGGAGCCGGCGAAGGCGTCCAGGACGCTCATGCCGGAGAGGTCGAGCCCGGCCGCCGAGAGGATCATGGACGCGAAGCGCTCGCGGTTGCGGTCCGTCGTGGGGCGCGTCACGGCGCGGCCCTGCGGGGCCTCGACCGAAAGGCCTTTCCATTTGCCGCCGACTATCCTCATGCGCGCTCCAGTTCCTCGAAATAGACGTCGAATCGGTCGCGGACCTCGGCCGCGAGCAGGCGGTGCTCGGGCAGCGAGAGCGAGGGGTCCTCGCCGGCGATGCCGAGCGCGTCGCCGTGGGCCCACTCCACGAGGTCCTCGTCGGCCTCAAGGTCGCAGATGCGAAGCGTGACGCCGCCCGACTGACGATACCCCAAGACCTCGCCCTCGTGGCGCAGGCGCAGGTCCAGCTCGGCGAGCGCGAGGCCGTCGCTCGTGGCCTCGAGCGCGCCGACGCGGTCGCGCGCCGGGGTGCCCTTCTTCGCGGCGCAGCTGAGGTAGACCGTGCCCGCCGCGTCGCCGCGGCCCACGCGCCCGCGCAGCTGGTGCAGCGTGGCCAGGCCGAAGCGGTCGGCGTCCAGCACCACCATGGCGGTCGCGTTGGGCACGTCGACGCCCACCTCGACCACGGTGGTGGCGACGAGCACCTGGGTGGCCCCCGAGCGGAACCGCTCCATGGCGGCGTCCTTCTCGTCGGGGCGCATCTTGCCCGTGAGCAGGTCGCACTCGACGCCCGGAAGGACGCTCTGCCGCAGCCACGCGAGCGTCGACCGCGCCGAGCGCAGGCGGTCGGAGGACGAGGTCAGGGCCGCGGGGACGTCCTCGAGGGCCGACCCGTCGTCGGCGTCGTCCACGAGCGGGCAGATCACGTAGGCCTGGTGCCCGGCGGCGAGCGCCTCTCGGACGGCGCCCCACGCGAGGTCCAGGTTGTCTGGCGTGACGACCTTGGTCGAGACCCCGGCTCCCGCCCGGGGCCTGTGCGCGATGCGCGAGAGGTCGACGTCGCCGTAGACCGAGAGCGCGAGCGTGCGGGGGATCGGCGTGGCGCTCATGGCGAGAAGGTCCGCGCCGCGGCCCTTGCCGCGCAGCGCGGCGCGCTGGCCCACGCCGAAGCGATGCTGCTCGTCGATGACCGCGAGGGAAAGGCGGGCGAACTCGATCCTCTCGGAAAGGAGCGCCGTCGTCCCGAAGAAGACGCACGCGGAGCCCGAGCGCGCCGCCTGCTCGGTGGCCGCCCGCTCCTCGGGCGAGTCGGCCCCCGTGACCAGGCGCCACGGGATGCCCGCCTCGTCCAGGAGGGGCCCGAGCTTCTCGGCGTGCTGGCGCGCGAGCACCGAGGTCGGAGCCATCATGGCCGCCTGCGTGCCGGTGTCGGCGCACGCGGCGAGGGCGAGCGCGGCGACGGCCGTCTTGCCCGTGCCGACGTCGCCCAAAAGCAGCCGGTTCATGACCCGCGGGGCCGCCATGTCCGCCAGTATGTCGTCCGCGGCGGCGCGCTGCTCGGCCGTGAGCGAGAACGGCAGCGCGGCGAGAAGGGCGTCCATGCGGGGGCCCAGGACCTCGTGGGAAACGGGCTCCGCGCCCTCGAGCTCTATCTGGCGGCGCGTCAGCAGAAGCAGCTGCAGGCACAGCAGCTCGTCGTAGGCGAGCCTCCTGCGGGCGCGCTCGGCCGCCTCGACGCTCGAGGGGAAATGGACCTCGCGCACCGCGCGCGAGAGCGTCGGCAGCCGGCGGGACGCCGCGAGCCGCGCCGGCAGGAAGTCGCAGACGTCGCCCGCGTCTGCCGCGGCCGAGCTCACGATGCGGCGCATCCAGGGGACCGTGACCCCCTCCGTAACGCCGTGGACGGGCAGCACGCGGGCGTAGCTCGTCTCGCCGCCCTTGCCGAGCACCTCGTAGAAGGGGGCCTTCATCTGCTTGAAGCCGTAGCCGAACGTCACCTTGCCCGAAATGGCCACGACGTCGCCCTTATGCACCTGCTCCGCGATCCAGGGCTGCTTGAAGAAGGTGGCCTCGACCACGCCCGTCTCGTCGATGACCATGAGGTTCACGATCTGCATGCCGGGCCGCGGGAACTTGAGCTCGACCTTGTCGACCGTTCCCATGACGGTGACCTCCGAGCCGACGTCGGCGAAGGCGGCCTTGGTCACGCGCGAGAAATCCAGGTAGCGGCGGGGCACGTGCAGGAAGATGTCGCGAACGCGGCGGATGCCGAGGCGCGAGAGTGCGTCGGCGCGCGCTCCCTTGACGTAGCGGAGCCGGTCTATGGAGCCGGAGAGGGCGCAGGTACGCTGCACCCTCTCCGACGCCAAGGCTATGCTGGGACGACCGGCCATGAGCCGCGCGGCTCCCGTTGTTACTCGATCGCGAAGACCACCGGGTAGAGCGGCTGCTCACCGCGGTGGGCGTCGACCTCAAGGTCGGGCTGGGCCGCCTCGATGGCGTCGACCAGGTCCTCAAAGGCCTCGTCGTCCATGTCGGAGCCGGCGAGGATGGTGAGCGAGTCGCCCTCCTCCTCGTCCTGCATCTTCGCGATGAGGTCGAGGGTGACCTGCTTGACGTCGTCGCCGACCACGTCGATGGAGCCGTCGTGGATGCCCATGACGTCGCCGTCGTGGATGGGGGTGCCGTCGGAGGCGCTGGAATCGCGCACGGCGCAGGTGACCTCACCGCCGCGGACCTCGGAGATGGCCTCGCCCATGGCCTCGACGTTGTCCTCGAGGGTGCCGTCGGGGTCGACGACGAACATGGCCGAGAAGGCCTGCAGCACGGTCTTGGTCGGGACGACCGCGACCTTGCAGGACTCGCAGGCGCTCGCGGCGGCCTCGGACGCCATGCGGATGTTCCCGTTGTTGGGGAGCACGACGACGTTATCGGCGTTGGCGGCCTCGACGGCCGCGAGGATGTCGGCGGTCGAGGGGTTCATGGTCTGCCCGCCCGAGACGACGACGTCGACGCCGAGGGACTTCAGGATGGACTCCTGGCCGGAGCCCGCGGCAACGGCGACGAAGCCGAGGTTCTTCCTCGGGGCCGCCTCGGCCTCGGCGGCCTTCTTGTCCTCGGCGATCTTGGCGGTGCGGTCGGCGGCCTCGAGGTCCATGTTGTGGATAAAGACCTCGAAGATCTGGCCGTAGCCGAGCATGTACTCGAGCACGCGGTTGGGCTCGTTGGAGTGGACGTGGACCTTGTAGTCGGGGTAAGAGCCCACCACAAGCTCGCAGTCGCCCAGGGTAGCCAGGAAAGTCAGGGCCTCGTCGGGGTCGAATTCCTTCTCGGCGTGGAAAAGGAACTCGTTGCAGTAGCGGAACTCCGAGCCCTCCCAGTCGTCGTTGAGCTCGATCTGCACCTTGGACGAGACGTCGGACTTGGCGCCGGCGGTGGAGACCGTCGGGTCGAAGTCGGAGAGCTCGCCGGCCTTGCCCTCGACGGCGTTGACGAAGGCCTCGAAGAAGGTGGCGAAGCCGTAGGCGCCGGAGTCGACGACGCCGTTCTCCTTGAGGACGGGGAGAAGGTCGGGGGTGCGGGCGACGGACTCGTAGGCCTCGACCACGAGCGCGTCGAGCATCTCGAGGGTGCCGATCTTGGTCTTCTCGAGCTTGTCGGCGCGGGCCGAGATGTCGCGCAGGACGGTGAGGATCGTGCCCTCGACCGGCTTGCGGACGGCCTTGAAGGCGACCTTCACGCCGCGGCGCCAGGCGCGCGCGATGTCGGCGGGCGTGGGCTCGTCCTGGTTCTTCGCCTCGCAGAGGCCCTCGGCGAGGCCGCGCAGGATCTGGGAGGTGATCACGCCGGAGTTGCCGCGGGCGCCCATGAGCGAGCCGTGGGTGATGGCCTTGGCGATGTCCTCCATGGAGGCGTCGGCGGGAAGGGCCTGGACCTCCTTGACGACGGTGCCCAGGGTGAGCGACATGTTCGTGCCGGTGTCGCCGTCGGGGACCGGGAAGACGTTGAGCTTGTTGACGTCCTCGGCCTTGTCGGCAAGGGCCTTGGCGGCCACGGGGAAGCAGGTGCGGATGACGTTGGAGATCATCTTTGGGAAACCTCGGTTCGTAGGATCGGACGGTTGGGGCGTGGTCCCTTAGCGGGCGGTGCGCAGGCCCTCGATGTGGATCTTCACGTCCACGTTCTCGAGCTCCGCGATCTGCTTGACGATGAAGCGCACCGAGCTGGTGAGGTTGCTCACGACGGAGGACATGTTCACGCCCTGCTCGACGACGACGTGCAGGTCGAGCTTGACCCTTCCGTCGGCGGCCGCGACGTCGATGCCCTTGCGCAGGCGGTAAGAAGGAAGCAGGCGGACGACGCCGGTCTGGCCGTCGATCTCGGCCATGCCCACGACGCCGTAGCACTCGAGGGCGGCATAGCCGGCAAGGTCGGCGATGACGTCGTTGGAAACCTTGAGCGTTCCCGGGATAGCACCAGACATGAGGTCTCCTCTCGCGGATAAGTGCTCCGTGGCGGTTGTTTGCTGCATAGACTCGAAAAGTATAGCGCAGGAGCACGCCGTTCATGAAAAAAGGGAGGTCGCTGTGCGACCTCCCTGCGATGTTGAGATGCGCGGCTACTAGCTGCGGGCGATCTTGCCGGACTTGAGGCAACGGGTGCAGACGTTGGCCTTGCGCTTGTGGCCGTCGACGACGACGGTGACGCGCTGGATGTTCGGCTTGAACGTACGGTTGACGACGCGGTGGGAGTGGCTGATGGTGTGACCAGCAACCGGGTGCTTACCGCAGAACTCACAGACCTTCGACATGGTTAGACCTCCTCGGGGGCGCGGCGCATAGCTGCGCCCGCAATTCACAAAGCCGTATGAATATATCACAGGCCCTACGGCCTGCAAGCGAGAAACACAGGTAGATTGTGCGGTTTTTGTCACGGCTTGGAGCAGGAGTCGTGGGTGGTGCGTTTGTCGTGTCACTCGAGGGGTGATTGTAGCGCGACCGGCGGTGCTTCCGGCGTTTCTCCACAAAGAAGCGCCGGGCCGGCGGGCAGCGCGGGGCGAAGCGGGGCCGGCCTAGCGGATGAGCACCGCGGCGACGGCCCCCGCGCGGCAAGCCACGCGCGCGCCGGCGTCTGTGACGACGTTTGAGATGCCGAGGTCGCCCAGGAGCTCCATCGGCTTGTCGTCGAGCGGCCAGCGCATGCCCTGCTCGTCGATGCGCGTGCCGGGCGCCACGGCGACGGCGCTGAAGGTGCGCCCGAGGGCCCCTTCGCCGAGCTCCCAGACCGCCTGCCCCCCGGGACGAAGGACGCGCAGCTCGAAGGAGTCCTCCACCATGCGCGCGCTCGCGGCGGGCGCGGCGGAGAGAAGCCCCACGACGGCGAGGAAGTGGTCCGGGCGGCCCCCGGCGGCGCAGGTCAGGGTGAGCGCGAGCGGGCGTCCCCGCCGGGCGGCCTCGTGCGCGGCGCAGTCGAGGCCCAGGGCAAGGTCGGTCGCGTACTTCTCGGCCGGGAAGCGGATGTCGGTGCGGGCGTGCGCGCGGGCCCAGGCGGCCGCCTCCGCGCTCACCGAGTCCGAGTCGCCGACGAAGACGTCGGGCACCGCCTCGGCGGCGAGAAGCGCCTCGGCGCCGCGGTCGACCGCCACGACGTAGTCGGCCTCGCGAGCCAGGTCGGCGACGAGGGCGGGCGAGCTCGCGTCGGGCGAGCCGTCCACGACGAGCACCTCGAGCGGCTGGGCGGCGCGCACGTCGGCGCCCCTCTCCCCCGCCGCCGGGAGCTCGTAGTCGCGCAGCAGGGCGAGCGAGAGCTCGGGGTAGCCGTGGGCATAGATGTCGCAGTAGGGGCGCACGTCCTCCTCGCGGCGGCCGTCGTGGTCGTTCATGAGGCCGACGACGCGGAAGCCGGCCTCGTGGGAGGTCCGCACGCCGAAGGGCGCGTCCTCGAAGACCCACACCTCCGAGCGCGCGTCGGCGTCCTGCGCGTCGAGGCCGAGGCGGCGCATCGCCTCAAGGTAGACGTCCGGGAACTCCTTGTCCCGCCCGCCGACGTCCTCGGTGGAGACGACGTCGGCGAAGTAGCCGCGCATGCCGTGGGCGGCCAGGGCGCACTCGAGCTCGCGCACCGGCGTCGAGCTCGCGATGGCCATCGGGACGCCCGCGGCCGCGAGCTCGTCCAGGAACTCGCGCGCCCCCGGCATGGCGGCGATGTCGTGCTCGTAGCAGTCGCGCACGTGGGCGCAGACCGCCTCGTAGACCTCGTCGGCCGAGGCCCCGAGCCCCAGCTCGTCGTGGACGATGCGGCACATCTCGGCCAGGGCGAGCGACTCGACGCGCTCGAAGAAGCCCTCGGGCATGCTCGCGCCGTAATGGCCGAAGACCCAGGAGGTCGCCTGCGCCCACATGCCCATCGAGTCCACAAGCGTGCCGTCGCAGTCGAAGATCGCGCCTCTTATCTCCATGGTTTCGCCTCCCGCCGCGGGGCCGGGCCCCGCCCATATGTCGTGTCTGCGTCATATTATGACGTCCCCCAGGGCACAGGCGCGAATTCGGGTACAGTAACCCATGCAAAAAATCGAGTGAGCACGGAGGAACGAAGCACATGGCACGTTACGACTATAAATGCACGGGCTGCGAGACCGTTTTCGAGGTCGAGCACCCCATGAGCGAGCGCCCCGACGTCAAGTGCCCCGAGTGCGGGGCCGCCGCCGAGCGCGTCTTCGGCACGAACGGCATCGTCTTCAAGGGGTCGGGCTTCTACAACACCGACCAGCGCGGCGGCGGCAGCTGCACCGAGGCCACGAGCGGCGCCTGCGAGGGCTGCCCGAACGCGTAGGCGCGGACAGGGCGCAAAGAGACGACCGGGGGCGGGCGCTTCTTCCTGCTGGGAAGAAGCGCCCGCCCCGTTTCCTTGCTTAAAGAGGCGCCGGCCGGGCCCAAGCCGGGCGGCGCGCGGCCAGCGCCCGGGCGCCCCCGGCGCGCCTCTTTACGCGAACTGCGAGCGGTAAAGCTCCGCGTAGGCTCCGCCGGCGGCGAGAAGCTCGGCGTGCGTGCCCTGCTCGACGATGTCGCCGTGGTCCATGACGAGGATGAGGTCCGCGTCCACGATCGTGGAGAGCCGGTGCGCGATCACGAAGCTCGTGCGGTTCTCCATGACGGCCTCCATCGCGCGAACGATGGCCTGCTCGGTACGGGTGTCCACGCTCGAGGTGGCCTCGTCGAGGATGAGGATCGCGGGGTCGCAGAGCATGGCCCGCGCGATGGTGAGGAGCTGCCGCTGGCCCTGGCTCACGTTCTCGGCGTCGTTTCCGAGCACGGTGTCGTAGCCCTGGGGCAAGGTGCGCACGAAGAAGTCCACGTGCGCCGCCCGGGCCGCGGCCTCGACCTCCGCGCGGGTCGCGCCGGGCTTGCCGTAGGCGATGTTGTCGGCGATGGTGCCCTCGAAGAGCCAGGCGTCCTGCAGGACCATGCCGAACCGGCGGCGCAGGTCGGCGCGGGTGAGGTCGCGGGTGTCCACGCCGTCGAGCGTGATGCGCCCGGCGTCGACCTCGTAGAAGCGCATGAGCAGGTTGATGAGGGTCGTCTTGCCGGCGCCCGTGGCGCCCACGATGGCCACCTTCTGCCCGGGCTCCGCCACGAGGTTGACGTCATGCATGAGGAGCTTCTCGGGGGTATAGCCGAAGGCGACGTGCTCGAAGGCCACGCGCCCGCGGACGGGCTCGGGCAGGGCCGCCGGCCGCTCGGGGTCCGGAACGACCTCCTCGGCGTCGAGAAGCGCATACACGCGCTCGGCGGCCGCGAGCGCGCCCTGGAGCATGTTCAGCGTCATCGAGAGCTGCGTGAGCGGCTCGGTCGCGGTGGTCACGAACTGGAAGAAGGACTGGAAGACGCCCACCGTGAGCTGGCCCGCGAGCAGCATCGCGCCGGCGATGAGCCCGCAGGAGACCTGCGCCAGGCGCACGAGCAGGCGGATGGCGGGCGAGATCGCGTTCGTGATGAAGTCGGCGTCGGCCGAGGTCCTCGCGAGCTCGTCGGCGGCGGCGCGCACGTCGGCGGCGCTCGCCTCGTCGCGGCCGAAGGCCTTGGTTACGGTGCGGCCCGAGTAGGCCTCCTCGACCTTACGGGTCACGGAGCCGAGCGCCTCTTGCCGCCTTGCCGCCACGCGGATGGTCTTGCCGGCCACGAACTTGGTGAGCACGAGCGAGGCGGCGGCGAACACGAGGAACACGAGGCCGAGCACCACGCTGTACGAGAGCATGACGCCCACGGCGCCCACGAACATGAGGGCGCTGATGATGATCTGCAGAAGGCCGCGCTGCAGCACCTCGGAGACCTTGTCCAGGTCGTTCGTGGCGCGGCTGATGGTGTCGCCCGGCTGGTGCGCGTCATAGTAGGAGAGCGGCAGGCGGCCGACCTTCTCGGCGATGCGGGCGCGCAGGCCGAGGTTCAGGCGCTCGGCGAAGCTCGCCATGACGAGGGACTGGATCGTGTAGAAGGCCCAGGCCAAGGTCCAGATGCCGAGGAAGGTGAGGATCTGCGTGCCGCCGTTGCCGAGCGTGACGACGTAGGTCTCCCCCGCCGCCTCCGCCGCCTGGATGTTGCTCCAAAGAAGGTCGACGAGGCCGGCGCTGTAGGCCGGGGCGGCCAGGCTCGCCGCCACGTAGAACACGGCGGAGACGGCCGCGACCACGAGGCGCCAGCGCTCGCGGCCGGCGGAGTCCCAGAGGCGGCGCGCGGTCGCGAGGCCGTTGGCGGGGACGTCCTCCTCGCCGAGAAGGGCGTCGTTCTTCTTTTCGTCGGTCGATGCCACGTTAGTTGCCTCCCCTCGTCTGGGATTCATAGATGTCCTGGTACGTCGGGCAGTTGCGCAGCAGCTCGTCGTGGGTGCCCAAGCCGGCGACGCGCCCCTCGTCGAGGACGAGGATCTGGTCGGCGTCTCGGATGGTGCTCACGCGCTGGGCAATGATGAGCACGGCCGCGTCCGCGAGCTCGCCGGCGAGCGCGCGGCGCAGGGCGGCGTCGGTCTTGTAGTCGAGCGCCGAGAACGAGTCGTCGAAGACGTAGAGGTCGGCCCGGCGCACGAGGGCGCGCGCGATCGAGAGGCGCTGGCGCTGCCCGCCCGAGAAGTTCGTTCCGCCTTGGGCAACGCGAGACTCGAGGCCGTCCTCGAGCTCCCGGACGAAGGCGCCCTGGGCCACGTCTACGGCGTGCCAGAGGCGGTCGTCGTCGGCGTCGGGGTCCGCGTCGCGCAGGTTGCTCGCGATGGTGCCCGAGAAGAGCCAGGCCTTCTGCGGCACGTAGGCGATGCGCGCGCGAAGGTCCGCCTGGGTCATGCGGCGAACGTCTTTCCCGCCGAACTCAAGCGCGCCGGACGTCACGTCGAGGAAGCGCAGCAGGAGCTTCGCGATGGTCGACTTGCCCGAGCCGGTGGACCCGATAATGGCCGTGGTCTGGCCGCGGCGCAAAACGAAGTCCAGGTCGTGAAGGGTGTCTTCGTCGGCGTCGTCGAAGCGGAAGCTCACGTGGTCGAAGCGCGCGACGGGCGCGACGTCGGCGGAGAGCTCGGCGCCAGCAACAGCCCCGGCAACCCCATCCCCAAAGCCGGCTCCCTCCTTCGGGTCGGCGATGGACGGCTCGGTCGAGAGCACCTCCGAAGCGCGCGAGAGGCACGCCAACGCGCGCGGGACCTGCAGCAGCGCGAACTGGGCCATCATCATGAAGAACATGATGAGCATGGCGAACTCGATCACCGCGGTGATGGACCCGACCTGCATGGCGTGAGCGCCCACGCGGTCCATGCCGAGCCAGAAGATGAGCGACTCGACGGCGTTCATAAGGAAGAAGGTCATCGCGTCGGTCGTGGCGAAGAGCAGGTTGACGCGGATGGCGCGCGCGGCGTAGTCCTCGAAGGTCTCCTCCATGCGGCGGCGCTCGTAGCTCTCCTTGCCGAAGGCGCGGATCACGCGGACGCCGGTGATCGACTCGCGCAGGCGCACGTTCATGCGGTCGATGAAACCCTGCATGATAAGGAAGATGGGCGCGGACTTTGAGACCGCGAACACGCTGATGAGCAGCACCGCGATCGTGACGCAGAGGAGCACCCGGCCCATCACGGGATCGATGCCGAAGGCGAGGATCACGGCGACGACGCAGGTCACGGGCGCGGGGCCCATCATGGTGAAGCACATGAGCAGGGTCTGCTGCACGACGTTGGCGTCCGAGAGCGTGCGGGTGATCATCGAGCCGGCGCCGAAGCGGTTGAAGTCGGCCGCCGAGAGCTTAAGCGAGTGCTCGTAGACGCTCGTGCGCAGGTCGCGCCCCACCTTGGCGGCAAGGTTCGAGGCCAGCCGGTAGCTCACGATGCAGCCGAGCGAGCCCAGAAGCGACGCGGCGAGCATCGTCGCGCCGTGGCGCCAGACGGCGTCCATGCCCGCGCCCGACGTCACCGAGTTGAGGAGCGCCGAGAGCTCGGTCGGCACGAGCAGCATGCCCACGATGTCGCAGCAGAGCAAAAGCAGCGTGGCCGCCGCGAGCCCCTTGTACGGGGCGATAAGGCGCACGAGCAGGCCGAACGCCGTGCGGCGGGAATAGTCCCGCTCCCATGCCTCGTTACTCACCGTCGCCCTCCTTCCCGATCCGGTCGAGCTCGGCATCAACCGCCTCGACGTACTTGCCCATCAGGCGCAGCATCTCCGCCTGCTCGGGAACGGAAAGGGCCCCGAAAGCGCGGCGCTCCGCCTGGCAGGCGGGCTCAATCCGCTCCTGGGCAAAGGCCCGGCCGGCCTCGGTCAGGCGGACGAGCTTGGCCTTGCGGCTCCCCTCGCAGAACTCCGTGCAGGCAAGCCCCTTGCTCTCCAGATGGCGAATCGCGGAGTTTATCGTCTGCTTGGACACGCAGGACATGGCCACGACGTCGCGCACCGGCACCTGCCCGCCCGCGACGTAGATGTCGTACATGGTCCAGTACGCCGACTCCGGCAGCCCGCACTCGCGCGAGATCTCGTAGTACAGGCGATCCGTCCTGCGGTACAGGCGGTCGAAGTTGGCAAGCCACGTATCCATGCCGATGAGGCCGTCAGGGCCCACCGGAACTTGTTCCAACTGTTCCATAGATTCCATTTCGTCCGATTTCAGACCAATAGAACCGTATGATAGTCCGAGTTCGTACGTAATGCAACGGAAGGCGACGCGATTCCGGATAGATAGGCACAAACTCGCGAAATACTGCGCTCTCCATGCGCTCAGCGAGTATAAATTGATATTGATAGTTGATTTACCTGCGGTTTTAATGGCGCCGAACGCCGTCATACCGACCAGTTCTGCACAGAACGCAGAAGTTCGCAAGTTTGCGCTCAGGCCGCTCCGGCGCTCGCCGTTGGCGCGCGGCCGAAGAGGGGGATTCGGATGGACGACGAGGAGTTCGCATGGCGGCTGGCGGCCGAGCTCGTGCGGATCGAGAGCACAGACCCCGGCTGCTACGAGGGGCGAATCGAGCAACACCTCAAGGAACTCGTGGAGCGTCGCCTCCGCGACCTGCCGGCCTGGCTCGCCGACGCGGTCAAGATCAGCGAGCTCGAGGCGCTGCCCGGGCGTCCCGACCTCATGGTGCGCGTGCCGGGAACGGGCCCGGAGCCCGCCCTCATTTACAGCTGCCACATGGACACGGTGACCATCGGCGACGGCTGGGACGAAAAGACGCCGGCCCTCGCGGGGCGCATCGTCGGCGACAAGCTTTATGGCCGCGGAGCCTGCGACATGAAGAGCGGCCTGGCCTGCGCCGTCGCGGCGCTCTTTGCGCTGCTCGACCAGGCCGCCGAGCGCGGCATGCTCCCCCGCCGCGCCTTCGCGCTGCTGCTCTCGGTCGACGAGGAGGACTTCATGCGCGGCATCGAGGCGGCCATCGACGCGGGCTGGGTCGGCGCGGACGAATGGGTCGTCGACACCGAGCCCACCGACGGCCAGGCCCAGGTCGCCCACAAGGGCCGTACCTGGTTCGAGATCGCGATGCGGGGCGCGACGGCTCACGCGAGCCAGCCTTGGAAGGGCGCGGACGCCGTCGCGGCCATGGCCGAGGTGGTCTGCGAGCTGCGCCGCTGGTGCGAGGCCCTGCCCCCGCACCAAGAGCTCGGACGCTCGACCATCACGTTCGGGCAGATAGAGGGAGGCTACCGGCCCTACGTCGTGCCCGACTCCTGCAAGCTCTGGGTGGATATGCGCCTCGTGCCCCCAGCCTCCACGGCCACCGCCCGAGCCGCCGTCGAGGCGGCGATCCGCGCGGCCGAGTCGCGCGTTCCGGGCAACAAAGGCAGCTACGTGGTCACCGGCGACCGACCGCCCATCGAGCGCGACCCCGAATCCCCGGCGCTCGCGGCGCTTCTCGCCGCGGCGGCAGCCGAGGGACACCCCGCCGAGGTCGGCGCCTTCACCGGCTACACCGACACCGCCGTCATAGCCGGGACCTGCGGCAACCGCACCTGCCTGAGCTACGGCCCCGGCTCCCTCGCCCTGGCCCACAAGCCGAACGAGTTCGTGCCGCGCGCCGACGTCCTGCGCGTCCAGCGCGTCCTCACGCGCCTTGCGCTCGACACCTGCCTCTAGGGGCCGTACCGCGCTCTGGGCCTCCTCACAAAAAGGGGCTTGTGCCAATCCTTGGCACAAGCCCCTTTCCAACAGCCCGTGAAACCGGATGCCGGCTTACATGCGCTCGGCGATGTCGTGCACGAGGCGTACCGTCTTGTCCCAGCCGAGGCACGCGTCCGTGATCGACTTGCCGTAGACGCCGCCGTCCACCGGCTGGTTGCCGTCCTCAAGGTAGCTCTCGACCATGAAGCCCTTGACCATGCGGCGCACGAGGTCGTTGCGCGCGCAGCTCTCGAGCACTTCTCGGCAGATGCGCGGCTGCTCGAGCGGTCGCTTGCCGGAGTTGTCGTGGTTGCAGTCCACGACCACGGAGGGGTTCGCGAAGTCGGCGTCGAGGTAGCGGCCGGCCAGGCGCTCCAGGTGCTCGTAGTGGTAGTTCGGGTAGTTGCGGCCGTCGAGGCCGATGTAGCCGCGCAGCACGGCGTGGGCGAGCGGGTTGCCGTCGCACTCGACCTCCCAGCCGCGGTAGATGAAGCTCTGGCGCGCCTGGGCGGCGTAGATGGAGTTCAGCATGACCGAGGTGGAGCCCGCGGTCGGGTTCTTCATGCCCACCGGCACGTTGATGCCGGCCGCCACCAGGCGGTGCTCCTGGTTCTCGACCGAGCGGGCGCCCACGGCCACGTAGGAAAGAAGGTCGACGAGGTACTGGTAGTTCGTGGGGTAGAGCATCTCGTCGGCGGTGAAGAAGCCCGTCTCCTCGATCACGCGCAGGTGCATGCGGCGCACGGCCTTGACGCCCTCGAGCAGGTCGGCGGGAGCCTC
>CAVJHQ010000014.1:0-34066 GCA_963649365.1 Alloprevotella sp.
ACCAATCCGTGCGCCGCGAGGTCAACGGCGTCGACTACGTGGAGGGCAAGACCGCTCACAAGGCCATGCTCGACCACCAGATCGGCTTCGGCGAGCTCATCGAGCTTACCCGGGCGGCCGAGCCCTTCTCGGCCTACGTGGACGTCGACGACGAGCGGTTCCTCTCGCCGGACTCCATGTTCGACGAGGTCAAGGCCGCGTGCGCAGACGCCGGCCAGCCCGTGCCGGCCACGATCGGCGAGGTTATGCGCACGGTGTACTGCAGCCTGACCGCCTCGTACGCCCGCGCGGTCGCCAACCTGGGGCAGCTCACCGGGCGCGAGTACACGAGCATCAACATCGTGGGCGGCGGCTGCCAGGATAACTACCTTAACCAGATGACGGCCGACGCGTGCGGGCTCCCTGTCTTCGCGGGGCCCATCGAGGGCACCTGCATCGGCAACTTCGTCGTCCAGATGATCCGCGACGGCGAGTTCGCGGACCTCGCGGGGGCGCGTTCCTGCATCGCCCGCAGCTTCGACATCAAGCGTTTCGACCCTTCCAAGTAAGACCGGCAAACCAAGGTATCTGGGGCAGGGGCGCGAGCTTCTTGCCTGCGTATAAGGAGAGAGGAAAACCTTATGGCTATGGAAGACCTGCAGTTCATCAAGGGCTTTACCCGTATGTGCGACGACGGCTGGAACCAGGGCTGGCACGAGCGCAACGGCGGTAACCTGACTTATCGCATGACCGACGAGGAGGTCGCCGAGGCCCGCCCGTTCTTCGACGCCGAGCCCCGCGAGTGGGTCAAGATGGGCGTCCGCGGCGAGAACCTCGCCGGCCAGTACTTCGTGAGCACCGGCTCCGGCAAGTACATGCGCAACGTCGCCGGCGATCCGGCCCACAACATCGGCATCGTCGAGATCAACGAGACCGGCGACGCGTTCCGCATCGTCTGGGGCCTGCTCAACGGCGCCCGCCCGACGTCCGAGTTCGAGAGCCACTACATGAACCACTGCGTGACCGCTGCCCGCACCGACGGCGCGAACCGCGTGATCTACCACGCCCACACCCCGGGCATCATCGAGATGTCCTTCATCGTGCCGCTCGAGGACCGCGCGTTCACCCGCATCCTCTGGCAGATGATGACCGAGTGCGTCGTCGTGTTCCCGACCGGCGTGGGCATCGTGCCCTGGATGGTCCCGGGCGGTCCGGCGATCGCCGAGGCGAGCTCCGAGCTCATGAAGACCTACGACACCATCGTCTGGGCGCACCACGGCCTCTTCGCCGCCGGCCCCGACTTCGACACGACTTTCGGCCTCGCGCACACCGTCGAGAAGGCTGCCGAGATCTACCTCGCGGCACGTGCCGCCAACGGCGGATCCGACG
Organism: Alloprevotella sp.; assembly: GCA_963649365.1. Lineage (GTDB taxonomy): Bacteria > Actinomycetota > Coriobacteriia > Coriobacteriales > Atopobiaceae > Paratractidigestivibacter. Next base: position 1,369 of record CAVJHQ010000014.1, read on the forward strand.
ACTTCCTCAACAAGATCAGCGACAAGGGCCTTAAGGACACCTGTCGCGACTTCGGCATCAAGATCAACGACGCCTTCGTCGACTAGCCGTTAGGGAAGAAAAGGCGGCCTCGCTGCTGGGGAGCATAAGGGGCCGCCTTGGAATAGCGCCGTCCAAACAGGCGGCGAACACATTAATTATAAGGGGAAATAATGGGAAACACTAGTGAGCGCCACGTGAATCCGTGGTGGGTCGCCGTCGTCTCGGGCATGGCCTCCTACATCGACTCCTGCGCGATCATCTCCTCGGGCACCGCACTCGTCATCTACCAGACGACGTTCGGCCTCGACAACGGCCAGTTCGGCCTCATCTCCGCGGCCCTGACGTTCTGCATCGCCATCGGCTCCATCCTGGGCGGCAGCCTGGGCGACAAGTTCGGCCGCAAGCCCGTCTTCTCGGTCACCATGGCCATGCTTATCATCGGCGCCGTGATCATGATCTTCGCCACCACGTTCCCGTTCCTGCTGCTCGGTGAGGTCCTCATGGGCCTGGGCGTCGGTGCGGACCTGCCGGTCTCGCTCGCCACGATCGCCGAGGAGGCGCCCGATGACAAGCGCGGCAAGATGCTGCTCTTCTCCGATATCCTCTGGGTCGTCGGTATCGTCATCGCCCAGGGCATCGGCGCTCTCGTCGGCGACTGGGGCTACCTCGGCGGCCAGATCATGTTCACGCAGCTCGCCGTCGTCTCCGTCATCGTGCTCATCGCCCGTCAGACGATTCCCGAGTCCCCGGTCTGGATCCGCGCCCATGAGGACCTTCTCGCCGGCAAGGTGACCAAGGAGGCCCAGGGTAAGATCTCCGATCTGTTCAAGAACCCCTATGCCAAGCCGTTCATCGCCCTCGCCATCTTCTACATCGGCACCAACATCCCGGCGAACTCGCTCGGCCAGTTCTCCACCTGGATCGGCGCCAACGTCGTGTCCCTGCCCATCTCCGTCGTGTCCACCATCGGCCTGATCTGCTACCCGATCCGCGCCATCCTCGACTTCGTGTTCATGAGGTTCGTCGATACCGATAAGCGCATGCCGCTGTTCTACATGGGCGCCGCGCTCTACCTGCTCGGCTTCCTGATGTTCCCGATCTTCGGCGCCTCGACCTACACCTATGTGGCCACGCAGCTGCTCTACTGCATCGGCGCCGCCTTCGCCTTCGAGGGCATCCTCAAGGTCTGGATGCAGGAGTGCTTCCCGACGCTGCTCCGCACCACCGCCAACGGCGCCATCGTGTTCTCGTCGCGTTTCCTGTGCGCCGTCGCCGGCTCCTTCACCGCGACCTTCATCGCGACCGCCGGCTACAAGGCCGCCTTCCTCGTCCTCTCGCTTCTCTGCGCCATCGGCTTCGTGGCGGCCATCTGGGCCTTCCACGGCAAGCGCTACAACGCCTTCGAGGACGCCGAGTAGTTGCAACCCCTTTCTGTACACCGTCATGCTGCCGCCGTCGTGAGCGCATGACGTGGGCGGATGGTCGCCTGTAAGGCCATCCGCCCGTCTCTTGTGCAATTGCGGACGGGCGCGGCAGCGCGGCAGATGTTTCTTTCTGTCGCGCTGATGGGATAAGGTCGCGCCCGCATGCATGCATGCTTTGGGCGTCGAGGTGGTGCCCCGAGCACCACTTGGAGCGCTTAAATGGCTCGATTCGCACCACCTGGAGCGTTTCAATGACTAGATGGGCACCACCTCGACGTCCTTCTTGCTGCGTCTCGACACCACCTCGACGGCCTTTGTATGCACTGGAGCGCGCGCCAAATCCGAATGTTCTCTGCTGTGGTATCTTCGCCACTTATGAAGTAAACTCGCCACTATCAGCAAAATGGCGAAGATACTAGTGAGCGTGGCGAAGATACCATGGGTCAGTTTGAGTATGCAAGACAGCTGGAATCCCTTATGACGCCGCAGGTGGTCGCTGCTCTCGCCAGCATAAGAGAGCATCGTGGCAGGCAGGTGCTTTATGAGGCCGCCCATCCCGACGTGCTGGGAACCCTCGTTGAGGTGGCGAAGATACAAAGCACAGGCACGTCGAACAAGATCGAGAACATCTCAACCACGGACAAGCGCCTGCGCGAGCTTATGGCCGAGAAGGTCGAGCCGAGAAACCGCGACGAGCGCGAGATCGCGGGCTATCGCTACGTGCTGGACATGATTCACGAGAGCCATGACGCTATCCCGGTGACGCCTGGGGTGATCTTGCAGCTTCACCGCGACCTGTACCGGTTTGGCAGCGATTCGTTCGCGGGCCACTGGAAGGATACGGACAACCTGATCGCCGAGTACTCGGATGCGGGCGAGCTCGTGGCTCGCTTTAGGCCGACGAGTGCCGTAGCCACGCCGGACGCGATCGCGACGATCTGCGCGGAATATCGGGCGCAGCTCAAGCAGGGCCTCTATGACCCCCTGCTTGTCTCGCTTCTGTTTGTCTTCGATTTCGTGAGCATCCATCCGTTCAACGACGGCAACGGTCGCATGAGCAGGCTGCTTACGCTGCTGCTTCTCTATCGTTGCGGTTTTACGGTGGGCAAGTACATCTCGATTGAGAAAGAAATCGAGCGCACGAAAGCGACCTATTACGAGGCCCTGGCAGCAAGCTCTGCGGGGTGGCACGACGGACAGAATGACTATCTGCCGTTCGTGACGTACATGCTTGGCGTGCTGAGCGCCTGCTACAAGGAGCTGGACCAGCGCGTCGCGATTGCGGGAGAGTCCGGTGGCAACGAGGCGGCGCTTCGCGCGTACTTCGACCGGTTGGCGGGCGCTGCCACAAAGCTCGAGATCATGGATGCAAACCCCTCTATGAGTCAGCGAACCGTGGAACGAATTCTCAAGAAACTGCAGGCGGAGGGTGTGGTTGAGAAGGTCGGAGCCGCCAGGTCAACGGCGTACAGGAGGGTCTGGTAGCGGTCCCTGCCCAGGCCGTCTAGGCGCGCCGAATCTCGACCAGGCGCACCTCCAGGGCATCAAGGGACGCCGTGAGGTTAAGGGTGCCTTCATCGGCATCGACGCGGGTCGTGCGCGAGCGGGGGACGGACGCGGCGCGGAGCAGCGCGAGGTCATTGCCGTCTGCGGGCTCGATGCCGCCCGCCTCCACCCAGGAGTCGAAGGCACTGCCCGAGCCGCGGCAAACACGGGTCTCTCGCACGCGATACGCGCCGCCTGCCAAGCCGCCGATCGCGAGCTTTGTCTCGAGCTTCCTGTCCATCGCAAAGGGCGTGTAGCGGTCGAGCTCGGTCATGTCGAGCCGCTCGCCGCGTGCATAGAGCTGCGAGAAGTGCTGGTAGTTGTAAAGAATAACGCGCACATCGGACCTGTCTTCGCCCGCGCACGTGGCAAACCAGCCGGGCCCCGAGCCGATGGCGACGTCGCCCAGCCTTGACATGAGCTCGAGCGCGCGCATGCTGGCCTTGGGAATCCCGTTCTTTGTGGCGAGGCCGATTCCGCCGAAGAAGAGCTTGTCGGGCTCGACGCCCTCACCGATGAGGTCGGACAGCGACCAATAGCCAAAGCTTCCGATGCGGTCGTAGTTCTCGACGAGGGATTTGACGAGGTAGCAGCTCTTGTAGCAAGTGTCGTTGAGAAGGTCTTGCTGGCTCGGCGAGCTGTTCCATTCCATGAGACACACCGGCAGCCCCTGCGCGAGGGCCGGCGCCTTGTCGCAAAAGGAAGCAAGCCCGTCTCCGTCTCGCCGAAGCGATATGTGGCCTACGAAGCCAAATGTTTCCTTGCTCGCGGCATCGGGGCTGAGCTCGACGTCGTAGTAGGTGAATGCCACGAAGTCTGGCAGGCACCCGTTGCGGCGCGTCCAGTTAAGGAAGCGCTCGACCCACTCGTTGTGCGCGACCTCGTCCAGGTAGAAGATCGAGGGCGTTCCGATGCGGGCCTCGGGCAGGGTTTGGCGCAGCGTGTCGTACGTCAGCTTGTAGAAGTCGTAGAAGTCGCGTTCGTCGGAAAAGCCGTAGTAGGCAAGGTCGGCCTCGTGCCAGACGTTGAACTGCCACGTGGCCATGCGGCCTTTGCCGTACCGAGATATGCAGTGCTCAAGGAACTCTCGGACGAGCCGTGCCCACTCAGCGTGGGACTTAGGAGGGCTCACGACATGGCCAAAGAGGCGCTTGTTGGGAAGAAGCGCCAGCTCGACGGGCATGAAGGAGAGGCAGATGAGCGGCTCGAGGCCCTGTTCGAGCGCGAAGTCCAGCACTCGGTCGACGCCGCCCCACGAGAACCGCAGCTCGCCTTGCTGGTCGCGCAGGCACACGCGCAGGCCGTCATCGAAAATCCCCTTGAACGCGATGCGCCTGAAGCCGATGCCTCGCTGGGCGCTCCTCACCTCGTTGCGGATCTCCTCATGAAGCAGCGACTCCGCGTCGCTTACCGTCAGCAGCTCGCGCCAGGCGTGCGTGAGGCTGCGACCTTTGTGCGTTACGTCGAGGTTCGCCTCGAGCCTTACCGCGAGGGTGCCCGCGTCGAGCTTTGGGTCGTGCTGGGTGCCGGGGGAGAGGTACTTCGCGAGGCTCGCCGCGTGGGCCGACTGGGCTATGGGCGCAGGACCTGCGGGGACGCGCCTCTCCCGATGGCGCTTGCGATAGATGCTCGGCAGCATCCCGTGCTCGGCGCGGAAGGCGCGCACGAAGGAAGAAGAGTTGGGGAAGCCGTTCTTGGCCGAGATTTCCTCAATGGTGTCGTCGGTCTCGATGAGGTCTCGCTCGGCATGGATCAGCCTGATGCCCGAGAGGTAGGCAAGATAGCTCATGCCGAAGTTCTTCGAGAAGAACTTGGAGAGATAGGGTGCCGAAAGGCCAACCTGGTCGGCAAGCTCGGTGAGCGAGATCTGCTCTGCGTAGCGCTCCTTGATGACGTGCGAGATGCGCTCCACGAGCTCGTAGCGCTTCTGCGACCTTCTGCCGGGCTCCGGAGCGTCTATGCGGAAGTTGTTGAACAGGACGTCGCCGAACTCGAACATGAGCGACCAATTGCGCAGCTCATAGCCGGGATGAAGCTCGGAGTTGTTCTTAACCGTCCTTGCGACGAGGCGTCGCAGTGCGTCGTAGGCGGCCTCGTTTTGGCGCACCGAGCTGTTGCAGAAGAACCGCGGCCTGTAGGGGCGCGGCACCGCCCGCTCGAAGCTGGCCTCTTCGAACTGGACGACGGCGAGAAGGGCGCCGGACGAACGGAACGAATGGCGCATCTGGGGCTCTATGTAGACGATGTCGTCGGGCGCGAGGGAATAGACGCGGTCTTCCAACGTGATGGTGCAGCCGCGCTCGAGCACCATGGCGACCTCGGCGTACTCGTGCCTGTGGGCGGATACGGTCTCGATGTGCCGAATGCTGCACTGAAGGGGGTTTGTTTGTCCTAATGTGCTGAGTTGGAAGTCTGCGTCTTCCATTGTGTCTCCAATAAGGATAAAAATCTTGGGTTCCGTACAGGACCTAAGCATACGCAAAGAGCAAAACCTTTGGTTTTTTGAGCCGTTCGAGAGGTTCCCTAACCGCCAACGGGCGCATGAACGGTAACTCGGCGCCGGCGAACGGCACGAGCTGTCCCAAATTAACCGAATCGCGCCATCGGCGCGCTGCTGTTGGCGCAAGGCCGGGCCGCGCCTGCCATTAGGCCAAGAAGCGACGGCAAACCCGACATCGGATGCATGTGCCAGTTTCTCAAACCCTCGCAAACTTGATTGCGTGAGAGGGAGGGACAAGACCATGTCAGAAGCGTTGCTCAAGCTTACGCATATCCGGAAGACCTTCGGCGCGACGGTTGCGCTGGACAGCGTTGACCTCGACGTCTATGCCGGCGAGATCTGTGGCCTCATCGGGGAGAACGGCTCGGGTAAGTCGACCGTCTCGTCGATCGCCGCGGGCATGCAGAAGGCCGATTCCGGAGAGATGACCTTTGATGGCCGGCCGTGGGCGCCAAAGTCCATGACCGACGCGCTGGGGCACGGCGTCGGCATGATCGTCCAGGAGAGCGGCACCATTGCCGGCATCAGCGTGGCCGAGAACCTCTTCCTCGGCGAGACCTCCGCCTTCGCGTCCGGCCCGTTCGGGCTTGTGAGGCGCAAGGCCATGGTCGAGGCCGCCGATAAGGCCCTCGCCGACTTCGGCATCGAGGGCATCTCCGGCGCGCAGGCCATGGGCTCGCTCGACTTCCAGACGCGCAAGCTCGTGGAAATCGCCAGGGTCGCCATGAAGAAGCCCCGCGTGTTCGTCGTCGACGAGACCACCACGGCGCTCTCGCAGGAGGGTCGCAAGCTCCTTTACGACTACATGCGCAAATCACGCGACGAGGGCCGCGGCGTCATCTTCATCAGCCATGACCTCGACGAAATCATGGAGGTGTGCGACACCCTCACGGTGCTTCGCGACGGCCAGATCATCCGCAGCTTTGTCAGTGAGGAGTTCGAGGCCGCAGCCATCCGCCGCGCCATGATTGGCCGTGACCTCGAGGGCGACTACTACCGCCCCGACACGGTTGCCTCCTCGCTTCCCGAGGTCGCCATCAAGGCCTGCGGCATCAGCCTGCCTGGCAGGCTCGAGAATGTGTCGCTCGAGGTGCATCGTGGCGAGATTGTTGGCATCGGCGGCCTTTCGTCCTGTGGCATGCACGACCTCGGCAAGGTTCTCTTCGGCGCCGTTCGCCCGCAGGCGGGTAAGGCGTGCCTGGGGTCCGGCGAGGGCATAGCCTCGGAGGCCGAAGCCATGGCCAAGGGCGTTGCCTACGTGGCAAAGGACCGCGATGTCGAGTCGCTTGCCCTGTCTTCCTCCATCCGCGACAACATCGCCATCGCGGGTCTCGACGTCTTCTCCAAAGGGCTTGTCGTGAGTCCCAAGGCGGAGAGGGGCTACGTCGACGACCTCGTCTCGGTGCTTTCCATCAAGTGCGCGAGCCCCGAGCAGGCGGTCAGCGAGCTCTCGGGCGGCAACAAGCAGAAGGTCGTCTTTGGCAAGTGGATTGGCCGCCATCCCGACGTCTTGATCCTCGACTGCCCTACGCGCGGCGTCGATGTGGGCGTCAAGCAGGCGATGTACCAGCTTATGAGCGAGCTCAAGGCCGAGGGCAAGGCAATTCTCATGATCAGTGAGGAGCTCCAGGAGCTCATCGGCATGAGCGACCGCGTCCTGATCATGAAGGACGGCCGCGTGGCGGGTGAGTTCGAGCGCTCGCCCGAGCTTACCGATGCCGTACTCATCGACTACATGATTTAGGGGAAAGCGATGCAGACCTCAGACAGCAACAAGGGGAGTGCCAAGGGCACCGACCTCGGACGCCTCGCCGTCCGGCTTCTTCCCATCGCGGCGCTCGCCGTGCTCTTCGCCGCCTTTGTCGGGACCGTCGCCTGGAAGGGCTATCGCCTCGACATGTACCTGCAGATCGTGTTCAACAACGGCGTCATCCTCGCCATTGTCGCGACGGCCGCGACCTTCATCTACACGCTCGGCTCGTTCGACATCAGCTTGGGCGCCTCGACGCTCTTCTCGGCCGCGCTCGGCGTCATGGCCTACAACGCCACCGAGTCGCTGCCGCTCATGCTCCTCGTCATCTTTGCCTGCGGCATCGGCTGCTCGCTTCTCTCGGCGGCGCTTGCGGCGGTGTTCCACATCCCGGTGTTCGTGACCACGGTCGCCATGATGAGCGTGCTCTCGGCCATCGCCTCGCAGATCATCACCACCTACGGCGGCGCTCTCGGCGGCATATCCATCCCCATGACGCTCCTTGCCGCCTGGGACGTGCCGGCGATTAAGGTCGCGGTGCTCATGCTCTTCTTCGCTGTCTGCGCCTTCGTGTTCGACTTCACGAAGGTCGGCCGTAGGCAGAAGTTCCTCGGCAGCAACCCCGTCTGCGCACGCCTTACGGGCATCCCGCAGAACCGCTACACGGCCATCGCCTTCGCGCTCGCCGGAACCGGCGTCGCCATCGGCGCGCTGCTTACGCTCGTCTACACGCCTTCGGTCACCACAACCACGGCCGGCAGCATCGGCATGGACGTCGTCGTGGCCATCGTCTTCGGCGGCATGCCCATCTCGGGCGGCGCGGCCTCCAAGATCCATGCGGCCCTCGTGGGCGCCTTCTCCTACGAGCTGCTCAACACCACGCTTCTGCTGCTCTTCTCCGGAGAGGTCGGCTACGGCGTGTCGCAGGTCGTGAGTGCCGTCTTCTTCCTCACGGTCGTCTACTTCGCGAGCGTCAACTACCGCGGTGCGAACCTTCCGCGCTAGCGAAGCAACGCAAAACGCGTCCCGCTCTCGGGGCGAAAGGCAAGCAATAAGGGAAAGGGAATCACCATGCAGAACCACAACGTCAGTCGTCGCGACGTCATCGGCCTGGGCGCCATGATCTCTCTCATGGCGCTGTCCGGCTGCGGGTCCACCGCCGGCTCCGACTCCAACTCCGGCTCCGGCAGCGAGGCCGCCGGCACGGTGAAGATCGGCGTGCTCGTGGCCGACACCTCCGGCGAGGAGGCCCAAGCCTTCCGCAACTACTACGAGAGCTACATCGCCAAGCAGTACGACGTCGAGATGAACTACACCGAGCAGCTCTCCGACGCCGCCGCGGAGCGCTCCGCCATCGAGGAGTTCGCCGCCCAGGGCGTCCAGGCCATCATCTCCTTCTCGAGCAGCGACCGCGCCGTGCAGATCGAGACCTGCGCCAAGTACAAGCTCTACTACGCGGTAGCCTCCGGCATGCTCGACGACGAGCAGTACGAGACCTACAAGTCCAACGAGTACTTCGTCGGCCAGGTCGGCCCGAGCATGACGACCGAGTTCGAGGCCGGCAAGAGCATGGGCGAGCATTTCGCGGGCCTTGGCAACGCAAAGGTTGCCATCTACGGCGCCTTCATCCCCAACCCGATGCACGTCTATCGCACCGCCGGCGTCCTCGTCGGCCTTGGCGACACCTACGGCGGCGCCTCTGACATGGAGGCCGTCGTTGGCCAGATCTTCGCCGACCAGGCGGTCGACGTCACCAAGGTCGCCGGCCCCGTGAGCGTTGTCTCCTACTTCCAGGGCTATGGCGACACCACGACCGACGAGTTCAACGCCGCCGTCCAGGCCGAGCCCGAGGCCTTCATCTCGGTCGGCATGGCCACCACGTTCTTTGCCCAGCAGCTCTCTCAGGCGTCCATCCCGTTCTCCGACATCGACGCCTTCACGAAGACCAACGGCGAGTCCATGAAGTCCGGCACCCTTGTCTACCTTGCCGGCAAGCTCGCCTCGAGCATCGGCCCCGTGTTCGCCGCCACCTACGACGCCGTCAACGGCAACGCCATCCGCAACGGCTCCAACGCCATCAGCGTGAGCCAGGACTACATCGTCGTCACGAGCTCCGATGAGTTCGAGAAGTGCTACAGCACCGAGTCCGGCGACGACCCCGTCTACAGCAAGGAGGCTCTCGACGAGGTCATCGGCGAGAACGTCTCGTATGACACTTTCGAGGCCTTTGTCCAGAGGAATCTCGCGTAAGGCCTAGGAACACCCCCCCTTATTAGCCGCGCGGGAGCCACCTTCCCTTCCGCGCGGCTACCCTTTGGAGTGATACAGATGGACAAAACCATGGGACTTGGGGCCAGGGCCCTGCGCGCGCTGGCCATTCCCGTCGGCGTGGCGCTCATCCTCAACGGGGCATGCCTGGCTGCCGGGCGCTCGCTCATCTCGAATGCCGCCGGTTTCAACAACTTCGTGATCTACGCGGCCATCGTGATGATCACGACGATGACGCTCGACATCAACCTGAACAGCGGCCGCTTCGACTTCTCCATCGGTTCCGTTGCCGTGCTTTCGTCGATCATCGCTGCAAAGGTCGCCTATGCCGTCTCTGGCGGCGCCGGCAACGCCGCGCTGATGCTTGCCGTGGGCGTCGCCGTGGGTGCCGTGCTTGGGTTTGCGTCCGGCGTGCTCTATGTGGCGCTTCGCATCCCGCCGATCATCACCTCCATGGGCGTCACGCTGGTTTACGAGGGCATCTCTTACACGCTGACCAGCGGAAAGTACCTCAACGCCGAGGTGCAGAACGCCTCCATGACGACATTCACGAGCTCTTGGGTGCCGGCGGCGGCCATCGCCCTGGTTTTTCTCGCCGCGCTCGTGCTCCTCGACCACACGCGCTTCGGCTATGAGTACCGCGCGTTGCGCGCGGGGCAGGGCGTCGCGGTGAGCACGGGCATCAGGGAGGTCCCGAACGCCATCGCCTGCTATGCGATCTGCGGCGCGCTTATGGGCGTCGTCGGCTTCCTGCAGGCGGCGCGCTCCGCGACCATCAACGGCACGTCGCTCTCGTTCGGCTCCATCTCCATCATGTTCACGGCGTTTCTCCCTATGTTCGTCGGTGGCTACATCGGCCGCTATTCCAACGACAAGCTCGGCTTTTTCCTGGCGGCGCTCTGCATCAGTATGCTGAACTCGTTCTTCGCGACCTTCTCCAATGAGCTTTCCGCCTCGGTACAGTCGATCATCAGCGCCGTGTTGCTCGTCGCGTTCCTCATCTTCCTCAATTCCGGCGAGCTTATGGCGTCTTTGCGCGCCCGTCGTGGGGCCTCGGCTAAGGAGGTGCGGGCATGATTGACCTGACCGCAAAGCCGTTCTTCCTTGACGAGGAGGGCGTGCGATGGGTCGAGAAGACCCTGGCCTCGCTTACCGACGACGAGAAGATCGGGCAGCTATTTGTCCCGATCGGCTACTCGGGAGACCCCGAGTACCTCGAGGGCTGTATGCTGCGTCACGGCATCGGGGGCATCATGTACCGTACGGGCGAGGCTGCCGAGATGCAGGCCACGCACCGCTATCTACAGGAACACAGCAAGGTGCCTCTTCTTATCGGCGCGAACCTCGAGGCCGGCGGCGACGGGATCGCCGTCGAGGGCACGCCCTTCGGTAAGCAGATGGCGGTGGCCGCCACGGGCAAGGCCGCAAACGCGCGCCGCTTGGGCCTGGTGAGTTGCTCAGAGGGCGCGGCGGTTGGTTGCAACTGGGCCTTTGCCCCGGTTTGCGACATCGACCGCAACTGGCGAAACCCCATCACCAACGTGCGCACCTACGGCTCCGACCCCGAGCTCGTGCGCGGCTTCGCCGTCGAGTACGTGCGCGGTGCCTCCGAGGCGGGCGTTGCCGTGGCGGCGAAGCACTTTCCGGGCGACGGTTGCGACGAGGTCGACCAGCACATCCTCACGAGCGTGAACACCCTTTCGTGTGAGGAGTGGGATGCCACCTACGGCATGGTCTACCAGGCGCTTATTGACGAAGGCGTCCAGAGCGTCATGGTCGGCCACATCGCCCAGCCTGCCTACGAGGAGGCGCTTGGCGGCAATACAGGTGAGCTTGTTCCGGCGTCGCTCTCCTCAGCGCTTCTGCAGGGGCTTCTTCGTGGGAAGCTCGGCTTCAACGGCCTTGTGGTCACCGACTCCACGTGCATGGTCGGCTTCTCGTGCGCCATGGAGCGCCGCCTGGCCGTGCCGCGCGCCATCGAGGCCGGCTGCGACATGTTCCTCTTCAACAAGAACCTCGAGGAGGACATCGCATACATGCGTTCCGGGCTTGAGCAGGGGCTTCTTTCCCGCGGGCGCTTGGACGAGGCCGTGGAGCGCATCCTTGCGCTCAAGGCCTCGCTGGGGCTCCACCGCGTCGCGGCGAAGGACATCGTCCCTGGTCCTGACGCGCTGGCTGAGCTCGGCTGCGACGAGCACATGGGCTGGGCACGAGAGGTCGCCGCAGACTCCGTCACCCTCGTGAAGGACACGCAGACGGCCCTGCCACTCAGCGCCGAGCGCACCCCCCGCGTGCTTCTTGAGGTGCTTGGCTCCTTCCCCTCTAACGAGCGCGTCGAGAACCGCTTTGCCGAGCTGCTCGCCAAGGAAGGTTTCGAGGTGGAGCGCTACCGGCATGAGGACTTTGCCACGGCCGACTTCCGTGTGGAGACGTTCCGCTCCACGTATGACTTGGTGCTTTACGTTGGCAACGTCGAGAACGCGTCCAACAAGGTCACCAACCGCCTTGACTGGTTCACCTTCTGGGGCAACGGCAACAACGTGCCGTGGTTCGTGCACGAGCGCCCGACTGTCTTTGTGAGTCTTGGCAACCCCTACCACCTTGTCGACGTTCCCATGGTCAAGACATACGTGAACGCGTACTCGAACAGCGACATCGCCATCGAGGCGGTTGTGGAGCGCCTTATGGGCCGCGCGCATTTTGCGGGCATCTCGCCGGTCGACGCGTTCTGCGGGAAGGAGTGGCTTAAGTGGTAGCCTGCGGACTTCGCTATGATGCCGTGATCTTCGACCTCGACGGCGTGCTCTGCTCCACCGACGAGTATCACTACCGGGCGTGGAAGGTCGTCGCCGACGAGCTCGGCGTGCCCTTCGACCGTACGATTAACGACCGCCTGCGCGGCGTCTCTCGCATGGCGAGCCTCGACATTGTGCTCGAGCGCTACGACGGCGTGCTCTCGGACGCCGAGAAGCGCGCCCTCGCGGAGGAGAAGAACGAGATGTACCGCGCCGGGCTCGAGAATCTCAGGCCTTCGGACGTCGCCACGGGTGCGCGTGAGGCCCTGGCTGCGCTCGGGCAGGCCGGGGTGAAGCTGGCGGTCGGCTCGTCTTCCAAAAACACGCAGCTTATCCTCGGACGCATCGAGCTTTCGGATGCTTTTGACGCCGTGGTGGACGGCAACGTCATCGCGCGCTCCAAGCCCGACCCTGAGGTGTTCTTGAGGGCGGCCGGGGCCGTGGGCATAGGGCCCGCGCGCTGCCTGGTGGTCGAGGACGCGGCCGCCGGCGTCAAGGCCGGTCATGCCGGCGGCATGGACGTGGCGACCATCGGCTGCGCCGCACGCGAGGGGCTGGGCGAGTACCGTCTTTGCGCCCTCATGGATTTGCTTGGAATCGTACTTGTTCGGTAGGGGGCTGATTCATGGGTTCTGCCTGCACAAAGGCTCAGATGCTCGAGAAAGCCGCTGCGCTTGCGCCAAAGCTTCGCGAGCGCTTTGTCGCCCCTGTTTCGCTTGGGGGCGCCTCCGGGGACGCGTATGGCGGCGAGGGCTTGTCCGCAGGAGAGGCGGTCGTGGCCGACTTCGGCGAGCACCTTGTGGGCCGCGTCACGCTCAGCCTTGCCTCCTGCGACGCGCACCCGGACGCGCCCGCCTGGCTTCGCGTGAGCTTTGCCGAGAGGCCCTGCGAGTTTGAGGAGAGCGTCGAGGAGTACCAGGGCTGGATCAGCCGTGGCTGGATCCAGAGCGAGGAGATTCGCGTCGACGAGATTCCCTGTATGCTCGAGCTGCCGCGCCGCTATGCGTTTAGGTGCGTGCGCCTTGAGGTCGTGGACACGAGCCCGAAGTACAGGCTTGTGCTGCGCGGGTGCTCGGCGGTGGCGACGAGCTCTGCCGATGAGGATGGCGTGGGCGAGCTCTCTTGCGACGATGAGCGCCTTTGCTCCATCGACCGGGTGGCGCGTGCGACGCTTCGCGACTGCATGCAGGACGTCTTCGAGGACGGGCCGAAGCGCGACCGCAGGCTCTGGATGGGCGACCTGCGTCTTGAGGCCCTTGCGAACTACCGCACCTTCCGGAACAACGACCTCGTGAAGAGGTGCCTGTACCTGTTTGGCGGCGCGACGATGGCGGACGGCCACGTGTCTCAGTGCGTCTTCACCTCGCCTGCGGTGGAGCCAGATGACACCTATATGTTCGACTATGCCCTGCTCTTCGCCCCGACCCTTCTGGACTACTGGCGCGAGACGGGCGACGAGGAGACCCTGCGCGACCTGGTGCCGGTGGCGTTCGACCAGATTCGCTTGGCGCGCGAGCGCATGCGAGAAAACGGCGTGGTCGAGGACTCCGACGTCTTGGGCTGGTGCTTCATCGACTGGAACCTGGAGCTCAATAAGCAGGCGAGCGCCCAAGCAGTGTACTGCTACGCGGAGGCCGCGGCCGCTGAGCTTGCCCGCGCGCTGGGCGACGATGTCCTGGCGGTCGGCTACGAGGCCGACCTCGCTCGGGCAAGGGCTGCTGCAAGGGCGGAGTTCTATGACGATGAGCTGCGTTTATTTGTGAGCGGCGCAGAGCGACAGGTCTCGTGGGCGAGCCAGGTCTGGATGGTGCTGGGCGGTGTGGTCTGCGGCGAGGAGGCCGCGGCGCTTCTCGACCGCATCGCGCGGACGCCCGATGCGGTTGCTATGGTCACGCCGTACCTGTGGCACCACTACGTGGCCGCGCTTCTTGTGGCCGGCAGGCCTAAGCGGGCCCTTTGCGTGGTGCGCGACTACTGGGGTGGCATGCTCGACGCCGGTGCCGATACGTTCTGGGAGCTCTACAACCCCGACAACCCGGACGAGTCGCCCTATGGCGGCACCATCGTGAACAGCTACTGCCACGCCTGGAGCTGCGGCCCCGCGTACTTCCTGCGAGGTCCGCTTGCCCAGCAGGGCCTCCGAAAAGAGAGGCCGAACGGAAAGTAAAGCCGCGCCTAACCCGAAAGCTGGGGTGCGCGTGGTCGTGCTTGGGGCTCGGCCGGAAAGGAAAACACTGCATTTTGTACATTTTGGCAGGTAAAAACTCTGCATTTTGTACAGAAGAGCAGGTCAGAGGCTATCTTCGCCAATTGCGCAGTATCCACGGCATCCCTCGGAGAATGGCGTGGATACTAGACTGGTCACGGTTCAAGTTGAGCTCCGGGTGATCCGCTGGCGCCGGGCAACCCGCCGCAACCGTTTGGGAAGAAGGGCTTCGCGATGATCGAGACCGAAAGGCTGATTCTGAGGAATTGGCAGACGGGCGACGCGGAGGCACTCTTTCTTCTTGCCCGCGACCCGCTCGTTGGGCCGGCTTGCGGATGGCAGCCGCACCAGAGCGCCGAGGAGAGCCGCGAGCTGATCGAAGACGGCCCCCTGAGCAGCGCCGAGAGCTACGCCATCTGCCAGAAAGCCACAGGCGAGGTCATCGGCAGCATCAGCCTCAAGACTCCGTGCGAGCACTTCGGCGTCGCGGACGAGAGGGAGCTCGAAGTCGGCTACTGGCTGGGCAGCGCCTTTTGGGGCCGAGGCTACGCCTCCGAGGCGCTGGGCGCCATGGTTTCCCGCGCGTTCGACGACCTCGGTTGCCCCGCCCTGTGGTGCGGCTTCTTCGACGGGAACGACCGCTCGAGGCGTTGTATGGAGAAGCGCGGGTTCACCTACGTGAAGAGCTTCCCCGGCTTCGAGCGCCCCCTGCTGGGCGATGCCGCGCTGGCGCATTTCTATCGGCTGGATGCGGCTGCGTATGCGCTTCTTGACCAATAACGTACAAGTTTGCCTTCTGAAGCGATTTAATCGGCGAGTTGAGGCCAAACTTGTGCGTTATTCGAGCGAGAAGACCCCGACCGCTTATAGATAAGCCCCCAGGTCGAGGTCCGTCGCGGCGGCGCGCCGCGCGCCGGTGCTGGCACGCTCGATGAGGCCGGTGCCCACGAGGTCCATGTGGCTCTGGGTCGCGGCGCCGCGCTGTTGCTCAATGCGCTTGACCAGGCGCTTCACGCCCTGGCGGCCGATCTCGGCGCCGGGGGAGGCGATGGTGGTGAGGGAAACGACGCCCGTCCAGGCGAGCGGGTTGCCGTCGCCGCCGCAGACGCGGATGTCGCCGGGGACGTCGAGGCCCTCGGCCATGAGGCCCGCGATCACGCCCGCGGCGAGCACGTCGGTGAGGCAGATGACGAAGTCGGGGCGTTTCTCGGCGTCGCGCTTGGCGAGCCGGCGGCCGAACTCGAAGCCGTCCGACGCGGTGTTCCAGCTGCCCTCCTTGACGACCTCGAGCTCGATGCCCTTCTCAGCGGCCGCCTCGCGCACGCCCTCGGCGCGCAGGAGCAGCTGCGTGAAGTCCGCGGCGCCGATCATGCAGACCTTGCGCGCGCCGCAGTCGGCGGCGTGGCCCAGCAGCATGCGGCCCTCGGCCACGTTGTCGGCCGCGACGTAGATGCCGGGGGCCTCGCTGTGGACGTTGAGGTAGACGGTGGGAATAGACGTGGCGGCTATCGACGGCGCCCACGTCTTCCCGGCGGCCATCGGCTGCACGAGCACGCCGGCCATATGGGCCCCCATGAAGTAGCGCAGGTAGCGGCCCTCGAGCACGTCGTCGTTGTCGGCGCTGGCGATGAGCAGGTCGTAGCCGTGGGCGCGGGCCTCCGCCTGGGCGCCGTTGGCCACCTGGAGGCTGAAGCCGTGGTCGAGGCGGGGGAGCACCAGGCCGAAGACGCGGCTCTGGCCCCCGGCGAGCGAGCGGGCGCTCTGCGAGGGGATGAAGGCGAGGCGGTCGACCGTGGCCTGGATGAGCTCGAGTGTCTCGGGCCGGACCTTCTCGGGGTGGTTGAGCGCGTTGCTCACCGTGCCGAGCGAGACTCCCGCCTCGCGCGCGACGTCGCTGATCTTCACCTTGGCCATGTTCGCCCCCGCTGTTTGATGCGTTTCAATTTGCTGCGTACGAGTGTAGCAGGGCTCTGTTTGGTGGGCGGCGAACGTCGGCACTTGCTCCTACGCGATGCGCGAAAGCCGGCGATAGTCGCCCGGCGTCATGCCGCGGTAGAGCTGGAAGAGCTCGTTGAAGTGGCTGTAGCTCTTGTAACCCACGGCCGCGGCTATGGCCTCGACGCCCAGGTCCGTGCCGGCAAGAAGCCCCTCGGCCTTGGCCACGCGCGCCTCGGCTATGAGCTCGGTCGCGGTCTTTCCCGTGTGTTTGCGCAGGTACTGAGAGCAGTAGTTGGCCGTGTAGCCGAACTCGCGCCCGAGCGAGCGCATGGTCACGTCGGCGCAATGTTCGCGCAGGTAAGCCAGCATGTGGAGCGTCTTGGGGCCGAGTCCGTAGTACGAATACGTCTCGGTTCGCGAAAGCTCGTCGAGCAGGAGCAAGACCTGCGCGGCAACGGCGAAGCTCTGGTGAAAATCCGCGCGCGCGAACTCCATCACGACGGCGTCCATATGGGCGAGCAGCAGCTTTGCCTGCGAGTCCGAGAACATGAGGTGGTCGGTTGAGCCCTCCCCGCGAAGGAAACGCGACATCTCGTTGTCAGCGGCAAGAAACTCCGCGAAGATGCCTGCCTCGAAGAGGGAGGGGCGTAGACAGAGGTTGACCACGACGGCGCTCTCGTCGACGGGCTCGAGCGCATGGCGAGAGGCGAGGTTCATGGCGCACAGCGTGCCGTCGAGCATATAGATCTTTTGCCCGCCGATGATGTTCGCCACCGTGCCGTCCAGAATAAAGCACAGCTCATAGTAGTCGTGCACGTGTGGCGGAACCTTGAAGTCCAAGGTGTGCGCGACCACGAAGATGTTCTCGGAGAAGTCGATGCCCGACCAGTCGGAGAGCTTCTCGCTGGTCACGAGGCCCGACGAGGCGTTGTCGTAGACCTGCTCGGCGGACAGGCCGCTCGCCGTGCGCAAATAGCCGCTCTGCTCGAGCGTCTTTCCGCTTGCCGTGGTGCGCGACATTCCTTTTCCGCCTTCCGCGAACGGCGGGCGCCGGCGCCCGACCGGTTGGGTTTTGCTTGCCTTCGCGCATAAATCGCTAACGCATACCAGCATAAACGAACAATCCGGCAGATTGAAGCAGTATTGCGGCACTGTTGCTCTTGATATTTAAGCGCTTAAATTCTAGCCAAGAAGTTTCGTCTGAACCAAAGACGCAGGTGAACACCGAATCTTGCAAGAGCGTCGCTGAGTAAGGCGAAACGTGTAAGGCAACAATAACTGCCCGAATTATCGCTCCAATGTACGGAGGATTCCATGAACAAAGTCACCAAGGCGAAGATCGGCATCTTCGCGCTCACGCTGCTCGCCATGTCCACGCTGGGCATCACGCCCTCGATCGGCCTCATCATGGCCGACCTCGGCGCCGGCGCGTCCGAGGTCCAGCAGCTCACGGGCATTCCGAACCTGATGGGTATCGTGTCCGCCCTCGTCTTCTCCGCCGTCGCCACGAAGGTCCCGCGCAAGGTCATGGCGGTCGCGGCCCCGTTGCTCATCGCCGTGGGCGGCCTTCTGCCCGTGTTCGTCTCCGGCGGCATGCCGCTGCTGCTCGTCTGCGCGGGCATCCTCGGCCTGGGCGTCGGCCTCGTCACCAACACGGCGAACCTGCTCATCACCGACCTCATCCCGGCCGACCAGCAGGAGTCGATGATGGCCAAGAACGTCATCTTCGTTAACCTCGGCTCCATCGTCATGACCGTCGGCGGCGGCATCCTCTCGGCGGGCGGCTGGCGCAACAACTATCTCGTCTACCTGGTCGCCGTTCCCGTCCTGCTCCTTATCATCATGTGCATCCCGTGGAAGACGGGCGAGGGCCAGGCCGCGCCTGAGGCGGCGGCCGACCAGCCCGCCCAGGCGGGCCCCAAGCCCGGCGTCGGCTCCGTCGCCATCGTCGCCTCCGCGTGCATCCTCGCCTACCAGTTCGTTTACTGCACTTTCCCGAACAACGTCTCGCTCATCCTCACCGAGACCGGCATCGGCGACTCCACCATGGCGGGCATGGTCACCGCCGCCGGCACCTTCGCGGGCATTATCTGCGGCGCCACGCTGAACCTGCTGCTGAAGAAGATCCAGAAGTTCTCCCTCGCCTTTGGCCTCGCCGTCATGGCGGTGGGCATGGTCGTCATGGGCGTCGCTTCCTCCCTGCCCATGGTCATCATCGCGGCCATCCTCGTGGGCTTCTCGCTCTCCATCGGATTCGCCCAGTGCCCGTTCATCATCGCCATCGGAACGAACCCCGCGGCAATCCCGACTGCGATGGGCCTCTTCAGCGCCGGCGCCTCCATCGGCGGCTTCGTCTCGCCGACTATCCTGAACGCGCTTTCCGGCGCCTTTATGGGCGGCAGCGCCCAGGGCTGCTGCGTCATCGCCGGCGTCATCGCGGCCATTGCGGCCGTGGCGCTTCTGGCCACCCGCTTCCAGGCCGGCGTCATCGACCGCGCCTTCGGCGGCCAAGCCGGCGCTCAGCCCGCCGGCCAGTCCCAGGGCAACTAACGGCCATCGCGTAAAGGAGAAACCATGACCTGCGAAAACCACTGGGCCCCCGCGTGGCTCGAGCCCGAGCAGAAGACCGTGACCCGCGAGCCCCAGATCAACCTGATGGACATGTTCATGGGCAAGCCGATGCCCGAGTCCGACCCCAACGAGGTGCGCCTGCACCCGTGCCCGATGCTTCGCCGCGAGTTCACGGTGGCGGGGCCCGTGGCGAGCGCGACCCTGCGCTGCACCGCGCGAGGCATCTATAAAGCCCAGGTCAACGGGGCCGACGTGAGCGAGGCGCTCTTTGCCCCCGACTTCACGGCCTACGACAAGATCATCATGTACCAGACCTATGACGTGACCGGCCTCGTCCGCGAGGGCGAGAACCGCTGGGACGTCACGCTGGCCGACGGCTGGTACGCAGGCCGCATCGCGGTGCCGGGCGATTCTTGCCAGTTCGGCGACAGGCTCTCGTTCGCGGGCGAGCTGCGCATCGAGCTTGCCGACGGCTCCGTGCAGGTGGTCGACACCGCCGACGCCGCCGCGTGGAAGAGCGGCCGCGGCAAGTACGAGTGGTCCGACATCCAGCTCGGCGAGAAGCAGGACCTGCGCCGCGAGGCCGTGCTCGACGGCGCGGCTGCCTCGGTCGACGCGCCCGCGGCCGACGTGGTGCCGCAGGTTGGGCCTGCCGTCGTGCGCCGCGAGCGCCTCGAGGCCGTGGCCTCCTGGCCCGAGGGCGACGCCATCGTGATCGACTTTGGCCAGGTCATCGCGGGCCGCTGCCGCCTCGAGTGCGACTTGGCCGAGGGCCAGGCGCTCCGCCTCGAGCACGCCGAGGTGCTCGACGCCGAAGGGCGCTTCTTCATGAACATCACCGGGCGCAACAAGGACGCCGTCGACGAGTTCGTCGGCCGCGGCGGCCACGAGGTGCTCGAGCCCGACTTCACCTTCCACGGCTTCCGCTACGTGCGCCTCTCCGGCTGGGACGAGGCGGCGCAGGGCGCCTTCGACCCAGCGTGCATCGTCGCCTTCGCCATCCGCAGCGACCTTGCCGAGGTCGGCCGCGTCCGCACCTCCGACGAGCGCGTGAACAAGCTGATCTCCAACACGCTCTGGTCGCAGCGCGGCAACATGCTCTCCATCCCCACCGACTGCCCGCAGCGCGAGCGCATGGGCTGGGCGGGCGACATCCAGGTCTACGCGCCGACCGGGTGCTTCTTCATGGACCTCGACTCGTTCCTTAGCCGCTGGCTGGACCAGGTCATGGCCGACCAGGCCGACGACGGCCAGGTGCTCGATTATTCGCCGATGCCGAACTCCGCGCGCGGCGGCGCCATCATGCCGGGCGTGTGCTCGTCGGCCGGCTGGGGCGACGCCATCATCACCGTGCCGTGGGAGCTCTACCGCCAGTACGGCGACGTCTCTGTGCTCGAGCGCTGCTACGACGCCATGGTCCGCTGGCACGAGTACTGCGCCGCGTCCGCCGCGGGCGCGTTCTCCGAGGGCGGCGAGAAGTCCGGCGACGACCGCTACATTTGGGACACGACGTTCCACTACGGCGACTGGATGCTGCCGAGCCTTCTTGCCAACGGGCCCATGGACGGCGCGATGGCCACGAAGGACTTCGTGGCGACGTGCTGGCTCGCGCACTCGACCGACCTGCTCGCGCAGGTGGCCGATGTGCTCGGGCGCGACGGCGCGGATGAGCTGCGCGCCTACGCGGCCAACGTCCGCCGCGCGTTCCGCGGGCGCTTCGTCGCGGGGGAGGGCAGGCTCTCGGCCGAGTTCCAGGGCCTCTATGTGCTCGCCCTTGCGTTCGATATGCTCGAGGAGGGAGAGCGGCAGGCCACGGCCGACCACCTGGCGCAGATGATCCGCGACAACGGCAACCGCCTCGACACCGGCTTCCTCAGCGTGCCGTACCTGCTCGATGTGCTGGGCGACTTCGGCCACGCCGATGTGGCGGCCGACGTGTTCTGGCAGGACGGCTGCCCCGGTTGGCTCTATGAGGTCGACCACGGCGCCACCACCATTTGGGAGAACTGGCTGGGCGTGGCGCCCGACGGCACGGTGGGGACGTTCTCGTTCAACCACTACGCGTTCGGGTGCGTCTGCGACTGGATCGTGCGCAAGGTCGGCGGCCTGCGCCTGCGCGAGCCGGCCTGGGCCGAGTTCGACGTGGCGCCGGCGTTCGTGCGCGGGTTCGATTCGTGTGAGCTCGAGCACGAGACCGCGGCCGGCACGATCCGCGTGGCCTGGTCCGGCACCGAGCCCGGCTCTCGCGAGGTTCGCGTGAGCGTGCCTGCGGGCGCGAAGGCCCACGTGCTTCTTCCCGGCGCCGGCGAGCAGGTCGTCGGTGAGGGCGAGCACGTCTTCACCTGTTAATCCCCCTGCGGCGAGCCTGCAAAAGGGACTGTCCCTTTTGCAGGCTCGCCCTACGTTACGAAACGGTCTCGCGCCCCTGCCCCGCGCACCTGCGGCACTTTAGTGTGCTAAAGTGCCATACGCACACGACCGCAGACGCAGGAGAAGGGACACGACCCGTGATTGCAGGCACCGCCAGAGGCTTCCGAGACATCCTCCCCAAGGAGGCGCTCGCCCGCGAGCGCATCACCGCCACCGTGAAGGATTGCTTCGCCGGCCATGGGTACCTGCCCGTCGAGACGCCCCTCCTCGAGGACCGCGCGGCGCTCGAGCGCGGCGGCCGCATCAAGAACACGCCGTTCCAGCTCTTCGACGCCGACGGCAACCTGCTCATGCTGCGCCCGGACCTCACGCTGCCCGTCGCGCGCCTGGTCGCGGGCCACGTCCGCGCCGACGAGTTCCCCGCGCGCTTCCGCTACAGCGCGCCCGTGGTCCGCGAGCAGCAGTCGCTGCGCGGCCAGCCGCGCCAGTTCACCCAGCTCGGCGTCGAGCTCGTGGGCACCGACGGCCCGTCCTCCGAGGTGGAGGTCGTCCGCCTGCTCGCCGAGGCCCTGACCACGCTCGAGGTCCCCGCGTGGCGCCTCGTCTTCGGCTCCGTCACCCCGCTGACCTCGCTTATCGCCAACTGCTCGCCGAGCCCCGAGTTCTCCGCCGAGGTGCTTTCCCTCGTGCACGACTCCGACCTCGTCTCGCTCGACGAGCTCGTTGACGCCACGCCCGAGCTCAAGCCGTCGGCGGCCCGCGCCCTGCACGCCATCCCGCGCATGCACGGCGGCGTCGAGGTCGTCGACCGCATCGACCAGCTGCTGGCCGAGGCCGACGTCGCGCCCGCCGAGCGCGGCTGCGCGGAGCTCCGCGCGCTCACCGAGCAGCTCGCCGACCTCTTCGCCGAGGGCCGCGCGAGCTTCGACTTCAGCATCATCAACAGCTTCGACTACTACACGGGCATCATCTTCAAGGGCTATTCCGAGGGCATCGCCGCGAGCCTCGCCTCCGGCGGCCGCTACGACGCGGTGCTCGCCAACCTCGGCCGCCCGGGCCTCGCGGCCTGCGGCTTCGCGCTCTCGCTCGAGCGCCTGCAGGAGGTCCTCGGCGAGCAGGGCGCCTCGGGCGTCGTCACCCCCGGCGTGCGCGTTGCCGCCCGCCCGCTGCGCATCGCCGTGCCTAAGGGCAGCCTCTTCAAGGACTCGCTGCGCGTGCTCGAGGCCGCGGGCCTGCCCGTGGACGAGCTGCGCGACCCGGGCCGCAAGCTGATCATCTCGGCGGGCGACGTCGAGTACATCATCGTGCGCGCCCAGGACGCCCCGGCCTTCGTGGGCGCGGGCGGCGCCGACTGCGGCATCTGCGGCAAGGACTCGCTGGTAGAGGCCGACCTCGACCTGCTCCAGCTCGTCGACCTCGGCTACGGCTGGTGCAAGTTCGTCGTCGCCGAGCCGGCCGCCAACGCCGGCCTCGCCGACCGCAACTACGAGTGGCGCGGCACCGAGCGCGTGGCCAGCAAGTACCCGCGCATCACCCAGCAGTACTACGACCGCATCGGCCGCCAGGTGGACATCCTGACCCTGCACGGCAACATCGAGCTCGGCCCCATCGTGGGCATGGCCGACCGCATCGTGGACATCACGGCCACGGGCACGACCCTGCGCGAGAACGACCTCGTGGTGGTCGACGACGTGATGGAGTGCACCGCGCGCTTCTTCGCGGGCCCGGCGGCGTATCGTTGCGACAAGAGAATCCGCGACCTGGCGGCGCGCCTTGCCGAGGTCGCCTCCGAGGAGGCATAAGACGATGAGAGAAGTCATCCTTTCCGACGGCCGCGCCCTGACGCAGGCCGACCTCAACCGCTCGGGCGCCCTGCCCGCCGAGATCATGGCCTCGGCCGAGGCCATCGTGGACGACGTCCGCGAGCGCGGCGACGCCGCCGTGCGCGACTACTGCAACAAGTTCGACGGCGCCTGCCCGGCCGAGTTCCGCGTGCCGCAGGAGCTCATCGACGCGGCTCCCGGCATGGTCGACCCCGAGTTCCTGCGCGCCCTCACCCGCGCCCGCGACCAGATCCGCGCCTTCCACGAGAAGGAGCGCGAGGAGAGCTGGTTCACCACGCGCCCCGACGGCACGATCCTCGGCGTGAAGGTCACGCCCGTGGCCTCGGCCGCCGTCTACGTGCCGGGCGGTCGCGCGCAGTACCCCTCGACCGTCCTCATGGACACGATCCCCGCCAAGGTCGCGGGCGTCGAGCGCGTGGTCATGGTGACCCCGCCGCAGAAGGACGGGTCTCTTTCCGCCTATACGCTGGCCGCGGCCAAGCTCGCGGGCGTGGACGAGGTCTACGCCGTGGGCGGCGCCCAGGCAATCGGCGCCGTGGCCTACGGCACCGAGTCCATCCCGGCCTGCGACAAGATCGTCGGCCCCGGCAACGCCTTCGTGGCCGCCGCCAAGCGCTACGTCTCGGGCGACGTGGGCATCGACATGGTGGCCGGCCCCTCCGAGGTCTGCGTGCTCGCCGACGCAACGGCCGACCCCGCCGTCGTGGCGGCCGACCTCATGGCGCAGGCCGAGCACGACCCTCTTGCCAGCTGCTACCTGGTCACGTGCGACCCCGGGCTGCCCGAGCGCGTCCTCGCGTGCGCCGAGAAGCTCGTCTCGCAGTCCCCGCGCGAGGAGATCACCCGCGCCTCGCTCGACAACCGCGGCGTCATCGTCGTGGCGAACACCCTCGACGCCGCCGTGGACGCCGTCAACGTCGTGGCGCCCGAGCACCTCGAGCTCCACTGCGCCGACGCCATGGGGCTTCTTGGCAAGGTCAAGAACGCCGGCGCCATCTTCGTGGGCGCCTGGAGCTCCGAGCCGCTCGGCGACTACGTGGCCGGCCCCAACCACACGCTGCCCACCGGCGGCACCGCGCGCTTCTCCAACCCGCTCGGCGTCTACGACTTCCAGAAGCGCTCGAGCGTGATCTGCTACACCCCGGAGGGCATGCTCGCCGACGCCCCCGCCACCCAGGCGATGGCGCAGGCGGAAGGGCTGTGGGCCCACGCGCTCTCGGTCGGCATGCGCCGCCGCCTCGCCGAGAAGGGCGCCGACGGCTACGAGGACGCGCTCGCCGCCTGCGAGGGCGCGCACCGCGTGGCCTGGCCCGAGGACCTCGCCGCCCCCGGCGTGCCCTACCTGCCCGGCTACGACGCCGCGAAGGAGGCCTAGCATGGCCGTCGACGGGAGCACCTGCATTTGGGACAGTCCCTTTTGCAGGTCCGATGCAACTGAACCTGCAAAAGGGACTGTCCCAAATGCAGGTTTCGACGCCGTGGCCCGCGCGCGCGAGGCGCTGCAGGGGTTCGAGCCCTACGATCCGGCCTTCACGCCGAGCCGGATCAACCTCTCGGCCAACGAGAACACCCACGAGCTGCCGGCGACCTTCACGGCCGCGCTTCGCGACGCCATGGTCGCCACGCCGCTCAACCGCTATCCCGACCCGATGGCCAACGAGCTGCGCGACCTTCTCGCCGAGCGCCACGGCGTCGAGCGGGCCGCCGTCATGGTCGGCAACGGCGGCGACGAGCTGCTGTTCAACCTGTTCTTCACCTTCGGCGGGGCGGGCCGCGCGCTCATCACCTGCCCGCCGGACTTCTCCGAGTACGCGAACTTCGCCAAGATGTGCGAGATGCCGGTAAGGAGCGTCTGGCGCGACGCCGAGACCTTCGATATCGACGCGGACGCCCTTGTGGCCGCGGCGCAGGCCGACGACGCCGCCATGGTGGTCCTGACCTCGCCGAACAACCCCACGGGCAACCTCGTTGACCCAGCGCTCGTGCGCCGCCTGCTCGACGAGACGAGCGCGCTCGTGCTGCTGGACGAGGCCTACGTCGAGTTCGCCGGCGAGGACAAGAGCCTCGTGTCCTGGGTGGCCGACAACCCCCGCCTCATCGTCCTGCGCACGCTCTCCAAGGCCTTCGGCCTCGCGGGCCTGCGCGTGGGCTACCTCGTGGCCGACCCCGCCGTGGTCGACATGCTGGGCGCCATCCGCCAGATCTACTCGGAGGACGTCGTCGCCCAGTCCGTGGCCTGCGCGGCCGTGGCCCGGCGAGAGGAGCTTGCCCCCGTGGTGGCCGACATCGTGGCCGAGCGCGCGTTTCTTGCCGAGGGGCTCGCCGCCGTCGAGGGCGTCCGGGTTTGGCCGAGCGCGGCGAACTTCCTGCT
Organism: Alloprevotella sp.; assembly: GCA_963649365.1. Lineage (GTDB taxonomy): Bacteria > Actinomycetota > Coriobacteriia > Coriobacteriales > Atopobiaceae > Paratractidigestivibacter. The sequence goes on from CAVJHQ010000014.1 coordinate 26,972, forward strand.
GGTTCGCCTCGCCGGCGCGAGCCGCGTCCGCGCGCGCCTGCGCGACGAGTACTCTATCCTCGTGCGCGACTTCAGCTACGCGCCCGGCCTCAACGACTGCCTCAGGATCACCGTGGGCACGCACGACGAGAACACCGAGCTTCTCGCCGCCGTCGCCCAGCTCGCAAGGGAGGAAGCATGACCAGGACCGCCAAGGTCGTCCGCGCCACCAAGGAGACGGACATCGGCCTGTCCATCGACCTCGACGGCACCGGCGCCGCCGACATCGAGACGGGCGTGGGTTTCTTCGACCACATGCTCACCGCGTTCAGCCGCCACTCGCTCATCGACGTGACCCTGCGCGTCAAGGGCGACACCTACGTCGACGACCACCACACCGTGGAGGACACGGGCATCGTCATGGGCCAGGCCCTGCGCGAGGCCCTCGGCAATAAGGCCGGCATCCGCCGCTTCGGCTCCGTGATGGTCCCGCTCGACGAGGCGCTCGTGCTCGCGGCCGTCGACTGCTCGGGCCGCGGCGAGCTCTTCTGGGACGTGCCCATCGGCCCCGAGAAGGTCGGCACCTTCGACACCGAGCTCGGCCACGAGTTCTTCGCGGGCCTTGCGCGCGACGCGGGCATTACCCTTCACCTGCGGCTCATTTGCGGCGAGAACGCGCACCACATTCTCGAGGCCGCCTTCAAGGCCGCGGCGCGCGCCCTGCGCGAGGCCGTCGAGCCCGACCCGCGCTCCGACGGCTCGGTGCCCTCGACCAAGGGGAGCCTCTAATGGCGGCCCCCATCGTCGTGGTCGACTACCACAAGGGCAATCTCCTCTCCGTCGTGCGCGGCCTCGCCGAGGTCGGGGGAGAGGCGAGCATCTCCGACGACCCCGCGGCCATCCGCGCGGCGAGCGGCATCGTGCTGCCCGGCGTGGGCAGCTTCGAGGACGCCATGACCTACATGAACGAGTCCGGCGAGGCCGACGCGGTGCGCGACGCCGTGGGTCGCGGGGTGCCTTTCCTGGGCATCTGCCTTGGGCTCCAGCTGCTCTTCGAGCGGGGAGACGAGCGCACCGACGGCAAGCTCCACGGCGTCAACGACCCCGAGCGCTGGGTCGACGGCATGGGCATCCTCAAGGGCTCGGCCACGCGCCTGCGCTCCGGCCGCCTCAAGGTGCCGCACGTGGGCTGGGACCAGATCCACCTTACCGCCCACGGCCAGGCGTGCCCGCTCTTCCGCGGCGTGCCCGAGGGCGCGAACGTCTACTTCACGCACAGCTACGCGCTCGACGCCGACGTCGAGGAGCCGGTCGTGGCCACGCGCACGCACTACGTGCGCAGCTTCGCCAGCTCCGTGTGGAGCGAGAACGTCTACGGCGTGCAGTTCCACCCCGAGAAGAGCTCGGCCACGGGCCTGCGCATCCTCACCAACTACGTGGACATCGTGCGGGGTGAGGCCAAGTGATCCTCTTCCCGGCGATCGATCTGGTGGGCGGGCGCGTCGTGCGCCTGCAGCGCGGCGACCGCGCGAAGATGGACGTCTACTCCGACGACCCCGCCGCCGTTGCCCGCGACTTCGCGGCAAGGGGCACCGAGTGGATCCACGTGGTCGACCTCTCGGCCACCTTCGAGGAGGACGAGGAGGCCTGCGCGGCCAACGCGGCGGCTATCCGCGCCATCTGCGAGGTCGGCGGCGTGAAGGTCGACTGCGGCGGCGGCGTCCGGTCGCTCGCGGCGGTCAAGCGCCTGGCCGACCTGGGCGTGCGGCGCATCGCCATCGGCACCGCGCTCGTGCGCGACCCCGAGTTCGCCGAGGCGGCCGCGGCCGAGTACGGCGAGCTGCTCGTGGCCGACGTGGCGGCGGCCGACGGCGTCGTCAAGGTGAACGGCTGGCGCGAGGGCGCGGGCCTCACGGTGGACGAGCTTCTTCCCAGGCTCGCGGGCCTCGGGTACCGCCACCTGGTCTTTACCGACATCAACCGCGACGGCATGCAGACCGGCATCGACGTGGACGCCTACCGACGCGTCGCCGAGCTCTGCGGCTTCCCCGTCGTGGCGAGCGGCGGCATCACGAGCGTCGACGACCTGCGCGCGCTTGCGGCCGCGGGCCCCGACGTCATCGAGGGCGCCATCACCGGCCGTGCCCTCTACGAAGGCAACTTCACCCTGGAGGAGGCCCTCGCTGCCAGCGGCGCCGGTGCCGGGGCGCTCGCCTGAGGCTCGGCCTCCCTCGCCCGGCGTGGCGTCGGAGCGCTTGCCCGAGGGCTCAGCGCTCACTTCGTTCGCTCGCTACGCGATTCGCCCTCAGGCAAGCGCTCCGACGCCACCTGTCGGCGGTCGGCTTTTCAAGCTTTACCTGGCCGTACCTTGGCCGCGCGTCCCGTCCGTCCCGTCAAGCAATCACGCGCTTCTCGCCATGCAAGGCCCTTCAGCTCGAGAGGGCCTCTTCGGGAGACTCTCCCTCAGGGCGACTCGCGCAGCGAGCGAACATAGTGAGCGCGGAGCCCTGAGGGAGAGTCTCCCGAAGAGGCCCACCCTCACGGAACAGAAAGGATTTCATCCATGTTGACCAAGCGCGTGATTCCCTGCCTGGACGTTAAGGACGGCCGTGTGGTCAAGGGCGTCAACTTCGTGGACCTGCGCGACGCCGGCGACCCGGTCGAGCTCGCGAGCAAGTACGACCGCGAGGGCGCCGACGAGGTCGTCTTCCTCGACATCACCGCCACCTCCGACGACCGCCGGACCACCATCGAGCTCGCGTCCCACGCGGCCGAGCGCCTGCGCATCCCGTACACCGTCGGCGGCGGCTTCCGCGACGTCGCGGGCTGCCGCACCATGATCGCGGCCGGAGCGGACAAGGTGTCCATCAACTCCGCGGCGGTCAAGGACCCCGGCATCATCACGGCGTGCGCCGACGCGTTCGGCAGCCAGGCCGTCATCGTGGCCATCGACGCCAAGCAGGTCGGCAACTCCGACAAGTGGGAGGTCTACCTGGCCGGCGGCCGCATCCCCACGGGTATCGACGCCGTGACCTGGGCCGAGGAGGCCGCGCGGCGCGGCGCCGGCGAGATCCTTCTTACCAGCATGGACCGCGACGGCACGAAGGACGGCTTCGACATCCCGCTTACCCGCGCCGTTGCCCGCGCGGTGAGCATCCCCGTGATCGCGTCGGGCGGCGTGGGCACGCTCGAGCACTTCGCCGAGGGCATCATCGAGGGCGAGGCCGACGCCGTGCTCGCGGCGAGCGTCTTCCACTTCGGGACCTACAGCGTTCGCCAGGTCAAGGAGTACATGGCCAGCCAGGGCATTCCCGTGAGGCTCGACTTCTAGCCGGGTTGAGGGGCGCTTTGGGGTCCATTTGCCGTGTGTGCCCATACTCCGGGCAACAAAATGACGGGTGTGCAGCAAGCTATGGGGCAAATGACCCCTTTGAGGCGCCGTTGACGGCCCAACCGACGCCGTTTTACCGGTTGCGAGGCCTTTGGACGAGCCAAAGACCTCGCAACTTGCCGCAGAGCCGTAAATTTGTTGCAGGCCGTCTCGTAAAGACGCCGCTCGTTCGGCGTTACTCGAGGGTGACGGTGAACTCCTCGCTCCGCAGGCGCCCGAGCTTTCTCGGGCCTCGGCAACGAAAAGCGGCCGGGTGGGAATTCGATCCCGCTCGGCCGCTTTCCTGGTTTCGCGATGCGTTGGCTCGTCTACCTGCGCTCGTCGAGCTCCTTGCGAACCTTGGTGTCGAAGACGGCCGCCGCCGCGTCGACGACCACGGTGATGCCGGGGACCACGGGCACGCCCGCGCCGGCGCCGGAGACGATCATGGCGACGATGCCGAAGACGATGCCGAGGATGCAGAGCAGGCGGTGGCTGCCGAGCGCGCTCGGGCGGTTGGCGCCGTGGATGCCGGTGACCGACCCCGCGATGGAGAGGATGCCGAAGACGGCGAACGCCGGCAGGTCGAGGTAGAGGCGCGCGGCCTCGCCCCATTCCTTGGCCTCGGCGGCCTCGCCGCCGCCGACCTTGGACAGGACCGCGAGGACGATGACGCAGACGGACAGGACGAACTGGACGAGGCTCAAGATCTTGAGCGCCTTGCGATTGTTGGACATGCGAGCCAGCTTTCTGTTGGGATTGCCACTGAGGCAAAAGTATACCTGCAGCCCGTCGTCGTCAGGATTCTTGTCCCTTCTTCGTGGCATACTGAAACGAACGTTTGAGGAACACGTGTGCTATTCACAACGCGCGGCGACGAGGGGAGGCGGTGCATGGCAGAGGGTCTGGAGAAGCGCGTGCGCCGCTATGTGCGCGTGCGCTGCGAGATCGACGCGGACGGCTCGCTCATGCCCATCGCCGTGCTCTGGAGCCCCGGCCATGTGTACGAGATCACCAAGGTGAGCCGTCGGGAGAGCTGGGCGTGCCTCGGGACCGGCCGCGGCACGCGCTTTACCGTGTGGTTCGGCGGCTACCAGACGCACCTGTGGTGGGACACGAACCGCTGGTACGTGATGAGCCGGCCCCCGCGCACGGCCCGTGTCCCCGAGGCGCTCGCGTTCTAGGCCCGCGGGGTGCCCTGTTTTTGTTACAGGGGGCTTCTTTGCAGCTCCGGGCTGCTAGACTGTCCCTCAGCTGAATAAAACGAGGGCACGGTTCGAACAGCTGCTACGCCTAGTAGAGAAAAAAGGATTCCGGTTCGACTCCGGATCAGTTGAATGACTGTGTTCAAGGCTCGCCCGGGCGGCGGCGCGTTGCGCGTCGTGTTCGCGGGGCGAGAAGGGCGGGTGCGCAGCCCGCCGATCCTGCCTGCCCTCCCGAGCCCCTGCGGGGGAGGAGGAACAGGTACATGTCGTACAAGAGATCACTGCAAGAGCGCTTGCTCGCGCTGCTGCTTGCCGGAGCGACGACGTTCTCGCTCGTGCCGACGGCGGCGCTTGCCGAGGCGGCCGACGAGTTGGCGTCGCCGCAGGCCGAGGCCGTTCAGGTCGATTCCGCCGACGGGTCCGACGAGGAGGGCGCGGAGCTGGACGCGCCGGCCACCGAGGGCGAAGAGCCGGCGGCTACGGGCACCGACGACGAATCGGATGCCGACGGCGCGGCAAACGGGACGAACGAGTCCCAGGCCGCGGATGCCGCCGACCCGGCCGCCATGGACGAGGAGCCGGCCGATGACGACTCCGGCTCCGTCAACGGGGACTCCTACGCCGTCTCTTTGGCGTCCAGCTCGGTCACCGTCGACTCGGTCAGCATCGTCAACGCTTCCGACCAGGACCTGACCTACGGAAGCCGCACCGCCAAAGTCGGCGACACCGTCAAGGTGGGCGCCTACTATGAGGACTATTGGGGCGACGACGAGGAGATCCTCGACTCCGAGTACGCCCAGCTCAAATACCAGTGGTACGCGGGCGATAAGCAATCCGCGGCCTTTACCGCGTCCGGCTACACCGCAATCGACGGCGCGACTTCCCGCGAGCTCAAGCTGACCTCGGACCTGGCCGGCAAGTACGTGGCCTGCCGCGTCACCTACGGCAGCGAGTCGTGGGAGTACAAGGACACCGCGTCGCTGAAGAACGCGATCGAGGGGCAGGCGGACCCGGAGCCCGAGCAGACCGAGGACCAGAAGACCCTCGCGGCCGCCGTCGCCAAGGCAAAGTCCGTGAGCTATAACGGCTGGTACCCCAACCCCGCCTACGGCACGGACTCCAATATCTGCGACATGTTCTCGGACAAGCTCTCCGGCTGGGGCTATTCCGGGATTGCCGTAAGCCTCGAGAGCGTCGAGTTCGCGGCATCCGACCCCGCTCAGCAGGGCGGCATCGCCGATGACGGCACGGTCACGTACTTCTTCCTCTCGCCGGCGGACAAGACCTCGTCGTATGACTACTCCGTTCTGCGCCAGTTCACGCCGACTTATAAGCTGACCCTGGGCGAGGCCACGGCGACCTACACGCCGGGACGGGCCTCGACGCTCGCGTGGGACGACGGCGCGGTCGAGGAGTACCTCTCTGCGCAGCTCTCCTCCGCCGAGTTCGGCGCCACCGTCAAGTCGGGCGCCGCCGACGCCGACGCCACCGAGGAGACGCTTCCCTCCACGCTCTACGCAAACGGCAAGAAGGTCGCGCAGGTCACCTGGTCCTCGAGCAACACCTCGGCCGCGAAGGTCACGAGCAGCTACGACTCCAGCTGGAACTCCGTCTACAAGGTCGCCTACACGCACGGCAACGCCGCCGCGAACGTGACCCTGACCGCCACGGTCTCGATGTCCGGCGCGTCGAGCCTCTCCTCGAAGACCCTGACGAAGGCTTACGCCGTCACGGTGGCGCCCAAGTCCGCCGACCAGATCGCCGCGGAGAAGAAGGAGCTCGAGGACGCCCTCGCCGGCATCGACGGCAAGGTCGTCGCGTACGAGGACTCGAGCCGCTCGGTCGACCTCTCGAGCGTCGAGGAGGACTTCGTCCTTCCGCGCGCCTCGAAGGTCCTTAAGGGCGCGACCGTCAAGTACGCCCTTAAGCAGGAGAGCTCGGCGCTCTCCCTCAACGGCTACCACGGCGTCGTCACGCGCGATGTCGAGGGCGGCACCAACACCGCGACCATCACGGCGACCCTGACCAAGAACGGGCTGAGCGCCACCCGCGACATCACGGTCAGCGTCAAGCCCATCGACTCCTCGGAGATCGACGCGGCCGTCGCGCAGATGGAGGCCGTCAAGGCCGACTACGCCCACGCGCTTCTCGGCAGCAACGGGTCCGCGTCGCAGGTGAGCTCCGACCTTTCCCCGTGGAGCTCCGCCGTCGTGGGCGACGACGGCTCCATCACGTACTCAAAGAGCTACGAGACCGGCGCCATCCACGCCGCCGAGCTGCCTGGCTACGACTCCATGGCGGGCACGAGCTGGCGAACCTACAAGTCGAGCGACACCTCCGTCGTGGCCGACGAGACGCTGCGCGTGACGCAGCCCGCCGCCGACACCCTTGTTACCGTCACGAGCAACCTGACCTACGAGAAGTACGAGTCTCTCGCCAAGGCGCACCCCGAAAACGAGCAGCTCCAGAAGCTCGTCAACCAGACCGTGACGGCGACCTTCCGCGTGGTGGGCACGACCGACCACACCGACCCGCAGATCT
>CAVJHQ010000015.1:0-33284 GCA_963649365.1 Alloprevotella sp.
CGGTGTAGTCCTCCACGATGGCGCGCGGGTCCTCGTCGGCGCAGATCCAGTAGTCGAGCTCCTTGGAGCACTCGCTCGTCCACTCGGTGATGTTGTAGCCGAAGGTGGCGCGGCCCACGGCGGGGTTGTTCCAAAGGAAGCCGTAGCCCAGGTTGGACACGGCGAACGGGATGGTGACCTGGGAGTTACGCTGCGCGAGGTCGAGCACGCAGCCCTTCATGTTGGTCTGGGCCTGCTGGTACTGGCCCATGCCGAAGATCTTCTCGCCGTCGTTGGCCTCGAACTTGATGTTGAGCTCGAAGTCGCCGCCGGTGCGCGGGATGTAGTTGCGGGCGATGACCTTGAGGCAGCGCGACTCGCGCGAGATGGTGCCGTCGTAGGCGCGGTAGTGCTCGCGCAGGATCTTCTTGCCGTCGCGGTAGAAGGTGAGGATGCCCACGCGGTTGACCCAGACCGAGATGCGGCCGTTCGTAAGGGTCCAGCCGCCGTCCTCATGCTGCTCGGCCGTGACCTGCTGGGGCTCGACCGGCTCGGTCAGGGCCCAGTCGCGTCCGGTGAACTCGGGGTACTTGGTGCCGCGGACGCGGAAGGCGTTCTTGCCCCAGGGCTCGATGCGCAGGGTCTCCGCCTGGCGACGGAGCTCGAAAACGTTGTTCTCAAAGGTGCACTTCATGTGGTTCCAATCTGTGTTGCTTGAGTGCGGTACAGGTTGAAGAGCCTGATATCGGGCCCTAGAACTCCAGGTTCTTGCCGGTCTCGGGGTCGAAGACGTGGGCCACGTCGCCGCCGAAGGTAAAGGCGATGTCGGACTTCATGGCGTAGGTCTTGCCGCCCATGTCGAGGGTCGGGACGATGATGACGCCGTCCTTGCCGCAGGCCTTGATGTGCAGGTGAACGGAGGAGCCCATCATCTCGGAGACGTCCACGACGCCGTGAATCATCTTGTCGGACGCGCCGTCCAGGGTGATGTGCTCGGGGCGCACGCCCACGGTCACGTTGCCGCCGGCGACGCCGTTGGCGGCAAGACGCGCCTGCTTGTCGGCCGAAAGCTCGATAACGGCGCCGTCGACCTTGACGGAGTACTTACCGGCGCTGTCGCGGAGAAGCTCGCCCTCGTAGAAGTTCATCTGCGGCACGCCGATGAAACCGGCGACGAAGATGTTGGCCGGGCTGTCGAAGACCTCCTGCGGGGTGCCGATCTGCTGGACGACGCCGTCCTTCATGATGACGATGCGGTCGCCCAGGGTCATGGCCTCGGTCTGGTCGTGGGTGACGTAGACGAAGGTGGCGTCGATGCGCTGACGCAGCTTGATGATCTCGGCGCGCATCTGGTTGCGGAGCTTGGCGTCGAGGTTGGAGAGCGGCTCGTCCATGAGCAGGACCTTCGGGTCGCGCACGATGGCGCGGCCGATGGCCACGCGCTGGCGCTGACCGCCGGAGAGGGCCTTCGGCTTGCGATCGAGGTACTGCGTGATGCCGAGGACCTGCGCCGCCTGTTCGACGCGGCGGTCGATCTCGTCCTTGGCCATCTTGCGGAGCTTGAGCGGGAACTCCATATTCTGACGCACGGTCATGTGCGGGTAGAGGGCGTAGTTCTGGAAGACCATGGCGATGTCGCGCTCCTTGGGCGCCACCTCGTTCATGAGCTTGCCGTCGATGTAGAGCTCGCCGCGGGTGATGTCCTCGAGGCCGGCGACCATGCGCAGCGTGGTGGACTTGCCGCAGCCGGAGGGGCCGACGAGAACCACGAACTCACGGTCGGCGATCTCGAGGTTGAAGTCCTCGACGGCGACGACGCCCTCCTCGGTCTCCTTGAGGTTGCTCTTCTTCTCGACGGCCTCCTCGCCCTTCTTGGGCTTCTTGGCCTTCTTATTGGCGTTCTCGGACGGGTAGACCTTCTCGATATGCTTCAAGCTGACGGTTGCCATGACGCACGCTCCTAACTGACGTTGTGACTTGCTTTTTGACTGACGCGCTTGTGCTAAAGCCAGCGGCCGTCCGAGGTCGAGATCTTCGCCTCAAGCGGCTGCATGGCCACTCTTTTGCCTCGATAGAAGAACGTGTGGTTCTTCATCGTGTTGTTGAAGAAGAACCGGTACTCGCAGGTATCCGACGAACGCGTGGAGCTCTCGACGCCGGCGGGGAGGTTCTCGATGAAGTCGATGCCCGCCAGGCGCAGCTCGCTCACGAGCAGCACACGGTGGAAGCCCTTGTCGCCGACCGTGCCCACGTAGGAGCAGGTGCCCTTACCGAAGCTGTTGCGGCAGGCGGCGGGCATGCCGGCGTAGTAGCGCTCGTCGTACTCGGCGATGGCGTGGGCGCCGTCCAGCTCCAGAAGGTCGCACCAGACGCTTATGCTGTGCACGTTGCCGTTGGCGTCGCGCACGGTCTGGACGGCCTCGCCGATGGCGTCGCTCTCGAGCACGTGGCAGCCGCAGAGCTCGGCGAACTTGCCGGGCAGGTACTCCCCCACCGTGCAGTTGCCGTCGACGTCCTTGGCGCCGGAGCGAACGGTCAGGATCGCGTGGCCGCCGGCGCGGACGTACTCGGTGAGCTTCTCGACGAACGCGTCGCTGGTCACGGCATACGCCGGCACGATGACGAGCTTGTGGTGGGCGGGGTCGAGCGGCTCGGCGTCGCTCAGCACGTCCACGTTCACGCCGAGGCCCATAAGGGCATCGTGGAAAAGACGCTCCTGGCGCCAGTAGTCGAAGCCGCGGCTCTGGGTCTGGTTCGCGAAGTTGTAGCTCTGGTCCGGCGAGAAGATCAGCGCGACCTCGGAGCGGACCTGGGTGCCGTCGAGCTCGGCGGCCTTTTGCAGGCGATGCCCCAAAAGCTCAAGCTCCTTCAGGCGGCGGTTCGGCTTGTTGTCGTGATCGAGCAGGCCGAAGCAGTACATCTCGGCGCCGGTCGACGCGGTGCGCCAGCGGAAGAAGTTCAGCAGGTCGGCGCCGTGGGCCACGGCCTGCATGCCGTAGCCCTCGAGCATGCCGGGCTCCATCGCGCGCGTGGTGGGCATCCAGCAGCCCATGGGACCTCCGAGCTGCTCCATGACCCAGAAGTTCTGCTTCTTCCAGCCGCGGACCATGTCGAGCGCGAAGGCGTTGGAGTAGACCTCGCCGGCGTCCTTGGGGATCTCGACCGGCGGGTAGTTGTCGTAGGAGGCCACGTCGAGGGGCGCGAACTCCTGGTAGAAGTCCTGCACGTGCAGGCCGAAGCAGGCGTTGGTGGTGACGATCGCCTTCGGGTCGTACTCGCGGATAAGGTCGGCCTGGAAGGCCACGTACTCGGCCGTGGTCTCGGAGCAGAAGCGCTCGTAGTCGAGCATATAGGCGGGGTTGAACCAGTCGGACTTGTTCACCCACGCGGTGTTGAAGCACTCGATCTGCGACCAGTCGGAGTACTCGCCGCTCCACACGACGGTGCCCCAGTCGCGGTTGAGCTGCTCGAGCGTGCCGTGCTTGTCCTCGCAGTACTTCTGGAAGCGCTCGCGGCAAGACGGGCAGGTGCAGTGGTTGGACTCGACCTCGTTGTCGATCTGCCAACCCAGGATCTCCGGGCGGCCGGCATAGCGCTCGGCCATCTTGCGGATGATCTTCTCGGCGTAGGCGCGGAAGACAGGCGAGGTCTGGCAGCGGTGGCCGCGGATGCCCAGGTGGGTGCGCGCGCCGTCGCGCTCGCACTGGACGGTCTCGGGGTGGGCGGTGTAGAGCCACAGCGGCGCGCAGTTGGTAGGCGTGCCGAGAATGACCTTCATGCCGTGGGAAGCGATGAGGCGCACGGCGTCGTCAAGCCACCCGAAGTCATAGACGCCCTCGGCGGGCTCCATGCGGCTCCAGGCGAACTCGCCCACGCGCACGGCGTAGACGCCGAGCTCGGCCATGGCGCGCACGTCGTCCTCCCACAGGGAGCGGTCCCAGTGCTCGGGGTAGTAGTCGATGGCGATCTTTATCATGCGAAGAAATTCCTTACCAGTCGCGTTCGCTCGAAATGGTGATGCCGTCGTCGGCCATGCCGTCGCCCTCAAGGGCGCGGAAGATGGGCATGGCGACCTGGCAGACGGTATAGACGGCGAGGGCAGGCGCGAAGAAGAGCCCTGCGTAGGTGAGCACCGGGGCCGTGAAGCCGAAGATGAGCACCTGCAGGCCGAGGACGCCGGCGAGCATCATCGTCTTCCCGAAGAACCTGATGCAGATGAGGCGGGAGTTGCGCATCTGCTGAAGCAGGGAGTTCTTGTAGCGCGCCTCGAGGGGGAAGGCGTAGGCGAAGTGCATGAAGGCGAGGATGGCCAGCAGCAGGGCGGCGATGAGGAGGCCCACCGGGTTGTCCGGGAGCTTCTCGAAGAGCTGCCAGCCCATCCATACGCTCCACACGCAGGCAAGAAGCGCGAGCGTGAGGGCGACGCCGTGCTTGAGGTTGGCGACCCACGCGCCCCAGAAGGCGCGCGTGATGCCGACGTCCTCGCGGTCCTCGCTCATCTTGAGGAGCACGGTGAAGGCCGCGGTAACCGAGGCCCCGGCCGTCACGACGGGAATGCACCCAACGACCAGCCAGAAGTTGACGATGAGCAGGTTCGTGGCCTTCATGCCGGCCTGGACGAGCGGCGACTCGATCGTGATCTTCACCTGCGTCCCCTCCCCGAGGTCAGGCCTGCGCGACGGCGCGCGCAGGCCCCGTGCCGATTAGTTCTCCTGCAGGCCGAAGCGGCGGGACGCCTCGGACTCGCACCAGGCAACGCAGTCGTCGTAGCCGTAGCCGGCGCAGGTGTCCTGCATGTCCTTGACGAGGCTCGCGAACTCGTCGTCGTCCTTGGCGTAGATGGCCTTCCAGGAGCCTTCCTTGATGGTCTTGATGACCTGCTGCCAGGTGAGCTCGAGCTGGGAGTCGCGGGTGCTCTCCGCGAAGTTGGCGGCCGGAATCACAGAGAGGTTGACGGAGTTGAGGTACTCCCACTGGCTCTTGGCGCCGGTCGTCTCGCGCCAGTCCTTCTCAGCGTCGTTCTGGGGGTCGACGATGTTGGTGCTCCAGGTGCCCTGGTAGAAGCAGTCGCCGTTGGCCTCGGGGTTCTTGGCTCCGTTGGCCCAGGTGGTGTTGTTGAGCTGCAGCGCACCGTCGTTGTAGGTGCCGGAGAGCGTGTACTTGGTGCCGGTCTTGGGCGAAGTCCACTCCACGCCGTCGAGCGAGGTTGTGGAGTCCTCGAAGCACTTCTTGCCGAGGTCGGTGAACTTGGTATTGCCGTCGGAGTCGTACTCCCACATGAGGCCCTTGGGGCCGTAGAGGTTGGTCAGCGCGCCCTCGGGGGTAAAGAGCCAGTTGATGATCTGCATCACGCGGTCGGGGTCGTCGCAGAGCTCGCCGATGGACCAGATGCGGCCCTGGCCGGAGGTCGAGAGCCCCTGGACGATGACCTTGGCCTCGGAAGGGACGAGCGGCAGCATGATCTTGCCGGCCGAGACGTGGTCGGTGTTGTTGTAAGCGGTGCTGCCCGCGTAGTCAAAGATGGACATCAGGGTGTTGCCGTTGTGGACCTTGGTGATCATCTCGTCGTAGGTCTGGGTCATGGAGTCGGGATCGACGAGGCCGTCGCGGTAGAGCTTGTTCACGAACTTGAGGGCGTTCATGTAAGGGCCGTCGTCGGCGAGGGCGCCGTAGAACTTGCCGGTGCCGGAGTCGTAGAGGCCGAGGCCGAGCTCGTCGTATCCGTAATAAGCGGAGGCCAGGCCCTTGACGTACATGACCATCGTGCCGTCCCAGTCGGGCCAGATGGAGAGCGCGTAGGTCGGCTTGCCGTCGTCGCCGGTGGGGCAGGCGGCCTGCATGTCCTTGAGGACGCCCTCGAGGTCGTCGAGGTTCTTGACCTCGGGGTGGCCGAGCTGCTGGTAAAGGTCCCAGCGGATGCTCCAGTTGTAGATAAAGAGGTCGTGGTCGCCCTTCTCATTGGTCACGTTGTTTCCGATACCGTGGATCTTGCCGTCGGAGTTGAGCTCCTTGTTGGCGTCGAGGGCCTTCTGAAAGTACTTCTTGAGGTCGCCGCCCTCGTTGTCGAGGGTCTTGTCCTCGTCCCAGTCGAAGAGCTTGCCCTGGCTGACCGCGGACTGGTAGTCGGTGCCGTTGGTGCCCCAGACCACGAGGTCGCCGAGGTCGCCGTTCTCCATGCGGGTCTGGTAGGCGCCGTTGGAGTCGGGGACGACAGTGGCGGTCACGTTGAAGTAGTCCTTGAGCAGCGTGGCGCCCCAGCCCACCTGGTCGCCGGACCAGTTGGCGGTCTGCGAGAAGATGGTGATGGCCATCTCCTCGTCGGAGACCTTGGAGGTAGAGTCGGAGCCGGAGTTGCCGGAGGAGCCGGAGTTGCCGGAGGAGCCGCAGCCGGCGAGCATGCCGGCGCCGGCGCCGACGCCCAGGAGCTTGGCGAAGTTCCTACGGCTGATGACGTGATCTGCGTTCATGGGTTTCTCCTTAAAGAGAGAGGTGGGTTGGAAAGTCGTTCGCGGTCCCAGGCCCTAGCCCTTGACTGCGCCGAGCATGATGCCTTCCTCGAAGTAGCGCTGCATGAAGGGGTAGACGAGCATGATCGGGATGATGGTCACCATCGAGATCGTGTACTTGATGACCTTCGTGCTGAGGGTCGCGGAGGCGGTGCCGCCGCCCGTCGTCATGGACGCGGCCAGGTTGGACGAGCTGTTGAGGTAGATCCACAGGCGGTGCTGCAGGGTGTAGAGCTGCGGCGAGTTGGACATGAGGATCAGGGAGTCCTGCAGCGAGTTCCAGTTGGCCACGGCGCCGAAGACGGCGATGGTGGCCAGGATCGGCTTCGAGAGCGGCAGGATGATCTTCGTGAAGACCTGCATGACCGAGGCGCCGTCGATGGTGGCCGACTCCTCCAGCGAGGCCGGGATGGACTCGATGTAGGTCTTGACCAGGATGATGTTGTAGGGCGAGACGAGCGCGGGCAGGATGTAGCCCCAGAAGTTGTCGGTAAGCCCCAGGCCCAGCATGTTGAGGTACCAGGGGATGGTGCCCGCGTTGAAGTACATGGTGACCACGAGGAAGCGGTACCAGAAGCTGCGGTGCCACATCTCGCGCTTGGTGGTGAGGTATCCCGCGAAGGCCGAGATAACCACCATGAGCGAGGTCGCGATGACGGTTCGGGCCACGGTGACGACCACAGCGTTGCCGAAGTCGTTGACGTCCTTCAAGGCGATGTAGTTGTCGAAGTGGATGCCCTCGGGAATCAGCGTGATCTGGTTGGCCGCGACGAGCGTGTTGTCCGAGATCGTGTTGATGAACAGGTAGTAGAACGGGAAGATGCACAGCAGGGTAAAGAGCGCGAACACCGTGATGTTGATCACGTTGAAGGCCACGTCTCCCGGGGTCTGCTTGTACTGGATACCGCCGTTGATGCGCTTTGCCATTATTCGCTCGCCCCCTTAGATGATGCTCTCGCCGCGGAGCTTCTTGGACGCGCCGTTGGCGGCGAAGAGAAGCACGACGGAGACGACGGACTTGAACATGCCGATGGCCGTGGACATGGGGATCTGGCCGTTGCCGATGCCCAGGTTGTACACGTAGAGGTCGAGCACCTCGAGCGAGCCGGAGTTGGCCGCGTTGGAGAAGACCAGGTACTGCTCCATGCCGTTGGAGAGGACGTTGGCGATGCTCATGAGCAGAAGGACGAAGAACGTGGGCATGAGCTGCGGGATGGTGACGTTCCACATCTTCTGGAAACGACCAGCACCGTCGACCTCGGCGGCCTCGTAGAGGCCCGGGTCGATGCCCGTGATGGAGCTGATGTAGATGATGGCCGACCAGCCGATGCCCTTCCACATGCCCCAGAGCAGCATCTTGAGCCACATGTGCGAGCCGTCCATGAGGTAGTTGGTGTCGGCCGCGATGCCGCAGATGTTGTTAAGGAAGTTGTTGACGAAGCCGTCGGTGGAGAACATGGCGATGGCGATGGCGTAGACGATCGACCAGCCGAGGAAGTTCGGGACCGTGGTGAAGTTCTGCACGAAGCGGCGGAAGCCCTTGGACGGCACCTGCATGAGGAACACGGCGAAGACCATCGGGATCCACGAGGTGAGGATGCCCAAGCCGGACATGGCCAGCGTGTTCGTCATGACGCGGATGACGTCGCCGCGCGTGGTGTCGTTCTGGAAGAGGATCGTGAACCACTTGAGGCCCACGAAGTTGTCGGCCGTGAGGTCGCCGCCGGCGCTGTAGTCGAAGAAGGCGTAGCGCCAGCCCCACAGGGGCAGGTAGCAGAACAGGAACGCCAAGGCGAGGACAGGGATGAAGAGCAGGAAGAGGTGGTACTTCTCGTGCAGCTCCATCTTGTCTTCCACGGGCTCGACGCTGTTCTTCTCGACGACCTCCAAGGCGATGGCGCAGCCCGCTATTGCCAAGACGAGAATCACGAAGAACAAAAACGAGCCAGGAAAGACCGCCGGGACCTTGTCGGAGGCGGCCTCGGCGATAGTGCCGTAGACCATGCATACGCCGCCGAGGCCGACGGCCATGACGGCACCGCCGATCATCGGGAACTTAAGGCCGTTCGTGCGCATGCGCTTATTGCCGTAGGACATGCACGCGCCGATGATCGCGATGACGATGCCGGCGATAATGACGCCGCTCGCCACCTGCAGCAACGTGAACGTGCCGTCGGTCACGGCGGTCTTCTTCAGAATTCGGTCCGGGATCTGGCCCACGAGCGCCTCGTGGTTCACGCAAGAGGTAAAGAGCGAGACGTTGCTCGAGATCGCCGTCGTGACGCGCGCCGGGTTGAGGCCGGAGTAGAAAACCGATGCGGCGGCGAGGATAACGGCGACACGCATGGCGTGGTACAGGATGTGGTCCTGCATGGCGCGGGGCTTGGCCACAGCGTCGTCGACCTCAATGGCCGCGGTTTCGGATTTCTTCATGTTCACCCTCCCATCTTTGTGCTCAAAACAGACTTGCTTTACGCCCGACGACCTCGTTTGGCCGCTTGCGCAGGCGTCGGGCCTTTTCCTGCGCGAAACGTTTCCTTTCCCTCCCCTTCTTGGCCCTTATAGCGTGATGGCGACGACGTGGTCACCCGTGGTCGGGCGGTCGACGACGCCGTCGCACGGCTTGCCGTCATAGGTAAAGGTCGCGGCGTCGGTGACGCGGATGGCGCCGGACGCGGAGTCGATCGTCACGTGGACGTGGGCGTCGCCTAGGCCGAGCGTGTAGGCCAGGTGCTTCTGGCCGGGGCGCAGGACGGGGGCGAACGCGATATTCTTGCGGCCCACGTTGGCGCCCGTGGTCTCATAGGTGGCAAGGGTCAGCCACGAGGCGGTGCCGGAGAGCAGCGGCGCGATGTTCTCGCCGGTCTCGGAGTTGTTGTACTGGGTGCAGAAGCGCGGGTTGCCCTTGATCACGTAGGGGTTCTCGATCGCCTTATACGGGAAGGTGCGGTCCATCATGAAGTACGCGAGCTCGGACAGGCGCTCGGCGAGCTTGGGGTCGGCGACGGTCTTGGCGGCCTTGAGCGAGGCCACCGTGGCCATCATGGCCGCGTGCTTGAAGACGCCGGAGTTCTCGCGGTCGCCCGGGAAGTAGAGCGCGGTGCCGGTGGCCACGCCCAGGCGGTCGAAGTCGACGAGGGTGCAGAGCTTCAGGCCCACGTCGGTCTTGAGGCGGCTCTCGACGACGTCGAGCATCGTGGCGACCTGCTCCTCGGTGGCCACGCCCGCCAGGAGCGACCAGCTGTAGGAGTTGAGAAAGTAGGTGCCGGGGGCGTCGGCGTCGCCGGCAAGACGATCGCCGGTGGAGCCCAGGTAGGTGTAGCCGCCCTCGCGCTCGTTGTTGATGAGGCAGCGGGCGAAGTAGTCGGTCTTCCAGGCGTGCCTCTGCATAGAGTCGGTCACGCGCGCAGACATCTGGCGGGCCCAGTCGCCATCGGCGGCCGCATCGGGCGTACCGACAAGGGCGCTCATCTCGGCGAACTCGTCGGCCGCGATCTTGAGCAGGCAGGCGTTCATGACCGACTCGGTCATCTCGTTCTCCCAGGCCACGCCCCACTGCTGGCCCTTCTCGGCGAGCTGCTTGCGGTAGAGCTCCTCCTTCTGCGGCCCCTTGTAGACCACCTTGTCGAGCCGCAAGGTGTCGTTCCAGTCGGCCTTGTCCAGAAGCGGCAGGCCGTGCTTGCCCACGCTGATGCAGCCGGAGTAGGTGAGCGCGGCCTTCATGGTCTCCCAGAGGGTGCGCTTCTTGCCTTCCGTGCCGGCGACCTCGAACTCGCAGGTCAGGAAGTCCGCGTCGCCCGAGATGGTCACGTAGCGGTAGACCGCCTGGACGAGCCACAGCTGGTCGTCGGAGCAGTCGCCCGGCTCCTTGCCCTTGAAGGTGAAGTCGTGGTAGGCGTAGCCCATCTCCCAGACCTGGCGCACCCAGTTGGAGAGAAGGTCGCGGACGAGGTCGTTCTCGCCCATGGCGCTGAGGTAGTACATGGAGGCGTAGATGTCCTGCACCTCGCGGAAGCCCATCTCGCGGTAGGACTTCTGGGTCCACGCGAAGGCACGGGACACGTAGGTCTGGTAGAGGACCTGGAAGGGCAGGTTATGCGAGATGTAGGCGTCGTACTTCTCGTCGCCGGACTGCATCTGCAGGTAGTTGGTGTAACGGGCCCAGAAGGAACGCACGCCCGCGAGCGAGCGCGTAAGGGCCGCAGGGTCGCGATAAGCGTCGTAGAGCGTCGGGAAGGCGGACTCGAAGGGGACGTCGTCGCCCGCGGAGCCGGACATGCCGACGAGCTCGTCGATGGTGGCCGTCTCGCCCGGCTGCAAGTTAAACGTTTTCGCTACCGCAAAGAAAGGAGCCATCTTGCGGGCCATCGCATTGGGGAGATGCCCCACGAGCTCAGGCGCGGCGAGGGTGCCCGAGCCGACGAAGTCCGCGAGGCTCGTGCAGTACTCGTCCATTCCCTCGCCGTCCTTGAGGACGCAGACGAAGCGCTTCTTGTTGCGCTCCTCGGACGGCTTGGCCCAAAGCGTCAGGGCCACCGGCGCGTCGCCGTCGTAGACGACCTCGGACTCCTGGACGAGGTTCGCGTAGATGACGTCGCCGGCAAGGGTGCCCGGCTCGGCGATACCGAAGGAGCCGGTAAAAACGATGCGCAGGTCGCGGGCGGTGTCGCCGAGGTTCTTGACGGTCACGCGCTGAGCCTCGACGGCGCTGGGCATGCCGGGCTCCTGCGGGAGCATGAAGATGGTGCGCTCGACGGCGAGGCCGTCGGAGGTGGTGTAGTCGATGCGGGTCCAGCCTTGCGAGTGCGTGCAGGAGGCGGACTCGACGTTCGTCTCGACGTCTGCGGAGTAGAAGATCTGCTCGCCGTTCTCGGTCAGGTAGAACTGGCGGTTCTCGGGCTCGCCGTTCTGCGAAGGATCGAGGACGAAGCGCGTGGCCAGGACCTGTTCGCCGCCCGTGGCGCGGAAGGAGCCGCGGCCGAGGCCGTCGACGGCTCCTTTGGGCGTGGTGCAGAGCGGGTAAGGGTAGCCCGCGCGGTTGCCGAGCAGGAGGTTCACGGCGTAGTGCGAGCTCACCGGGTAGGCCTTGAGGTCGAGCGAGAAGTTGCCGTCCGCGCCGAGGATGCCCGCGCCGGCGATGACGCGGGTAACGGCGGACTTGGCGGCGTCGGCCACGGAGCCGGGGACTTCCACGAGGCCGTCAGCGGTCTCGCAGGTAACGACCTCGCCGTTAAGCGAGAAGAGCGCGGAGGCGCCGAGCCCGCCGGCGAAGGCGGCGAAGTCGCGGTCCGCCATGAGGTGCTGGCAGATGGGGGCCGCGTAGGGCAGGCCCACGAAACCGATGGCGCGGGTGCGGGCGGCGTCGAGGTAGGCGGCGTCAAGGGCGGGGTCGGCGGCCTTCTCGCCAAAGAGTTCGCGGACGAAGTCGGCGGCGGGCTTTGCCTGCTCGCGGGCCCTCTCGGTACAGAAGCGCATGTGGGAAACCTCCGAAAATGTAGGTTAAACGTTTTCGTTACAGAGAAAAAAAGTGGAGCCCGCCGCCCCTAGGCGGAAAGCGACGGGACGGTGGCGCCCGGCACGAAGCTGCCGGAGAGGACGATCTTCCTGGGCTTGTAGGACTCGCGCCCCTCCATCGCCGAGAAGAGCTCCTGGACGGCCGTCTGGCCAATGGCCTCGGCATCCTGGCAGTAGGTGGTAAGGCGCGGGTTGGTGTGCTTCGTCAGGTTGGTGCCGTCGTAGCCGACGCAGCCGATGTCGGTGCCGATCACGAGGCCCGCCTCGACAAAGTAGTCGAATCCGCCGAGGTAGGAAATATCGTCGGGGAAAAGAATGCAGGTAGGAGGCTCGGAAAGGGCCATAAGCTCCGCCACGATCGGCTCTGTCGCCTCGGGGTCCTGGTATCGGGCCTCGCGAACGTACGCGTCCGGGACCTCGATGCCGCAGCCCGCACACGCGGAGCGAAAGCCGACGAGGCGCTCGGCGGTGACCGGGCCCATCTGGCCATGGATAAAGGCGATGCGCTTGTGCCCAAGGCCCGCCACGTGGTTGACGATCTCGCCCATGCTCGCGGCGTTGTCGCCCCACACGGACGTGCGTCCATGGAACTCGCGCTCGACGGAAACGACCGGGATCGGGCTCTCGGAGAGGCGCTCAAGGTCCTCCTGCTCAAGATTGCCATTGCAAACCAGCACGCCGTCGCAGTTGCGGCGAATGGCGTGGGCCACGTAGCCGAA
The DNA here is from genome assembly GCA_963649365.1 of Alloprevotella sp. Taxonomy (GTDB): domain Bacteria; phylum Actinomycetota; class Coriobacteriia; order Coriobacteriales; family Atopobiaceae; genus Paratractidigestivibacter. The sequence goes on from CAVJHQ010000015.1 coordinate 12,719, forward strand.
CTTCGAGACGCCTTTATCGGAAAGGAACGTCAGGTCGTAGCCGGCGGCCTCGGCCGTGGCGCGAACGGCCGTGAGCATGCGCGAGTAGTACTCGTGGTCCAGATTGTTCTGGTACACGATGCCGATGTTGTAGGAACGCTGGGTCTTGAGGGTCTGTGCCGCGCCGTTGGGGAAGTAGTTCATGCGCTTGGCGCACTCGCGGACGCGGACGGCGTTCTTCTCGCTGATGCCGGGCATGTGGTTCAGCGCCTTGGACACGGCGGCAACGGATAGGCCCGTCTCCTCTGCGATCATCTTGAGCGTGACCATGCGGACCTCCCCTTCTCGTCATGTGCCGCCGGAGGCGCGGCAGCTTTGTTAAACGTTTTCGGCTTTAAGTATAACCTGTTTAGAGAATACGTTTTCGTTCAAAGAAAACTTACCGCCAGCGGTAGTTAATCGCCGCCGAGCGGAATCGACCCGGCCCGCGCAAGGCCGCCCCACCCCCGCGCCCCTCTCGCCCCCGCCCCTTCTTCCAAGTTCGGAAGGCTTCCAAACTCGGGAGCGCTTCTCGACGCAACACCAGCAAGCCGTTTACCTGCGGATATATATTCTTGAACCGAAGTTCGGAAGGCTTCTCAAGTTTGGAAGCCTTCCGAACTCCCAAGGGCTACAGGAAAGCGCGGGCAAGAGGCGCGGCGGACGAAAGGGCCTTAGTGCTCGAAGGGGTTCTCCGTCGGGTACGGCAGGCTCGCGGGCTGGTTGTACGCGATGTCCTCGACGCCGAGGTAGCGCAGCACGTCGAAGAGCGTCTTGCCGGCGTGGCTGAAGGCCACGGCGCCGTGGTGCGGGTAGCGCTTCTCGATGAGCACGTGGCGATAAAAGCGGCCCATCTCGGGGATGGCGAAGATGCCGATGCCGCCGAAGGAGCGGGTTGCCACGGGCAGGATCTGGCCCTCGGCCACGTAGCTGCGGAGGTTGCCCTCGGAGTCGCACTGCAGGCGGTAGAAGGTCACGTCGGAGGCCGCGATGTCGCCCTCGAGGGTACCGCGGGTAAAGTCGGGGTCGGACCCCTCGGGCTCGAGCAAGCGGTGCTGGATCAGCTGGTACTTGACCGCTCGGTCGGCGCACATCTTGCAGCTCGGGGTGTTGCCGCAGTGGAAGCCCATGAAGGTGTCGGTCAAGCTGTAGTCGAACTTGCCCTTGATGTCCTCGTCGTAGATGTAGCCGGGCACCGAGTTGTTGATGTCGAGCAGCGTGACCGTGTCGCCGGTGGCGCACATGCCGATGTACTCGGAGAGGGCGCCGTAGATGTCGACCTCGCAGGCCACCGGGATGCCGCGGGAGACCAGGCGGGAGTTCACGTAGCAGGGCTCGAAGCCAAACTCGGACGGGAAGGCCGGCCAGCACTTGTCGGCGAAGGCGACGTACTTGCGGGCGCCCTTGTGGGCCTCGGCCCAGTCGAGCAGCGTGAGCTCGAACTGCGCCATGCGGGCGAGAAGATCGGGATAGTAGCGGCCCTCCCCCATCTCGGCGGCCATGTCGGCGCAGACGTCGGCGATGCGCGGGTCGCCCTCATGCGCGCGGTAAGAAACAAGAAGGTCGAGCTCGGAGTTCTCCTCGACCTCCACGCCGAGCTCATAGAGGCCCTTGATCGGGGCGTTGCAGGCGAAGAAGTCCTGCGGGCGCGGGCCGAAGGTGATGATCTTGAGGTTGCGGACGCCGATGACGGCGCGCGCCACGGGCACGAAGTCGGCCATCATGCGCGCGATGTCGGCGGCGGTGCCCACGGGATAGCTGGGGATGTGGGCCTTCACATGGCGCATGCCCAGGTTGTAGCTGCAGTTGAGCATGCCGCAGTAGGCGTCGCCGCGGCCGTTGACCATGTCGCCGTCGCCCTCGGCCGCGGCCACGTACATGACGGGGCCGTCGAAGCGCTGCGCGATGAGGGTCTCGGGCGTCTCGGGCCCGAAGTTGCCGAGAAAGACCGTGAGGGCGTTCACGCCGGCGGCCTCGGCCTCGGCGAGCGCGGCCTGCATGTCGGCCTCGGACTCGACGGCGGTCTTGACCTCGACGACGGGCAGACCGGCCTCGGCGCACGCGGCGACGATGGCCTCGCGGCGGCTCACGGCGAGCTTGATCGGGAAGCAGTCGCGCGAGACCGCGATAATGCCAAGCTTGACCTCAGGGATGTTGCTCGATTCCATTCTCTCTCCTCTCCTGCGACCTGCAAAAGGGACAGTCCCTTTCGCAGGTCCCACCTACAAAACCTGCATTGGGGACAGTCCCTTTTGCAGGTGATTCGCCGTTTTAAAGACTGATGTTCTCGCCCGTCAGGCGGACAGGGGCGCCGGCCGCGGCCTCGGCGCTCTCGGGGTGCGCGAGCAGCCATTTGTTGGACGCCCAGAGCAGCTCGGAATCGCCGCCGCCGGCCGGGAGCTCGGGCGCCTCGAGGTTCGTCCCCTTGGGCAGCGCCACGAGGACCTTGAAGCCCTTCTCGCTCGCATTGCAGGGTGCGTAGTGAAGCGTCGTGGCGTAGACCTCGACAAGCACGCCGGCGGGGACGCGAAACGCCTTGACGCAGGCGGTGTCGAGCTTGCCGTCCACGATGTCGGACTGCTTGGCAAGAAGGAGCACGAAGTCGCGAGACCCCAGGTTGAACTCGCTCGTGCGGTGGTACTCCAGGCAGTTGAGCTTGACGTTGTGGCCGTTGCACCAGCCGAACTGCACGGGCAGGCCGCCAAAGAGGGCGGGCGCAAGGGCCGCGGCGGCGCCCAGGCCCTGGATCGCGGGGTCCTCGGGCACGTAGTCGGTGGCCTCGGGCAGGGGCGTCTCGGCCTCGAGCGCGTCGGCGACGGCGCCGGCAAGGCCCGCGTCGACGTCCGCCCACACCGCGCCGTACTCGGAAAACGACGGGTCGGAAACGGGAAGGATCTCGATCATTCTTTATGCTCCAATCTGCGCGAAATTGGCCTTAAGGGCGGGATACATCTGGCGCCAGGCCTGGTAGCGGGCCTCGTAGGCGGCAACGGCCGCGGCATCGGGCTCGACCGTCGCGCGCACGCTCACCACGGCGTCGCAGGCGGTGGCCACGTCGGGGTAGACGCCCGCCGCCACGGCGGCAAGAAGCGCGCCGCCGTAGCCCGGCCCCTGCTCCGTCGCGGGAAGGCGCAGCTCGATGCCGAGCACGTCGGCGAGCATCTGGAGCCACAGCGGGCTCTTCGCACCGCCGCCGCAGACGGTGGAGGCGGCCACGTCCACGCCGAGCGAGCGGGCGATCTCCACCGAGTCGCGGATGGCGAAGGCCACGCCCTCGAGCACGGCGCGCGTGAGGTCGGCGCGCGTGGTGGACATGCTCATGCCCACGAAGGCGCCGCGGGCCAGCGTGTCGTTGTGCGGCGTGCGCTCCCCCATCAGGTACGGCAAGAAGTACGGCAGATCGAGGCTCGCCGCGGCGGCGTCGATCCCCTCCTGCTCCCCCGCGAAGTCGTCGGTGCCCAGGATGTCGCCCGCCCACCAGGCGTTGCAGCTCGCGGCCGAGAGGATGCAGCCCATAAGGTGCCAGCCGCCGTCCGCGTGGCAGAACGAGTGGATGCGGTCGCCCACCGGCGAGAACCCGGCCGTGGGGATGAACACGGTTCCCGACGTGCCGAGGCTCACGTTCATGGCGCCGGCGCCCACGCACCCCGTGCCCACGGCGGCCGCGGCGTTGTCGCCCGCGCCCGCGCACACGACGACGTCCTCGGGCAGGCCGAGCTCGGCGGCGACCTCGGGAAGCAGCGTGCCGATGGCCTCGTAGCTCTCGTGGACGGCGGGCAGCTGATCTGCGGTGAGGCCACAGAGCTCGAGCATGGGCGCGGACCAGGTTCGCGTCGCCACGTCGAGCAGCAGCATGCCGGAGGCGTCGGAGACGTCGGTGGCGTATGCGCCGGTAAGCAGATGGTTCACGTAGTCCTTCGGCAGCATCACGTGGGCGATGCGGGCGTAGTTCTCGGGCTCCTCGTCGCGCATCCAGAGGATCTTCGGCGCGGTAAAGCCGGCATAGGCGATGTTTCCGGTCCAGGCCAGGAGCTTCTCGGCGCCGACCTCCTCGTTGAGGTAGCGGACCTGCTCGACGGTGCGCCCGTCGTTCCAGAGGATCGCGGGGCGGATGACCTCGTCGTTAGCGTCGAGTGCCACGAGGCCGTGCATCTGGCCGCCGCAGCCGATGCCCGCCACCTTCGAGGCGTCATGGCCGGCAAGAAGCGCCGGGATGCCGCGCCTCACGGCCGCCCACCAGTCGGCCGGGTTCTGCTGGCTCCAGCCCGGGTGCGGGAACTCGACGTCGTAGCCCTCGCTCACCACGTTGAGAATGGCGCCCTTCTCGTCCATGAGCAGGAACTTGCACGCCGAGGTGCCCAGGTCAACACCGATGAAGTACATGACCTCTCCTTTGCTTGTCACATGACGCTTGCTAGCGCGGCACCACTCGCCGCTCTTCTTCCCTGGCGAACGTTCTATAAAGCCGTTTTATAAAACCATTTGCTAGAATACTAACAGAAGAATCAAAGGCCGCAACAGAATGTTTCTCCTCTTCCGTGAGTGGCCGCACGACCGCCGCCCAAGGAGGACGCCCATGGCCGCCACGGACATCGCCGCGCCAAAGAACACCCCGGCCGTCTCGGCTGTTTTCGCCTGCCTCTACGAGTCGCGCGACGCCATGACCAAGCAAGAGGTCGCCAAGGCGTGTGGCCTAAGCCTCCCCACCGTCTACCAGGCGTTTTCTTCCCTTGAGGAACAAGGACTCCTCAAGACGGGCGACGACCGCAGCTCCACCGGCGGCAGGCGCGCGCAGACCTTCGCCATCGCGAGCGGCGCCTCCGCCTCCATCGGCATCTCGCTCACCGGCCACAGCGCGCGCTGCGTCGCGTGCGACCTCTACGGCGAGACGATCGAGGGCCTCTACTTCAAACAGCACCTGCCCGCCAAGCGCACGGCAAAGACGCTCGCCGCCTCCATCGAGGAGATCGCGGGCGCGATGGTCTCCGAGCTGAGGCAGCGCAAGATCCGCCCCGTCGGCGTCGGCATCGCCGTGCCGTCCGCACTTGACCCCACGACAGAGCGGCTGCTCAACACCTCCGTCCTCAGGCTGGAGAAGGGCGCAGAGGAGCTCTATGCGGCCGACCTCACGCGCAACCTCACCCTGCCCTGCGGCGTGTTCAACGACGCCAACTGCGGCGGGTTCAGCCAGATCTTCCCCGACTCCGGCGGGGCGAGCCTCGCCTACCTCTCGCTCGAGCGAGGCGTCGGCGGCGCGGTCATCATCAACGGCAAGCCCTTCGAGGGCCCGCGCGGCACATGCGGCGAGTTCGGCCACATCTGCATAGAGCCGGGCGGCAAGAAGTGCGCCTGCGGTCAGGCCGGCTGCCTGGAGGCCTACTGCTCGAGCAACGTGCTCTCCGAGGAGCTCGGAATGACGCTCGAGGAGTTCTTCGCCGGGGCAGGCCGTGGGGAGCAAGAGGCCCTGGCCGCGCTCGACGACTACATCGGGCACCTGGCGCGCGGCGTGGCGGCGATTCACACCGCGCTTGGCGTCGACGTCGCGATCGGCGGCGAGATGGCCGCCTATCTCGCTCCCTGGTTCGACCGCATCGTCGAGGCCGAGCGGGCCGTCGACCCCTTCCCCGCCGAGGCGCCCTGCATCCTGCACGCCCGGCACCCCTTCCACAGCGTGCCCATCGGCGCCGCCCAGCTCATGGCCCGCCGCTTCATCGAGGGTGTGTAGGGGCGCCGGGGCGCGCGGGCGCGGCGGGATCGGGAGCGGTGGGGCTGCCGGGGGCGCGGGCGCGCCACAGCGCCACCGGACAACGTTCTGGCAACAGCATTTGCCCCGCCGCCCCATGCACTCACTTGGCACAGGGGCGGCGGGGCCTTCATGTAAACAAGAGCGCTGCGTCGGAAGGGAAGAGGAGTCCGGCGCGGCGCTCTTATGCGATGCGGCACGCGGGCGGGGGAAGGACACGTCCGCGGGCCAGGGATATATCAGCAGTGCTATGCCTCGGTCTTCTCCTCGGCGGCCTCAACGGACTCGGCGCCTGCTGCCTTCTCGCCCTTGTGCTTGGCGAGGTAAACGCCGGATGCCACGATGCCACCGACGAGAAGTGCGTCAACGACTCCTAGCGGGGCCACCCAGTACGGGGTGTAGTCGCGGCTCACGGTCATGGCGCTGGAGTTGGCATAGGCGTAGATGATGCGCTTGCATAGGTCGTGCATCATCTCGAGGCCCTTGGCAGAGCCCGTGGTCTTCTCGGTAACGCAACCCGTGCCGTCGTAGCCCGTGACGGACAGCAGCATGCCGGCGCCGGCGCGAACCTGCAGGTCGGGGTCCTCGTACTCGGCGCATCCGAACATGGCGGCATAGCCATCGGTCAGGCACATGGCGTGAGAGCCCCACTCGTTCTTTAGAACGCCGGTGTTGAGCGCCTTGTTGACGGAGCACTCCACAGTGCCGATGCGGTTGTAGGCCTCCATGAAGCCGCAAGCGTTGCCCTCCTTGGCGGCGTACTCAAAGCCACGCAGGTAGATCTCACGCATGGCCTGCTCGTTGCACCAGGTGTACATGCCGCCGCGCTTGTTGTCCTGGTCGTTCAAGGCAAAGTGTTTGGCATAGACGTAGATGCCCTTGGCCTGGCACGCGTTGATCTCGTAGGCTGCCATCTTGCCGGAAAGCAACGGGTCCTCGGAGTAGTACTCGGCACAGCGGCCACCAAACGGAGTGCGGTGGATGTTGATGCCGGGCGCATACCAGCCGTTGATGCCGGCAGCCAGGCACTCGTCGGCAACGTGGTCGCCCACCTCGGTAGCGAGGTCGACGTTCCAGGTGGCAGCCGTCACGGGCTCGCCGCAGTACTCGTGGCCGTAGTAGTTGAGGTTGGAGCTGGAGACGCCAGCCGGGCCGTCAACGTCGGTTGCAGCGCCCTTGCCGATGGAGCTGATCTCAGGCGTGCCGTAACCGCAGGCGGAAATCAGGGTGCACATGTCGTCGACGCTCATCTGGTTGACGAGCTTGTCCCAGACCTCGTCGTTCCACTCGGTGTAGTTGGCGACATCGCTGATGGAAAGGCCATTCTTCTCGTCGGTGGCAACCGGAACCATGGATTTGCAGACGTAGGAGTCATCGTCGTCGTAGGAGACGTCGGAGCCACCGTTGGATGCAAGGATCTGACCCACGACATCCTGCCCAAGGGCGATGTCCATCTTGGTGATGTGAGTGCCCATGGTCTTGGATGGATGGGTTGAGGCCAACTCGTCGCGCGTCATCCACGGGATGGTGTTGCCAACGTTGCCGTCGCCGGCAGAGACGTTGTCAAACAGGTTGCTGGCTGCGCTGGCGTCGGTGGCGCGCTTGCCGGCGGCGCCCTCCTTGTACACGCGTGCCGAGGAGATCTCGTGAGTGATGGGGGCGCAGCCGTCCTTTACGCTGTGGGAGTCGGTCTGCAGGTAGAAGGTATAGGTACCGGCGTCGGCCACGTAGCACTTCTCGGTCTTGTAGTCGTAGGAGGCCAGATCGTCCACACCCATCTTGAGGGTCACGGTCTCGGAGGAGCCGGGCTCAAGCGCGCCGGTCTTGGCAAAGGCGCCCAGGACCTTGGCGCTCTTGTCGACGCCGCCCTTGATGTAGGGGGCCGCGTAGTAGAGCTGCACAACGTCCTTGCCGGCCACGGAGCCGGTGTTAGTGACCTTGACCTTGACCTCGATGTCGCCGCCCTGGTTGCCAAAGCTCGAGGACTCCACGGACCAGTCGAAGGTGGTGTAGGAAAGGCCGTAGCCAAACGGGAACTGGACGGTCTTGTCGTAGTCGATAACGCCCTCCGCGTCGGCGGTCTCGAAGTAGCGGTAGCCCATGAAAATGCCCTCGGGGTACCAGATCATGCCACCGTCAACCTCGTTGTTGAAGCCCCTGGAGCTCTGATCGAAGTCGGAGTAGTTGTTGTAGGTGCCCGCGGTGCAGGTGTAGTAGGTGGGGTTGGACTCGACCTCGTAGGGGAAGATGTCCACCAGGTGACCGGAGGGACAGACCTCGCCGGTGATGATCTGGGGCAGGGCCTTGTTGCCCACGGCGCCGGGGGCGCCCACCCAGATGGCGGCATTGACGCCCTCGTCCTCAAGGAAGCCCAGCTCCATGGGGTTGGAGCTGTCGAGAAGCACGATGACGTTCTTGAAATTCTGCTCGGCGTAGTCGAGAAGGGCGCGCTCGGTGTCCTGGAGCTCCAAGTAGTGCTTGTCCTCGTCACCGTTGGTGTAGGTGCTCATCTCGATGGGCAGGTCGCCGCCCTCGCCGCCGGCACGGGAAATGACCACGACGGCAGTGTCGTTGTCAGCCGCAGCGGCGTCGAGCTTGTCCTTGTAGGTGTCGATCGGCTGGTCAAGGATGTTGTAGTCGGCGCCCTGCATGTTGAACATGCCGCCGGCGTCGTTGTCACGGGTCTGCTCGCTCGCCAGGTAGTCCTCGTAATACTTCTTGAGCGTGGAGTCCACGGTAAAGCCGCCCTGCTCAAAGGCCTCGAAGAAGTTCACGAGGTCATCGGAGCCGTCGGCCTGGGCAACGGAGCCGGCGCCGATGTAGACGGGGTCGATGGCGGCGTATCCCATGAGGGCGATCTTGCCGGCAGACATGGGCAGCAGGCCGTCGTTCTTCAGCAGGACGGCGCCCTCCTGCTCCACGCACACGGACAGCTCGCGGCCGCGCTCCTTGGCCTCCTCGGCGGAGTACTCGAGATTATCGCTGCTGACCTTGGTAAACGTGCCAGACCACCAACGGGTGATGACGTTGCGGAAGTAGTGCGCGGCACCGTTGATGCCCACGCCGGCCACGGCCGCGGCCGCGCCTCCGGCCGCAACAAAGCGGCGCCTGGTGATGTCCTTCATGCTTGCTCTCCCTTCCTCGGGACGGCCCCATGGTCGCCCTCTTCTTCACGTCGCATCTTCGGCGCGCACGGCACGAACGGCCACCCTCGTTGCGTGAAATGCAGCCGACCGCGCACGAAATGAATTCATTGCATTTGGCGCCAGCGGCCATAATTGAGGCAGGGAAAGAGGAGGTACCGGGGAAGATGGAAGAGATCAGGATCGCAATCTGCGAGGACGAGGGGCAGGTCATGGACCTTCTCGTCCAGTCACTCAAGAGGAGCTTTTCCGCACAGGGGGTGACCGCGCACTTCGAGCGCTACGCGCAAGGCGCGGCCCTTCTCGAGAAGATCGAGGAGGAGCCCGGGCGCTATGACGTCTACTTCCTGGACATCGAGATGCCGGGTATGAACGGCATCGAGCTCTGCCGCTGCGCGCGTGCGATCATCCCCGAGGCACTCGTCGTCTTTATCTCCAACAAGGAGGAGCTGGTCTTCCAGTCGCTTGAGGTGCAGCCGTTCCGCTTTGTGCGAAAGAGCCACTTCGTGGAGGAGCAGGAGCGCACCGTGCGCGCCATCGTGCGCGAGCTGGGGCGCCACCACGAGCGATACGTGTACCTGAAGGACACGCGTCTGGGCCGCTCCATACGCGTCGACGTGAACGCACTCTCGCTGGTCGAGGTGCGCGGACGCTACTGCCACTTCATCGTGGGCGGAGAGGAGCTCACGATTCGCTGCCGCCTGCAGGACGTCGAGGAGCTGCTCGAGGGCCATGACTTCCTGAAGCCGCACCGCAGCTACCTGGTCAACGCCAACGCCATCCGCAGCGTCGGGCGCACGGAGGTCACGCTCACCGACGGCACCGAGGTGCCCCTCAGCCGCAACCGCGCCAACGAGGTCCGCGGGCAGTTCATGAACATCGTGCGAGAGGAGCTGTGATGCAAGCATATGGTCTTCTCGCCCAAGCGCTCGCCGCGGCCGCCGGCCCGGCGATGTTCGTAGCGACCGCAGCGGCGCTCGGGTTTGGCAAGGGCGTGCAGGAGCGACGCGGCGGACACGTGGGGTCCATCGTCATCGGGACGGCGCTCATTCTTGCCGGGTCCCGGATCATCGACTCATTGATGCAGCCGTGGAGCCGCTACGCGGCAAGTCTCGTGCTCATCTGCGCCGTTGGGGTTGGATACGCGCTGCTCGTGGCCAAGGGTAACCCGCTGGCCAAGATCACGATGTTTGTGACCTGCACGTTCGCGCTGTTCTTCTCGCGCTCGACCATCACGGCGGCCTTCGAGTACCTGCGGTCAAGCGGGGCCATGGAGCAGTCCGAGACAACGCTGCCGTTCTACGCCGCGCTCTACGCCTCCTACGCCCTCATCACCCTGCTCTTTGCACGCCACCCTCTAAAGGGCACGGCAGCAATCCCCACCCATGTGTGGACGCTGCTCATCTGGTCTCCCATCATAATCGCAATCATCTCGCAGATGCAGACCTATCTGTACGGCAGCGGCAAGACAGGCACGGCCACCCTCAGCAACGTGCTCTTCTCCTTGTTGGGACTTGTCGCGATCCTGCTCATCTACGCCATGGCGCAAACGGTCTCCGCCGCTTTTCGTGACGTCATGGACCGAGACGTCATGAACCAGCGGCTGCAGCTGACGCTTGACCATGTGGAGCGCTCGGTGGCCGTAACCGAGCAGGTGCGCCGAGACAAGCACGAGATGAAGAACATCCTGTTCTACTTGCAGTCGCTCGCCAAGTTCAAGCAATGGGAGGAGCTCGAGTCTTTTCTCGATGCCGAGCAGCGCCACTTCGACCTCATGGAGGAGTACCACACAGGCAACCCTCTGGTGGACTACCTGCTTACACAGAAGGCGGCCGAACTTCGTGCCGACGGCATTCGCGCCTGCTTCGAGGTGGTCGTCCCGCCCGAGCTCCCGTTTGAGGAGAAGGACCTTCTGGGACTTCTCTCGAACCTTCTGGACAACGCCGTCGAGGCCAGCTACGCTGAGCCCGTCGGCGAGGCTGAGGTGCAGCTCTCCATGCGCGTGGCGCGCGGCTTTCTGTCCATCAAGGTGAGCAACCGCTGCTCGACGGACGTACTGGCTAAAAACCCACGGCTGCGTACCACCAAGCGCAACCGACACGACCACGGCGTGGGCCTGCGAGTGGTGCGCTCAATCACCGAACGTTACGACGGCTCCTTCTCCACGACCATGGACTGCGGCTACTTTGTGGCCCACGCCCTTCTCACGATGCCCGAGAAGTAAGGGCAATTTAGGCCCGGGCCGTCTTCTCGCCGCGTCGGTGCGCCCTGCATCCAACCCGCACGCAACAAAGCCTGCGTTTTAGGTCAATTTGAAGCCCGATTTTGACCTAAAACGCAGGCCATTCGTTGAGCCCCTCGCCATGCCGGCTCTATCGCGCCGCGAGATAGACCATGGCAAAGCCCGGGGGCGCTGTTCTGTGGCGCGCGCCGGCCCGCATGCGCCCGCAAAAACAATCTACCCTGCTTCTGGAGTCAGAATCGGCACCAAAACTGACTCCAGAAGCAGGGTAGAGCCGCTCATAGCAGAATGGGCTTACTCCATGTAGCCGCCCTTGATCGCGGAGACCGCGTGCTCGCAGAAAAACTTGAGCACGCCGCCCTCGTAGCGGCTCGCCGGCGCCTTCCACGCGGCGCGGCGCTCGGCGAGAACCGCCTCGACCTCGGCCAGGGTCTTCTCCTCGCCCGCGATGCCGCAGATCTCCAGCGCGCGGCCCGGGATGTCGATGCGGATCAGGTCGCCCTCCTCCACGAGCGCGATCGGGCCGCCGTCGGCCGCCTCGGGCGAGACGTGCCCGATGGCCGGGCCCTTGGAGGCGCCGGAGAAGCGCCCGTCGGTGATCAGCGCGATGCTCGCGCCCAGCTCGGGGTCGCTCGCGATGGCCTCGGTCGTGTAGAACATCTCGGGCATGCCGGAGCCCTTGGGGCCCTCGTAGCGGATGATCACCGCGTCGCCGGGCTGAACCTCGTGGGTAAGGACGGCGTGGATGGCGTCCTCCTCGCAGTCGAAGGGACGGGCGCGCAGCGTGGCGTTGAACATCTCGCGCGGGACCACGGTGTGCTTGACCACGGCGCCCTCGGGGGCCAGGTTGCCGTGCAGGATGGCGATGGAGCCGTCGGTGCCGAAGGGGTCGTTGAAGGGACGGATGACGTCCTCGCGCTTAAGGCCCCACTTGGCAAGGTTGGCCTCGCACTTCTCGTAGTAGCCGCTCGCGCGCAGCTCGTCGAGGTTCTCGCCCAGGGTCTTGCCCGTCACGGTCATCACGTCGAGGTGGAGCATCGAGCGGATCTCCTCCATGATGCGCGGCACGCCGCCGGCGTAGTAGAAGAACTGCGCGGGCCACTCGCCGGCCGGGCGAATGTTGAGCAGGTAATGGGCGCCGCGGTGCAGGCGGTCGAAGTCGTCGGCGCTGATCTCGACGCCAAACTCGCGGGCGATTGCGGGGATGTGCAGCAGCGAGTTGGTAGAGCCAGAAATCGCGCCGTGGACCATGATCAGGTTCTCGAAGGCCTCGCGGGTCACGATGTCGCGCGGGCACAGGTTGTGCTCAGAAAGCCACAGGGCCTGGCGACCGGCGGCGCGGGCGGCCTCGCGCAGGTCTGCGCTGGTGGCGGGGAGAAGGGCGGTGCCGGGAAGCGCCAGGCCCAAGGCCTCGGCCGTGACCTGCATCGTCGAGGCGGTGCCCATAAACGAGCAGGCGCCGCACGAGGGGCAGGCGTTGTGCTCGGCAAACATCAGCTCTTCGTGGGTGATCTCGCCGCGCTCATAGCGTGCGCTGATGGCGCCCAGCTGCTCCAAGGTGAGAAGGTCGGGGCCCGCGTCCATAACGCCGCCGGTGACCACGATCGAGGGGATGTTGATGCGGCCCAGGGCCATGAGGTTGGCGGGCAGGCCCTTGTCGCAGCTGGCCACAAAGACGCCGGCGTCGAAGGGCGTGGCCTTGGCGTGGATCTCGATCATGTTGGCAATGGCGTCGCGGCTGGGCAGCGAGTAGTTGATGCCGTCGTGGCCCTGGGCCTCGCCGTCGCAGATGTCGGTGCAGAAGTAGCGAGCGCCGTGGCCGCCAGCCTCGGCAACGCCTGCGCGCACCTCCTCTACCAGCTCAAAGAGGCCGGCGCTGCCGGGGTGCGAGTCGCCGGCGGTGGACTCGATGATGACCTGCGGCTTGTCCAGGTCCTCGACGCTCCAGCCGGAGCCCAGGCGCAGCGGGTCCATCTCGGGGCTGATCTTGCGGAACTTGCCGGAGCGCGGCTGCAGGCGGCTTGCGAGCTCGGCGGCGTCCTTCTCGATGGCGGAAGCGGTGTTGTTGTCCATGGTTCCTCTCCTATTCAGTGCAAACGAATACGTGCTTTTACCAGCGGTTGGTTTGAAATGAGGGTTTAGGCGAACAGCGAGATGACGAGCGCACAGGCCAGGCCGGTCAGGCCGATGATCGTCTCCATAACGGTCCAGGAGCGCAGCGTGGTCTTCTCGTCGATCTCGAGGAACGACGAGCACATCCAGAACCCGGCGTCGTTCACGTGGGAGAGCGCGGTCGCGCCGCCGCAGATGGCGAGCCCGATGGCGGCGCGCATGAGGACCGAGGCGCCGGAAACGGCGGGCATGGCGGCCATGATGCCCGAGGCCATGGTCATGGCAACGATCGAGCTGCCCACGGAGGCGCGCACGAGCACCGCGATGAGGAAGCCGACGACCACGAGCGGAAGCGGGCTGTTCTCGAGCAAAGGTCCGATGATTTGGCCGAGGCCGCAGTCCTGGAGCATCCAACGGATCACGCCGCCGCACGCGATGACGAGCAAGATCATGCCCACAGGCTTAAGCGAGCGGTCGCACAGGGCCTTGAGCTCCGCGCCGGTATAGCCGCGGCGGGCGCCGAGCAGGTACATGGCGACCAGCGTGGCCGCGGTCAGCGCCACGAACGGCTTGCCGAGAAACGCGAGGAAATCGGCCACGGCGTCGGGCAGGGGCAGGTAGGCCGAGAGCGTGCCCAGCAGGATGAGGACGAGCGGCGCCAGCACGATGGCCAGGACCATGCCGAACGAAGGGGGCTCCTTCTCGTCGCCCGTGCCCTCGGCCGCGGCCACGTGCTCAGGAACGGCCGCGAAGATGCGCCCGCCGACGTTGCGGCCCCACAGCACGCCCGCGGCCGCCATGGCCACGAACGCCGTCGGGACACCGACGAGGATCATGGTGCCGAGGTCGACGTTCAGGGTCCCCGCCACGAGGACCGAGCCGGCCGAGGGCGGCACGAACGCGTAGCCCGAGGCCAGGCCGGCGAGAAGCGCGATGCCATAGTAGAGCGTGGACTTCTTGGTCTGCGAGGCCACGCTGAACGCGAGCGGAATGAGCACGACGACGCCCGCCTCGAAGAACACCGTGGTGCCGATGACCAGGCCGGTAATGCCGAGCGCCCAGCTCGAATGCCCCTGGCCGAACTTCTCGATGAAGGTGGAGGCGATCTTCTTCGCGCCGCCGCTCTCCTCGAGGATCTGGCCGAACATCGAGCCCAGGCCGATGAGCAGGGCGATGTTCTGCAGGGTCGTTCCCACACCCTTGGTCACCGTGGTGGCCACGAGCTCGAGCGGCATGCCCGCGCCGATGCCGATAAAGAGCGCCGAGACCATCATCGAGAGCACCGGGTGGAGCTTGAGCTTGATGATGAGCGCGAGCAGCAGGGCGATCCCCAGAATCGCCGAGACGACGAGTCGCGTGGGGTCCGCCAAGTACGTTGGGTCTGCCATATCCTCTCCAATTCATCAGACCTTTGCAATTCGTCTGATGACTATAGCGTTTTGAGAGGTCCTCCGACCTTTCAATGGAGAAAATAGGCTCAATTCATCTGATAAATACTGCGAACGGTAGCGATATTGCAGGCAAACGGTTGCTATCTCCGGTGCTGAATCGCTGAATTCAGTCCTTCTGTCCTACAATGCATCTGATGACTTTTACTGCAAGGAGCGCCCATGCCTAAAGACCAAGGCCTGCCGGAAAAACTCGCCGACCGAATCATCCAGCTGATCCTCGACGAGGGGCTCGGCCAAGGCGACCGCCTGCCCAACGAGGCGGTCCTTGTCGAGCGACTCGGCGCAGGCCGCAGCTCGGTACGCGAGGCCGTGAAGCTCCTCCAGTCGCGCAACATCGTCCGCGTGCGCCAAGGCTCGGGCACCTATGTGGCATCGAACCCCGGCGTCGTCGAGGACCCCCTCGGCTTCACCTTCATCGACGACAAGCGCCGCCTCGCGCACGACCTGCTCGAGGTCCGCTTCATGATCGAGCCCGAGATGGCGAGGATGGCCGCAGAGCATGCGACGGCCGAGCAAGCGGCCCGCATCACCGAGCTCTGCGACGAATCCGAGCGACTCGCGGAGTCGGGCGCGGACTACTCCGAAGCCGATACCGAGTTCCACAACGCCGTGGCCCAGGCGAGCGGCAACCTCGTGGTGCCGCGCCTCATGCCCATCCTCAAAGCCTCGGTCCCCCTCTTCATCGACGTCACCGGCCGTAGGCTCGTCGCCGAGACCATCCGCACCCACCGAGGCGTCGCCGACGCCATCGCGGCCCACGACGGCACCGCCGCCCACGATGCCATGTACCTGCACCTGGTCTACAACCGCAACGCCATCGCCCAGCTCGCCGCCCGCGACGGCGAATAGCCTGCGTTTTGAGTCAAAATCAGCCCCCAAACTGACTCAAAACGCAGGCTATTCTTAATCGGTCTGGTATTCGTCATCCAAAGCACCGAGAACCGCCGTCATATCTGCGGGCGCCATCGCAGCCACGTTCGCCTTTGCCAGCAGGACGCGATCGCTCGTCACCAGATAATCGACATCCGCGCGCTTTGCCGCAGCCAGGACCATGTTGTCCTCCAGGTCCCAGTTGAGCTTGCGGTGCTTACAGGCGAGCCATGCATCGGATTCGTCCGCCCCAACCGCAGTGGCACCCTCTCTCAGCGCATCCACACAGCCCCAGGCAGCGCGCCTGATCGTGTTCATGCAAGCCTCGTCAACATCCCTGACCTCACGAGTTTTTCGCTTGAGCTCCATAATCAGGATCGCGAACACATCCTGAAGCGCCCCGATGGGGTACACGAGCTGAGCCGACGCCCTTTGCGCCTCGGCGAGAAACGCCATTGCGTCTTTGTGTCCCGACCGATGGCCGAGAAACGCATCCACCCACACGTTCGTGTCGACCAGGATCCTCAGCCCGGCAGGAATCGTTCCCTCTTCGCTCACAGGAGCCCCCTCTCGGCGGCCTTCTCGTAGTACGCCATCTCCAGAAGCTCGTTGTCGGACGGATGAGCGGTGTCCGCGACGGAAAGGTTAACTCCAAGGCCGCGCATCTGGAGCACGACATCGCTCGACGCGGATTCAAACAGGTTCGTAGCCGCGGAATCGCCCGGCTTGCCGCGGACGAGGTCAAGAACCTCCTGCAAGCCACGGCCCCTGCTCGCCGCCTTCTGCCAAACGCAGCGCACGACCTCGGTAGGCGTTAGCCCCTCAGACGCAAACGCTCGATCCCCGGCCGTCTTTACCTCAGTCGGGATTCTCACATTCATCTGCGTCGTGACAGCAGCCATCGCACGGCCTCCTTTGAGCTATACGGTATAGCTCGATATTAGCACGAGCCCGCCCCTACAATGAAGCGCCGCCGACGCGGTTCGTCGGCGGCGCTGTTCGCTCAAGTTATGCAGTTGCGCGGCTTGGCTCGGGACGGGGCCCTAGTCCAGATCGCTCGGCAGCGCGATGTGGCCGACGACGGCGGAGGCGGCGCAGACGGCGGGGCTCGCCAGATAGACCTCAGAGGTCGGGTCGCCCATGCGACCGACGAAGTTACGGTTGGTGGAGCTCACGCACTTCTCACCGGCGGCAAGGATGCCCATATAGCCGCCCAGGCAGGGGCCGCAGGTCGGCGTGGAGACGACGCAGTGGGCGTTGATAAAGACATCCATGAGGCCCTCGTGCACGCACTGGAGCCAGACGCCCTGGGTCGCGGGGATCACGATGCAGCGGACGTTCGGGTCGACGACGCGGCCGCGCAGGACCTCAGCGGCGGCGCGCATGTCCTCGATGCGGCCGTTCGTGCAGGAGCCGATGACGGCCTGGTCGATCTTGATCTGGCGACTCTCGGCAACGGGGTGGGTGTTGCTCGGCAGGTGCGGCCACGAGACGCACGGCACGATCTCGGCCGCGTCGATGTGGATGACCTGCTTGTACTGGGCGTCTGCATCCGGGTGGAACTCGCGGATGGGGCGCTTAGCGCGGCGCTCGACGTACTCGCGGCACTTGTCGTCGACCTCAAAGAGGCCGGCCTTGCCGCCCGCCTCGATGGCCATGTTCGCGATGGTCAGGCGACCCTCGACGGAGAGCGCCTCGATGGTCGAGCCGCCGAACTCCATGGCGCAGTACAGCGCGCCGTCCACGCCGATCATGCCGATGATGTGCAGGATGATGTCCTTGGCGGAAGCGCCCTCAGGCAGCTCCCCGTCGATGACGAAGCGGATGGTCTCGGGCACCTTGAACCAGGCGCGGCCGGTGGCCATGCCCACGCCGGCGTCCGTGGAGCCCACGCCCGTGGAGAACGCGCCGATGCCGCCGTAGGTGCAGGTGTGGGAGTCGGCGCCGATCATAAGGTCGCCGGGGACCACGACGCCCTGCTCGGGAAGAAGCGCGTGCTCGATGCCCATGCAGCCCTGCTCGAAGTAGTTCGTGATCTGGTGCTCGTGGGCGAAGTCGCGCGTGACCTTGGTCTGCTCGGCGCTCTTGATGTCCTTGTTGGGGCTGTAGTGGTCGGGCACCAGGCAGATGCGGTCCTTATCAAAGACGCCGGCGCCGATCTCGCGCACGGTCTTGATGGCGATGGGCGCCGTGATGTCGTTGGCAAGCACGAGGTCGAGGTCGCACTCGACGAGCTGCCCGGGAACGACCTCGTCGAGGCCGGCGTGCGCGGCCAGGATCTTCTCGGCCATGGTCATGGGACGTGCCATGTTGGTTCCTCTCCTAGTGGCTGTTTCGCAGCAGTGTTCCTATGATACTCTGCCCCGACGGATGCCGCGCGGCGCGCAGGGCCCAAGATCGGCCGCCGCGGCGCTCGAGCGCAAACGAACTCCGCTGCATACGAAAACAGGCCAGAGACTTAATGCCTCTGGCCTGCGAATGTACTGGTGGCGGGGAAGGGAGTCGAACCCCTGACACGGGGATTTTCAGTCCCCTGCTCTACCAACTGAGCTACCCAGCCGAATGCGTGCGGGGATTACTATAGCAAACTCTTCCCGTGCGTCAAAGAACTTTTTTGAGAAACTTTCGGGCCGCTCCCACGAACGCCGAGAAAACCTGGCGCGAGGCCTCGTCCACGCGGTGCGCGAACTCAGGATGCCACTGCACGGCCCACAGGAAGCTCGACTCAGGACGCCACAGGGCCTCGACCAGACCGTCGGACGAGACGGCCATGGCCTCAAGCCCCGGCGCGAGGTCGCGCACCGCCTGGTGGTGATAGCTGTTCACGGCGTGCTCCCCCGCCCCAATCGCCGCGGCAAGCGGCGTGCCGGCCGCGACCTCGACCGTATGCACAGGCACGTCGTAGGGCGGCGTGCCGTGATGCTCGACGGCCGAGGGGCGCTGCGCAGGCAGGTCCTGCCACAATGTGCCGCCGAGCAGCGCGTTTATCACCTGGATGCCGCGGCAGATCCCGAGCACCGGCAGATCGCGCGCCACGGCGGCCTTCAGGAGCACCGCCTCCATCCGGTCGCGCTCGGGGCAGGTCTCGCCCACGAGCGCCACGGCCTCGGGCGCGTCCTCGCCGTACACCTCGGGCGAGACGTCCTGCCCGCCGGCGATGAGCAGCCCGTCGCAAACGGCGATCGCCCGCCCCAATACCTCGACGTCGTCGCTCAGCGGCAGCATAACGGGCACGCCGCCCGCCTCCAGGATCCCCTCGAAGTACCCCGGCAGCATCCAATAGCTCTCGCGCTGCTCGTCCACGAGCGGCGTCACGCCGATGATGGGCCTTCTCGTCTCGCCCATACGGGCCTCCTTCGCCGCGTCCCAAAAAACTGCCGCCATCTTGCTGTCGCGATTCTAAACAACAGGGGTTTCGCACATAGGAAGACAAGATGGCGGCAGTTTTACAACTAGGCGGCCGGAAGCACCTGGCTTCCGGCCGCCCGAATCCCCCTCTTGCAAAGAAGCGCCGCCGCTACTTCCCCGCCTTGGAACGGGCGGTCTGGATCATGCGGTTGATCGCGTTGACGTAGGCCTTCGCGCTCGAGACGATGATGTCGGTGTCCGCGCCGCGGCCGGAATAGACGCTGCCGTCCTCGGCGGTCACGCGCACCGTGACCTCGCCGATGGCGTCGATGCCGCGCGTGATGGCCTTGACGTTGAACTCCGCTAGGTCGCCGTGGACGGCCACGACCTGGTCAACGGCCTTGTACGCCGCGTCGACGGGGCCGGTACCGGTGGCGCAGACCACGTGCTTGACGCCGAGCTCGTCGGTAACGGTCGCCGTGGCGGTCGGCACGAGCGGGTCGCCGCAGGAGACCTGCAGGGCGTCGAGCGTGTAGATGGCCTTCACCTCGCGGTCGCGCTCCTGCACCATGGACTCGAGGTCCTCGTCGTAGACCTCCTTCTTCTGGTCCGCGATCTCGAGGAAGCGCGTGTAGACGTCGTCGAACTCCTCGTCCTTGAAGGTGTAGCCGAGCTCGCCCAGGCGGTGGCGCAGCGCCGCGTGGCCGGAGCGGGCCGAGAGGATGATCTCGGAGCCGGCGGCGCCCACGTCGGCCGGGTCGATGATCTCGTAGGTGTTGCGCGCCTTGAGGACGCCGTCCTGGTGGATGCCGGAGCTGTGCGCGAAGGCGTTGGCGCCGACGATGGCCTTGTTGGCCTGCACGTTCATGCCGGTGATGCGGCTGACCAGGTGAGAAGCGCGCGTGAGCTCGGGGGTGACCACGTCGGTGTGGGCGTCCAGGCCCTCGCCGTGCATCTTGATGGCCATGACGACTTCCTCGAGCGCGGTGTTGCCGGCGCGCTCGCCCAGGCCGTTGATGGTGCACTCGATCTGGCGGGCGCCGTTCTTCACGCCCTGCAGCGCGAGCGCGGTGGCCATGCCCAGGTCGTTGTGGGTGTGGACCGAGATGATGACGTTCTCGATGCCGATGACGTTGTCCGAGAGGCTCTTGATGCGCGCGCCGAAGTCCTCGGGCAGGCTGTAGCCGGTGGTGTCGGGGATGTTCACGACGGTGGCGCCCGCGTCGACGGCGGCCTGGATCACGCGGATGAGGAAGTCCTGGTCGGAGCGGCCGGCGTCCTCGGCGTAGAACTCGACGTCCTCGACGTACTTCTTCGCGTAAGAAACGCAGTGGCGGGCGCGCTCGATGCACTCGTCCTCGGTGATGTGCAGCTTGTCGCGCAGGTGCGAGGGAGAGACGCCCAGGCCGGTGTGGATGCGCGGGCGCTTTGCGGTCGCGAGGGCCTCGGCGGCACGGTCGATGTCCTTGTCGACGGCGCGGGTGAGGCCGCAGACGGTGCAGGCGTCGCCGGCCAGGCGGCCGATCTCCTGCACGGAGCGGAAGTCGCCGGGCGAGCTGATGGGGAAGCCGGCCTCGATGACGTCGACGCCCATGCGGATGAGCTGCTGCGCGATGACGAGCTTCTCCTCGGTGTTCAT
>CAVJHQ010000016.1:0-32410 GCA_963649365.1 Alloprevotella sp.
GGTATACCCCGCCCTCCCGCTCAAAAACGCCTTGCGTCCTCGGTCTTCAGGTCGCATGGTCGCGGCCCGTAGGCATCCGCTATCGCAGCCTCTATGTCACGCGTGCTCGCGCTCGGCACACAGGGCTCGCAACCCTTGCCCGACGTGTGGTCGCGCGGGACGTCTCGCGCCGTCATCGGCATCCGCCTGCGCGTTCGCGGCAGGTCTCTGTTGCCGCGCCTCTGGTTGCAGATGCGGTGCGCGGGCTGCACGTTGGCCTTGTCTATCGGGCTTCCGCCCTTGCTCACCGGGATGATCTCGTCGACCTCGAAGCTCATCGGGTCGCCGCTCGGCAGCGAGTAGTCGATGGCGCGACCGCAGATCGCGCAGGGCAGCCCCTGCGACTTGAGCCACGCGCGCACCTTGCGCCGCGCGTTGCCGTTGGCGTAGCGCGACACCGCGCTCACAGCCACCCGTCCAGGGGGCTCTCGCGGTTCTCGAAGCACTCCCGCATCTCCCTGGTGGTGCCAGGCTCGAATGCGACCGCCTTGGGGCGCTCGCCCCATCCGGGCGGGGCGGCTACTCCGAGTGCGCGGCGGAAGGCCGCGGCCATGGGGGTGTCGTACCTCGTGGCCGCCCTGATCGCCAGCGCCACGAGCTCCTTGCGCGTCATAGCCGCCTCCTTGTCGCGGGCATGAGAAAGGCCACCCTTGCGGATGGCCCTCATCGTTTCGATTGCGAGTCTACTTATATCACAGGATGCGTGTAGGTTTTTGTAGGGAGTTTCAGCGCCAGCCCCATGGAAGCTCGCCTGCGAGCTCCGCGAGCGCGCGGGCGCGCAGCTCTCTTCGCACGTAGACGCACGAGAAATGCATCTCGTCAGCAACCTCGCTCCACCCCATCCCGTTGCGGTAGTAGAGCGACAAGACGAGCGCCGACAGCGGCGTGAGCCTGCCGCATGCGGCGTCGAAAGCCTCGCACTCGGCGGCCCAGGCGGCGATGCTCTCGACCATGGCCGCGCCCTGCGCCTCCACCCGCTCGACCGCCGCGGCCATCGCGTCGTCGCCGCGCCTGGGAGTGGTGCCGCCTATCACGTCGTAGCGGACGGCCTTGATGCCGTCTGCCGCCGACACCGCCTCGGCGTAGTTCGCCTTAGCCCTCTTCATCCGGTTGTTGAGCCCCCGGATATGCTCGCAGTACGCCTCGGCCTTGGAGTACAGCTCCTCGTCTGCCGCCGCCATGCACCCGCCTCTCGCCTTCCGCCGCCGCGCTGATCGCGCCTAGCGGTCTGCCTTCCTGACCTTGTAACCGTCCACCACGGCTGCGCCGCGTCCGCGCTTGAGTTTGCCTATGAGCGCGTTGCGCGACACGCCGATCGCGCGCGCCGCCGCGGCAACGCTGCGGAATCTGCCCAGCCCGTCTACGATAACGCTAGTGCCGACGCACCCGGTACCGGCATGCTCGGCGAACTCGCCCTCATCGTCGCCCGCGGGCTCACCGTACTCTTTTTGCACGGCGTTCGCCCCGCTGCCGTACCCGCCGTAGACTATCGGCTCGGGCAGCTCGCCGCGCTCCTGCTCGTAGCGGTAGTAGCTCATCGCGACAGCTCCTTTCCGCAGAACGGGCAGAAGTCGGGGATGGCTTCCGTGTAGCAGTGGTCCCACTCCTCGATGTAGCCGTCCCCGTAGGCGTCGGGGATCTCCTCCACGTGGAAGGAGGCGTGGCACTTGGGGCACCACACGCCGTCCACGGGGTTCCAGTTCTGCACGTTGCTGAAGTCGTAGGCGTAGTCGTCTTCGAATTCGCTCATCGCTCCTCCTTCCCTGCGCAGTGCTCGATGCCGAGGTCGATGTGCTCGATTAGCGCCAGTTCTTTCAGCGCTACTAGGCATTTGTTCATAGACCGGTACTGCCTTTCCAGCAGCTCGCGTGAGCAGGTCGGTTCGAAGTCCAGCCTGCCTGCGCCCCAGTCGCAGAGCAGCTGGCGCAGCTTGCTGCAGCGGATGTGCAGCTGCCGGTACTCGGCGCGGAAGCGCTCCTCGTAGTCGTCGCTGACCATCAGCTCGACCGTGTCTCTCAGCTCCATCATCGGTATATCTCCATCATTCTCTGAGCCATAGTCGGCTCCTTGTCATTAGCTGCGTCTTGGCTGGGACTTGGCTGTGACTTGGCTGTGTCTTCGCTCATCGCTCAACCTCCTTCGCGCTCCTCGCGCACTGCTTGGTCGCCCGCGACGTCCAGCACGACAGCGGCTCGCCGGTGACGCGGTCGAAGCAGGCCGCGCACCTGTCGCCGTCTACGACGTGCTCGCATCTGGCGCATGGGAACCTCGGCTCGCGCATCCTCTCCAACCAATCGCCTTCGGACATGACCTCGATGAAGAACGGGAGCGAGACGGCGGCTGCGGAGAGGAGCGCGAACGCGAGCACCGCCGCCGCCATCAGTCCGCGCCTCCGATGAACTCGGGCACCCCGTCTGCCATGATGCGGAACAGGCAGATGTTGGTACCGCACCTGTTGCCCTCGGCCTCGATGAGGTTGCGCGCCGCCTTGGCGTGGTTGAGACTGTCGAAGAAGAGGAGGTTGCGGTCGCCCTCCGGGTGCACCGCCACCATGCCCTCCAAATCCGCCAGGAAGTCGACGACCCGCTTCATCCTCCATGGCGCGAGCGGCATCGCGCCTATCGCCACGGAGTAGAGCTCGTCTCCCGGCATGAGCTTCCTCGGCTGCTTTTTGCTCATCGTCTCCCCCTCACCACGAGCGCCCCGCACTCGGGGCAGAAGTTGGGGCCGCGCATCTCGTCGTAGTAGACCGTGTCGCCGCAGCTCAGCTCCAGTCGGTACTGCAGCGTGCCGTCGTCGAACTCCGTCTGCTCGATGCGGCAGGTCTTGCGCTCCTCGCCCATCTAGACCACCTTCTCCCCGTATCGTCTTTTGCCCTTTGCCTTGTGCCCGGCTGCCAGGCAGTCCGGGCATGTGACTATTTTGGTCTGGTGCCTCTCCCTCGGCGCGAACTCAACGCCGCAGACCTCGCAGCGGCGCGGTGCCAGCTCGCAGTCCACGATGCGGCTCTTGAGCTCCGCAAGGCGCACGCATGCCAGAAGCGACTCGCGGTCGCTGTATTTCGCACCATGCTCGTTGATGATCCCGATGAGCCTCTTCGGGACGGCGACCAGGTTGTCCGGCGCGATGTTGGTGTAGTCGCGGTCGGCGAACATCACCTGGCACCCTTCAGGCACGGGGCCGTTGTATGCCTCGTATGCCACGACGTGCTCCATGCGCCAGTTGTCCTTGGTGCCCTTCTTGCCGGGTCTGTCGGCGACCTTCACCAGCACGTACCCCTTGCCGGTGTCGCGCCTGCTGCCCAGCGGATACCTGTCGCCCCACCTGCCGCCGCAGCCCTTGCGTGAGACCGTGCCATGCGTCCGGCGGAACAGCGAGACCTGCGTCTTGGCGATGGGGAACCCGAACTCGCGCTCGAACGCGGCGCACGTGTCGCCGATGCGCCCCGTGTCGTTGGAAAGCATCCAGGCGGTCATCTCGGGCTCCCTGTCCCAGAAGATCCTGCGCACCGCCCCGGTGCGCGAGGTCTTGGGCAGCGCCTGGACGTGCAGGCCCATCTTGTGCGCCTTGGTCGCCAGCGCGCCCTTGGTGCGGCGGTAGCCGAACCTCCTCTCGAACTCGCCCTCGATGGCGCGCAGGCCGACCTTGGGGTATGACTCGCGCAGCCAGGCGAGCTCCTCGTCCGTGTAGTCCCTACTGCTCATCCCTGACCCCCATCAGCGCGGGCATGGCCGACAGCGATATGCTGCCTTTCGTAACCCTGTGCAGCATGCTCATGGCGTTCACCGTGGCGTTGGCGTTCTCGATGCCCGCCGCGCAGACCTCGCGCACGGTCTTGGCGCGCTCGAGCTCGGCGCGCCCCGCCTCCGTCGCGGGGTTTATGTCGTCCAGGCGCTCGAGCTCTCGCATGAGCGCGTTGTTTATCATGTCGAACGTGTTAGACATCCCTGTCCTCGCTTTCCCTCTGCCTCTGCTCGTCGTCCGATGTCAAATGCCACCTGCCGCATATGGGGCATCGGTACGGCTTGACCCTGTTGCCCCAGCGCACGTTGGACTCGCCCGCGCCCTTGGCGGCGTCTCCCTCGGTCATGTAGAAGACCTTGCAGACGCAGTTGGCGACCTTCCAGGCGGCGTCGAACGGCACTCCCAGGAACACTGCTATCTCGTGCGCCCTCTCGGCGCGGTCGCGCTCCCTCATCGCCGCGGCCCGTAGTACCCGCGCTCGCGGTTCTTGTCGATGACGCCATTGCGCGACTTGAAGCGGCGCTTGGAGCCGTAGGCTCGAAGCAGCGTCTCGCACGCCTGCACCACGTCCCAGCACTCCTCCATGACGCGCTCGCTGCCCTCGTTCTTGTGCGCTGCCTCGGCGAGCTCCAGCGCCTCCTCGACCACCTTCTGCGCCTGCGCCTCGACCGACGCGCTGTCTGCCTCGCAGGGCAGGTCGCGGTAGGTCGGGAAGTTGAACTGCATCGTGGGGTAGCGCCTGCCGGCGAGCATGGCGCGGTACTCGCGGCTGGCCTGCCTGCACGGCTCGCAGCGGCAGCCGTAGTTGTAGCCGGTGTTGGTGCCGTGCAGCGGGTGGCTCTCGTTGGCGCGCATGGCCTCCAGGTAGCCTATGCGGCGCTTCTTCTCGGCCTCCTGCGGCGTCATCAGAACGGCACCTCCTCGTCGTAGAGCTCGGCGTCCGGGTAGGCCGCCTTGACGACCTCGGCGGCGCTGCCGCCCTGCGGCTGCTGCGCCGCGCCCTGGCGGCTCATCAGCTCCACCTCGTCCACGGTCACCGTGAGCTTGGAGCGCTTGGTGCCGTCCTTCGCCTCCCAGCTGTGCCAGCGCAGTTTGCCCTCCACGCAGACCTTCGCGCCCTTGGCCAAGATCTTCGCCAGGGCGTCCGCCCTCTTGCCCCAGACCTCGCAGTCCACGTAGTTGGGGCGGTCGAGCCACTCGCCGTCCTGGCTGCGGTAGCGGTCGTTGACCGCCAGGGGGACGGCCAGCACGCTCGTGCCGCCGCTCGTGGCCCTCAGCTCCGGGTCGCGGGTCAGGTTTCCGCTCAAGATCACCTTGTTGATGCTCATTTCCCTGCCTTTCCAAAGAATCCGTTGTTATTTGCCCGGGGCCTTCCCATGCCCCGGATGTTTCCCGCCTTGACCTGCGGGGGCGGCGGGTTCGGACCGTCCGCCCCCGCGGGGCCGCTTTGGCCAGGTTTCGGCCAGGCTCACCGCTGCCCCTCCACCGCCTGCTGGCGCTTGTTGGGGCCCTCGTAGGCCACGCAGCGGCAGCGCTCCTTGAGGCGGTCGAGCACGCGGCGCGCCTCCACGGTGGCGGGGCTGGCGATCTGGCTGCGCGTGAGGTTGGTGGTCACGAGCAGCGTGGCCCTTGCCTCGTAGAGCGCATCGACCACGGCGAAGGTTTGCGCCACGCCGAAGCTGCTCTCCCTCTCGCTGCCGAAGTCGTCGAGCACCACCAGCGACAGCGCCTTGGAGCACGCCCGGCGGATCTCCAGCTCCATGGCCTGCGAGCCCTGGCGCATCAGCGACTCCAGGCGCACCCAGCGGCACCTGCCGCCGTTTGCGATCACCTCGTTGGCCACTGCGGCGGCGAGGTAGGTCTTGCCCACGCCGTTGGCCCCGTAGACCAGCAGGCCGCGCCTCGAGGCGCGCGGCTCGCCGATCGCGTCTGCCACCAGCTGCCTGGCAGCGGCGTCCACGGCCCTGGGCGCTGCCAGCCCGTCCATGCAGGCCGATGCGTGCGCCTCGAGCGCCGCAGCCGTGCCGTAGCACTGCCTCAGCCTCACGGCCTCGGGCTCTCGCCTCCCGGCGACCTGCGGCAGGTCGTGCTCGTGGAGCATGGGCCAGCTGACCCATTTGCCGTTGACCTTGCGCACGTCCTCTGCGGGAAGCCCGCACACCGGGCAGATGTCGGCCTCTGCCGTGCCGTCCTCGTTGACCTTCACTCGGGCATCCACCCCTCTCCGTCGTCCGTCGTCGCGTACACCTTCGAGCCTCCCCGGGCGGGGGAAGCCCTGCCCTGCGCCGTGTCGCGGCGCTTCCAGGCGCGGATCGTGGCCAGGTGGCTGCGGTAGCGCCTGCCGGTCTGCTCGATGTACTCGTCGAGCCGCTCGATGCGCTCCGCCCAGTCGGCGGGGCACTCGGCCTTGAGCTTGGCGAGCTCGTCGCCGCTCAGCAGCACGTTGCCGTACGCCCCGTGCTTGGCGCGTGCCGCGCGCCCGCGCGCGCCCTCTCTCTCTTTTTCTTTTTCTTCTTCCTTCTCTCTTCTTTCTTCTTTCTTCTGCTTTTTTTCAGGAACCTTTTGCTTTTGATTCGGAACCTTTTGCTTTCCGTTTGCTTTTGATTCGGAACCTTTTGCTTTCTCTTTGCTTTCCGATTCGCCCGTTTTGCTTTCGGCTTCCTGCTGCGGTCGGCCGCCCTTGGAGCCCGCCTCGGAGCGCTTGGCGCTCGTCTGCTCCCACTCGCCCAAGGTCTCCTCCGCCCTCTCGCTGCTCACGCCGCCCTCGCAGCGGTAGAGCAGCTGGGCGTCCACGAGCGCGGCGATCGCATCGGCCGCGGTGGCGAAGTCGCAGCACATGTCGTGGCAGAAGGCCACGAAGTCCAGGCTGGACGTGTCGCAGGGCAACGGCGCGTGGTTCTCGTAGATGTAGCTCAGCGCGGCCCAGTAGAAGGGCTCTGCAGCCCCGTGGCCCGAGAGCCTGAGCGATATGAGCTTGGGGTGCCTGTAGGCGTCCAGCTCGTGCTTGTAGTAGCCCTTAGCCTTGCGCGGCATCGCCGTCTCCAATCTTCCTCATCCAGCGCGCCGAGGCCTCTGCGGCGCGCCCCGGCACCAGGTGCGCGTAGGTGCCCAGCGTGATGTTCACGTTCGCATGCCCTAAAAGCTCGCTCACGGTCTTCATGTCCTCGCCGCCCAGGATCATCTGCGTGGCCACGGTGTGGCGCAGGCTGTGGAACGTGGCGTCGCTCGGCAGGTCGAGCTTGACCGCCAGGCGCTTGAACCACTTGGATAGCGTGGAGGGGCGCGTGAGCTCGCCGTCCACGGTGACGATGGGCGTGGTGGGGCCAGCGCAGATCTCGCCGTCCTGCCACCTGATGTGCGCGGCAGTTAGGGCGTCCACGTCCGGCGCGAGCGTGAGCGTGCGGCGGCTCTTAGCCGTCTTGGGGCTGGTGCGAGTCGGCGGGTTGGTGGCCTCGGTCACGCTGCCCTCCACGGCCAGCAGCCCGCCCGCCAGCCTGTCGCGGCGGCGCAGCGCGCAGACCTCGCCGCAGCGCATGCCGGTGCAAAGCGCCAGCAGCACGCCCAGGGCGTAGTTGCGGTCGCGGCTTATCTCGCTGTTGGCGATCATGTCCGCGCAGTTGTTGTAGAGCTTGGCGGCCTCGTAGCCGCTGAGCGACACCGCCTCGTACTGGGACGCGTCGCGCGGTCGGCTTATGAACATCATGGGGTTGGTGTAGATCACCCTGCGGTCGAGCAGGCTCGCGAAGGTGCCGCGCAGCACGGCGTGCAGCTGCGTGAGGCTGTTGGGGGAAAGCCCCTTGCCGTCCTCGCGCCCGCTCTCCACCAGCTCCGTGTAGAGGTCGAGCACGTCGTAGTGGTCGACCTCGTCGACGTCCATGCCGCCGATGGTGGGGACGACGAACCGGTTGACGGCGCGCTCGTAGTCCTTGACGGTGCGGTGCTTGAGCCCGCCCTTGGCAGACATCCTCACCCAGTCCAGGCACTCCTCGGCAAGGGAGCCGCACCGCTTGTCGCGGTGCAGCCTGTCCTCGCGCTTGAGCCACGCGTTGCACGCGGCCTGCGCCTGCTCCTCGGTCAGCTGCCCGCTCACCTGGTGGCGGCGGCGCGTGTAGCCGCCGGTCACCGGGTCGACGTAGCTCGGCCTGACGTACCAGCACCGCTCCTTGTCGTCGTATCTCACGCGGCGCTGGCCGCCCATCTTGGGGTTGCGCATTGTATATCTCCGTTACGCCGGGACGATCTCTACGCCGGTGGCCTCGATGACCTCGGCGCTGGTGCGGATCACGTCGTCTGCGCGCAGCCAGGTGGCGTTGCCCGTGCGGGCGCTGATGTGCTGCGCATGCCTCTCGGCGCGCTCGTAGCCGTGGACGGAGAACAGCGGCATGTCGCGCCCGAACATGCGGGCGACGATGGTGTAGGTGGCGTCCTTGCGGTTTGTCATCTCCGCTGCCCTCCCTAGTTGGCCTTGGCGGGGCGGCCCGCCTCGACCCATGCGCGGTACGCTGCCATGAGCCTCGCGTCCATGACGCCCTCGCGGACCTCGGGTGATGCGGCCTTGTCGGCCAGGAGCTTCTTCGCGTTTTCCATGATGTGGCTCTCCTTTCTTTCGCCCCTTGGCGGCGGCCGCCAAACCGCCGCGCGTTGTTGTGGGGCACCTGCTTTGCTTGGTCTAATTGCTCTTTTGATAGAGGTCACGGCCTACTAGCTCGTCTATCGACATGCCTAATGCGTCAGCCATGTTCCAGGCTTTTTGCAGGTCGATACTGCACTCACCGGTTTCCCAATTGGAGATCGTGTTCGCCGACACATTTAAATTTTTGGCCATGTCGGCTTGGGTCATATCGCATGCAAGTCGTCTCGACTTCAGGCATAGACCGATAGCTTTCATTCCAGGATTCATAACACCTCCTTTTGGTTCACAACGAACCATGACCTGACAAAACAGATTTTAGTTCAAAGTGAACCAAATATGTTTGGTAATTTCAAAATTTTTTAGTTCGTTATGTCCCATAATGTTTTTAGGAGGTATTGCAATGAAAAAGCCCGGACTTCAAAAGATGCGAAAAGAAGCTGGATGGAAAAGCGCCCGTGCATTCGCAGAGTATATCGGTGTGCCCGTTGATACCTACACCCAATGGGAGCAAGGTAAAAGAACTCTCAATATTGAAATAGCCTGGGATTTAGCAGACGCCCTTGGATGCACCATTGACGAGATCGCAGGAAGGGGAAACTCTGAGACTAAAGACGAGCCATAAAACACATCATAAAAAAAGCCCCGCTCGCTAACTTGGCGGTGCGAGCAGGGCAAACATCCAAGAACCAAGCAAAGCGATTGAAAGGAAAAAGGATGCCCACCAATTCTAACCCAAAGACGGCCGTGATATACGCGCGCTTCTCGTGCTCCAAGCAGCGCGAGGCCTCCATAGACGACCAGCTGCGCGTGTGCCGCGAGTGGTGCGCCCGCGAGGGCTACAAGGTCGTGAGGGAGTACGCAGACCGCGCCGTGAGCGGCAGGACGGACGACCGCGAGCAGTTCCAGCAGATGATAGCCGCGGCGGGCGAGTCGTCCATCGTGCTCGTCTACATGATGGACCGCTTCAGCCGCGACCCCTACGACGCGCCCATCTACAAGCGCGAGCTCGCCAAGAAGGGCGTGCAGCTCGTGAGCGCGCTCGAGTCCATACCCGACAGCCCGGAGGGCATCATCTACGAGAAGCTGCTAGAGGGCCTTGCGGCCTGCGAGAGCATCAAGACCTCCGTGCGCGTCAAGCGCGGCATGGAGGGCAACGCGCTGCAGTGCAAGGCCAACGGCGTGCGCATCTGGGGCTACACGGTGGACGCGGAGGGCCGCTACCAGATAGACGAGGACATCGCCCCGCTCGTGCGCGAGGCGTTCGCCAGGCGCATAGAGGGCGAGCCCGCAGAGAGCGTCGCCCGCGACTTCGCAGAGCGCGGCTACCGCACGTCCACGGGCAAGCCATTCACATCGGGCGCCATGCACCTGCTCTTGAAGAACGACAAGTACACGGGCCTCTACCACTGGGGGGACGTGCGCGTGGAGGGCGGCATGCCCGCCATCATCGACAAGGCCACCTTCGAGGCGGCGCGCGGCAGGCGCCCCAAGAAGAACCGCGAGAAGGAGGACTGGGGCGTGTTCGCGCTCTCCGGCAAGATCGCCTGCGCCCAGTGCGGGCGCGAGCTGGCGGGGACCTCCGGGCGCGGCAAGTACGGCGTCAAGTACGAGTATTACCGCTGCAAGAAGTGCGGCACAAAGGCCGTGCGCCGCGACAAGGTCGAGGGCGCGATCTGCGCCGAGCTGCGCCGCATGCTGACCGACAGGGACACCTGCATGGACATCGCCAGGCGCGTCGAGAGGTGGGCCAACGGCGGCGCGTTCGCCGACGTTGCCAAGGCGGCGCGCAAGTCCAAGGCAGACGCCGAGCGCGGCTTGGCCAATATCCTCAAGGCCATAGAGCAGGGCATCATCCCGCCCGGAGCCAAGGAGCGCATCGCCGAGCTCGAGGAGCAGCGCGACCGCGCGGAGCTGGACATGCGCACGCACAGGGAGCAGGCTTTCGATGCGGACGACTTCTGCGACTTCCTGCAGGGCGGCACGGCGCTCACGGACGAGGACCTGCTCGCGGCTTTCGTGGCGGGGGCGGTGATCACGGGCGAGGGCGACAGCCAGGAGGTGCTCGTGCTCTTGAACTACCACGCAAACGAGAAAGAACCCGCCAAGCTTACGCTCGAGCGGGTTCGCACAAATCAAGAGTGGTGGACTACATTGCAGGCTGGGCAAACAAAACTGGCATCTTACGGTAGCAAGGTGCTGGTGAGGGTGCCGCTGGCAGCCTAGCAAGCCGTTGTGCCGAACTGATCAAAACTGATCGGAACTGCCCAAAACTGCCCAAAACTGCTCGGTTTCAGTTCTGCGCTGATCTAACCGCCCAGCACCCGCATCCTGACATCGCGCAGCAGGCCATGCCATTCCCTGGGAACCGACGCCTCAAATCTCCTGCGCTGCTTGGGCGATGCAGCGCGGCAGATCGTGCCATAGGTGCTCGCCAGGCTCTGGGCGAAGTCCCCGTCTGAGATGCGGCCTGCCGCAAGCAGCCCATGGACGCTGCGCACATGGCGCATCGTGCGCAGCAGCGACTTGCCGCACATATCGCACTTCACGTGCTTACCTTGCATCGTGTAGCAGGTTTTGAGGAAGGTGATCGTCTCTGTTATCGGCGTGATGCGGCTCTTGCGCGAGTGGAGCTCCAAGCCCAGCGCCTCGGCCCTCCCGGCTATCGCATCCAGTATGGCCTGTGCCTCGTCGGCGCGGCAGAAGGCGTAGCCGTCGTCCATGTAGCGCCCTGACAGGCCGCACCTAAGCACCTCGCGCACATAGTGGTCTATCGGGCTCGCGTACCATATCGCCACGGTCTGCGAGGTCTGATTGCCCAAGCCCACGCCGCGTTCTTCGGTCGTTATGCCGTCGGCTATGGCCCACAGCCTGATAGCGTCGGCTCGGTTATCCTCGCCTGCGGCCCGCAGGTACTCGCGGCGGATGCCGTCGCTCGCCCTGCGGCTGTCGATGCTGGCGAAGTATTTCCGGAAGTCGTACTGCACGCACGCCGCGTCATCGCCCCACCGCCGGTATGCCTCTGCCATGTGCCTGGCGAATCGCTTGCGCGCTAGGTGGGTGCCGCGCCACTTCTGGCTGGCGCAGTTGTCGTCGATGACTCCGCGCGTGAGCAGCGGCACGAGGGAATTGTCGCACAGCGCGCGCTGCACGACCCTGTCGCGGAAGGACACGCCGCTGATGCTGCGCTCGCATCCCCGCTCGTGGATGGTGAAGCGCGTGGCGGGCTGCTTGCGGTACCTGCCGAAGTCCAGCTCGCGCTTGAGCTCGGCGCAGCTCGCGCCACGGCGCAGGCAGAAGGATTGCACGCTGCCCTTCCAGCTCACGCCGCGCTGGCACGTCCTGCTGGACTTGATGAGCGCGTCGAGGGACAGCGCCTTGCCGTAGTCGAGGGCGGGCGCAAGCGATTCCCTGCGCCTTGCCTCGCGCGCACCCATGCGGCGCTGCCTTCGCCTTGCGCGCTGCGATGCGTTCATGCCGGCCCCCGGTTTCCCGGCGGCATCGGTTGCCTGGAACCTCTCGGCCAGACGCTGCCCAAGGGAGCGAGTCCGCAACTCGTGTCCGCATGGGGCCGGCGGTCGTTTCGCCCGTATGGGCGCGGTGCGAGCCTCCTTCTCATTCCTTCTTCCTCCTGCTTTCGGCGTTTTCGCTTACTCGGTCTATGAGATGGATGGGAGTCAGGGGAACACAGCGCGCGAGTTGCTGGCGTTGTTGTTGTTCGGGTTGCCGTTGTTGTAGTTGACATTGCCGAAATTGCTGCTGTTGCCCGGGTAGCAAGAGCGCAGCCAGCGGTTCGTGCTGCTTTAGGCCCGCACCTTCTTGAAGCGGTCGCCTGCGATGACCGGTCACAGGCTCTTGCGGGATGGTCTTCTCCTGGTTTTCGGCCTGCGCCATCTGGCGCGGTCGGCCTTGATGACGGCCTTGACGAGCCGCTCGACCGACGCGCACCGGTTGCACAGCTCGGCGAGCTGGCCCGGCGTGACGCAGGGCCGCTGGTCGGCGTAGTCCCTGTCCGCGTCGCACGGCCTCCTGGGGCCGTCCTCGGCGATCTGGTTGATATACGCCTCCAAGACGTAGCAGGAGGCCATGGCCTCCTGCAGGTGCCCCATGCGGATGGCGGCCTCGCGCTCGTCGGTGGCGTAGATGGCGTTCGCCCTCACGGCCTCCTCCATCACGCGGTTCGCCGCGTCGAGGATGTAGCGCGTCCTGGTGAACGCCCACCTCTTGGGCAGGCGGGAACACACAGCGCCCGCTTCGGACGCCAGCAGGGTCGCCTGCCAGACGTACTCGGTTCGCGCCGGCGTGCGGCGGCTCTTCGGAACCGACATGGGGCTCCTTTCTGCTGCGGCCCCACCGGCGGGACGCGGCCCGCCGGTTCAGGGGCCTGGGGCTACATCGAGAAGCAGGGGAACACAGCGCGCGAGTTGCTGGCGTAGTAGTTGCCCGGGTTGCCGTTGCTGTAGTAGACATTGCCGAAAAGGCTGCTGCCGCCCGGGTAGCAAGAGCGCAGCCAGCGGTTCGTGCTGCCTCCGGCGAGCTTGGAATAGCTGCTTTGGCTGACGTTGTTCGCTGCAAACCAGTCCATCTGCCCGCCCTCGTTGGCGAGGTACTTGTACGTCGTCATATCGTAGCTGCCCGAATAGGAGCTCGTGATCAACCCGTACACCTCGTGGTAGCTCATGAGCCACAGCTTGTCCGTCGTGTAGCTCACGGACGCGCTGGTGCTGTTGTAGGTGGGGCCGTAAGGCACCTTGCGCGCCCTGATCATCGAGGTCAGCCCGCTCTCCGTGAGGTTGGAGAGCACCGCGGAGTTGAGCGTCGTGCGGCCCGCGGATGCGCCCCATCCGCCCGTGTTGGTGCTGCTCGAGTTCATCTTCATGATGGCCACGCCGTTGTCCGTGCCCATGAGGTAGCTCGCGCTCGGCGCAGCGGCGGAGAGCATCCACGTGAGGCCCAGGGCGTTGCCGTCTGCGTCCTCGTCGTGCAGCACGGAGACGAGCGTCATGTAGACGGTGGTGGTGCCGTAGGTGGTGGTGCGGTAGGCTCCCGCCTGCGCGCACGCCTTGGCGGCGCTGTACGCCTTGGAGGACGTCCCCAGAAGCTCCAGGGACTCCGCTGCGGACGCCAGCTCCTCCAGCGTCAGCGCGGAAAGGTCGCGACCCTTCTCGGCTGCGGCGGCGAGCTTGGCGACGACCTCGTCTGACACGGGGTCGCTGCTGATGGTGGTGGTGAAGCTGCCCGTGAGGTCGTCGCAGCTGTCCGCCGTGACCTTCCAGTAGGTGGTATAGGTGCCGTCTGCGCTCTGCTCGGGGCATGTGGACTGCCACGTGGAGCCGTCGGCGCTGTAGTAGACGGCCTGCCCCTCGCCCGCCGCGGTGACGCTGCCCAGGGCGTGGGCCTCGCCGTCGCCTGTGATGTCGGGGTTGCTCACGGCCGGGGCGTCTATGCTCCACTTGGCGTACACGGTGGCGGTCTCGGCCTCGGCGCCCCAGTCGAACGCCTGCGTCAAAGCGCTGTTTGTGTACCAGCCGACGAATCCGTAGCCCGCGTAGGACGGGTCGTCGGGCTGCGCGTAGTGCGCACCCTCGGCGTCCGGCGCGGTGCCGCGCACGGTGGAGAACGTCAGCCTGGCCCTGGTCTCCAAGGCCGCTATCTCGGCTGCCATCTGGTCGAGCGTGAGCTTGGCTGCCTCGCCCGTCTTGGCGCGTATCGCGTCGCCGATGGCGGTGAGCTTGGATGTGAGGTTGGTCGTGCCGCCCATGCTACACCTCCCACATGTCCGACAGCTCCCACGCGGAGCCGTCCCAGTTGTCTATCAACTCTGCGCCTACCGCCATGAACGAGATGCGCGTCACCTCGCCGCCCGCGACGTACCAGTTGACCGCCGCGACGACAGGCCCCGTCATGGTGCGCAGGTAGTCGGCGACGCTCGCCCTCTGCTCGACGGTCTGGATGGTGCCGTCCTCGCCCTCGACCTCGGCGGTCTCGGTGTGGTCGTAGACCCTCACGTCCGCCTCGGTGTTGCCGCAGACTATGCCGTCGAGGGGCACGCCCGCCTCGGCGTGCCTGGCGGTGGCGGTGCGCA
The DNA here is from genome assembly GCA_963649365.1 of Alloprevotella sp. Lineage (GTDB taxonomy): Bacteria > Actinomycetota > Coriobacteriia > Coriobacteriales > Atopobiaceae > Paratractidigestivibacter. The sequence goes on from CAVJHQ010000016.1 coordinate 14,499, forward strand.
CAGATGCGAGCACCAGCTCCTGAACGCTAGTAGCTGCCATTGGCGATGCCCCCTATCACGCCGTCCACGTACGTTGCCACCGCCGCGCCCGTCACGGCGTTTGCACCCGTTGCCGTGACCTCGGTGTCCACGGTCGGCGTGCCGCTGAGGTCCGCGTACCTGCCCGTGCTCGCCACGGTCGCGAGCGCCGCCACCTTGGCGTCGGCGTAGGACTTGACGCCTGTCGAGGTGACGGGGTTGGAGCTGCCCTCGGTGGGCGTGCCGTCGAAGGTCAGGGTGTCCTGCTTGCCAGCGAGCCCCGCCGCAACGCTCTCAGTCGTGGCATACGGGGTCAGCGCGGATGCTATCGCCGCCGTCACGTCGTCCGTCTTTGCGTACGGGGTGAGGTCGGGCATCTGCACGTCGCCCAGCTTTTCCCACGCGCCGCCCTCCCACACGTACTCGGCGTAGAGGTTGCCTGTTGCGGGGCTTTCCGCCGCCGTCATGTAGATGACGCCCGGCTCGCCGGTGTCGGGCAGGCTGTCCACCACGCGCACCAGGCCGTCCCTGAGCGAGGCGACGGTCGAGGCCACGTAGCTGTAGACGCCGCCGCCCGCCACGGGGTTGGGGCTTCCCTCGGTCACTGCGTCGTCTACGGTGAGGCCCGCGATCGTCTCGGCCTCCTTGGCCGCCGCCTCTGCGCGCTCGGCGTAGCCGCCCGCGCTGGCCTCGCTGGCAGACGCCGCAGATGCCGATGCAGCCGCGCTGTTGGCGCTCGCGCCGGACGCAGTCTCGCTGCCCTTGGCGACAGACGCGCTGGATGCGGCATCGGATGCCGACGAGGCCGCAGCCGATGCGCTGGACGCCGCCGCCGTCTCGCTCGCCGCAGCTGCGCTGGCAGACGAGGCCGCAGCCTCGGCGCTGGCCTTCGCCGCCGCCCTGTGGCCCGCCTCGTCGTCCACGACTGCCTGCGCTGCAGCGGTCGCCGTCTCGCATGCCGCCGCCTTCTCCTCGGCGCTCGACGCCGCGCTGGCGGCGGTCGCAGCCGCCGCGTCCGCGCCGGATGCAGCGGTTGTCGCCGCAGAAGCCGCGCTGTCCGCCTTGCCGGCTGCTGCGTCTGCGGTCGACGCCGCCTCGGTCGCCGCCGTCGCTGCGCTGGTCGCGGTGCCTGCGGCCGTGTTCGCGCTGGACGTGGCGGCCTTGACGTCTGCGAGTATCTGCTCGCTGTCTCCGGTCAGCTCCTCAAGCGCCAGGATGTCCTGCTCGATGCGCTGCAGCGTGCCCTGCGTGGGCTGCTGGGGCGACGCTCCGCCCGTCTCACCGCTCTCGAATACCTGTATCGGCACGGTCATCGCGGCGGCGTTGAGTGTCGGGGCGGTGCCATTGACCACGAGCTGCCCCTCCTCGTCCACCGTCACGTCGGCGGTCGCCTCGAAGCCCTGCACGCCGATGAAGAGCTCGCCCGCCTCCTCTATCTGCTCCCAGGGAATCTCGATGGCGTCCGAGGTGTAGTCCACGGTGGTGCCGTCCTGCGCGCACCCCGTGAAGGTCACGAAGCTCTTCAGCCCGTCCCACTCGGAGTCCAGGGTTATCTTCACGTAGTCCACGCCGACGTTGCCCGCCATGACGTGCGTGTGGTCGCTCACGCCGATGAAGCGGGACTCCACGCTCACCGGGATGATGTTCTGCTCGACCGCCATCCTAGGACGTCACCTTCTTCCTGAGCGCCGCCCAGCGCTTGCCCTTGGCAGTGCCGGCGGCTCCGGCGTAGTAGCCCGGGCAGCTCTTGCGGCTCGCATTGTAGTGGCGCACGACGTGCTTGGCGTCGATGCTGCACTTTTTCATGAGCTTCTTGACCAGCTTGCGCAAAGCGGCGACCTGCTTGTCCGTGAACTCGTCGTCTGCGCTCACGACCTCGATGCCGATGGAGTTGCTGTTGGTGATGCCGTACTCGCCATGTCCGTCGCCGCAGTGCCAGGAGTAGGCGTACTGCCACTTGTTGTACTGGTAGACCTTGCCGTCCTTGTCTACGAAGTAGTCGGCGCTGGCATTCGTCTCGGCGCCCTCGCGGTTGAAGTAGATGCAGTTGTTCTTCGCGCTGGCGTTGCTGCCGGTGTTGTGGATGACGATGTAGTCGGGCGCTGCTGCGGTGCCCGCCTTGCGGCGCTTGGGCGTGGTGTTGCCGTGCTTTTTGGAGCGGTAGTCGGTGTTGATACGCATGCTACTCACCGCTCAGGTCGTCGCCATGCGCAGCTGCCACCTCGGAGGTGTCTACGTCTGCGTCGTCGGTGACCTCCGGCAGGCCAGCCAGGGAGGTGAGCACGCTCACCACTGCGGAGAGCAGCGCGGCGCTGCCGACGGTGAGCCAGTCGAGCTCGCTCATGAGGCTCGCTGCCCCTATGACGCCGACGGCCGTCTGGCACGCCGTCTTCAGCGCGCGGATGCCAGCTGCCTTTGCCCATTGCCTCCAGTAAACCATTCCCATCTTGATCCTCCTCAGTCGATAACGGGCAGGTGCATGGACTCCTCGTAGAGCCTCGTCCCCGTCCCGTTGCCACCTATGTCGTGATAGGCGTTGTAGACGTTCTCCAGATGCCGCCTGTCGTCAACGGCCATGCCGCCGCTCTCCGCCGCCTCGGCGTGGATGTTGCGGAGCTCGCGCCAGAGGAGCGCCCTCATGCCGGCGCGCATGCCCCGGCTCTCGTCCTCGCTCTCCTTGGCCTTGCGCCCGATGCCCGATACGACCGCGCCTACGAGCGCGCCCACGACCGCGCTGACGCAGGCCGTGACGGCAGTGGTGATGACGAGTCCCATGTACGGTACCGCCTCCTATGCTATTCGATTGCGTGCTATCAGCTTGCGTCCTATTTGCTGTCCGCGCCTTCCAGCGCGGCAACACGCGCGGTTAGGTCGTCTATCTGCGCCTTCTGGTCTTGGATGAGCTTGAGCATCGGGGGCAGCAGATAGCGTGCCTCCCAGTTCTCGACCTGCCCGCCGCTGCCGTAGCAAGTGGCTATCGGGTAGTGTCTCTCAACCTCCTCGGCGATCAGACCGATGACGGCGCGCCCTTCGCACATATCGCCCTCAGCGAGGTATCCGTCGTTGAAGCGGTACTGGCGCACGGGCAGGTCGTAGAGCTTGGTCGGCTCCAAATCCGGGTCGCTCACGTCGCCTATGTCGTGCTTGTAGCGCCTCGACGACGAGGCCTTGGATCGAAGGTAGTTGTTGTACCAGACGGCCTCTGCGTCTCCACTGCCCGTTACGGTTCCCGTCGAGTAGAACCTGCCCGCGGTCCTCACGTCTCCGTTGGAGGCGTCGATGAAGGCGACGCGGTGTGTGGTTTCCAGATTGTTGTTGTACTCGCTATAGACCTTGAAACCATCTTGATCGAAATAGGCGAACCTGGTGTTGCCGCTAAGGCAAATGCCGCTGTCGCTGGCTCCGTAATGAAACACCTGCAATGCCGACACCGAGCCACCTACGCTGCTGTCGGGCTGCGGACGGATGAGGATATGCCCGCTCTGATTCGACTTGATGAAGGCCCTCTCGTTGGCAAAGTAGATGGACGATGAGCTGCCTCCCAGCTTTATCGCCGTGGCGTTGCCGCCCAGGGTCAGCGTGCCGGTGCCGTTGACGATGTTGTAGGCCATCGAGTACGCGCTGCTGGCGGTGCTCTGGGCGCTGCTCGCGGTGCTGGCGGCGCTGTCTGCCGCGCTCTGGGCGCTCGCCGCGTCCGCGCGCGCCGTCTTGTCCTCGATGCTCCACGTCCAGCCCGTGTCGGTCTGCTTGAGGTTGGTGGCGCTCTTGAGGCCCTCCACGGTGCTCGTGATGTCGGTGGCGGTCACCTGCAGCTCGCCTATCTGCTCGCCCTGCTCGGTGACCTTGGAGGCCGTGAGCGCGATCCCCTGCGCCGTCTGCTCGATGCACGAGCTGTAGACCTCGTGGATGCCGTTCATGGCGGTCTCGACCTCGGCTGCGGCGGCGTCCACCTTGCCCTCGGCCTCCTCGAGCGCGGCCTTGGCGGCGGCGTAGTTCGCCTCGGCCTCGGCGCACCGCGCGTCCGCGGCGTCCACGGCGGCCTGGGACTCGTCGCGCCTCGCGAGCGATGCCTGCAGCGCCGTCCACGCCGCGTCTATCTCGCGCTTCTTGGCGTTGGTCTTCTTCTTGAGGGCCTTGTAGTTGGCAAGCGCCTTCTCGTAGGCTTGCTGCTGCGATGCCGCGGCCTGCACGCACGACGCCTGGTACGCCTTGGCGCTCGCGAGCTCGGTGCGCATCTGCGCCTCCTTGGCGGCGGCCTCCACGTTGGCGGCCTTGGCGGAGTCGAGCTTGCCCTGGGCGCTGTCTGCGGTGGGGCTGTCGGCGGTGCCGCCGTCTCCGTAGAGCTTGGCGTAGGCGGCCTTGATCTTGGCTTGCACGGCCTCGTCCTCGCTCGCCCACGCGTCCATGCTGGCGGTGTAGGTCTGACGCCACGCCACGACGCTCTTCTCGGTCTCGTAGCTGTAGCTCGCCACAGCGCGCGCGAGGCTGCTCGTGACCTCCACGGTCTGGCTGTTGGCCTCCTTGACGGCGGTGATCTCGTGGGCCTGCTGGGCGGCCTGGTCGAGCGCGTCTCGCATGGCCTGCGTGATGGGGTGCACGTCGTCGTAGGCCGCAGACGCCATCTGGCCCGCGGCGAGCGAGTCCACCTGTATGCGGCGCGACAGGCTGTCGAGCTCGTCTGCCGACTTCACGGCCTCGGCGGCCGCCGCCTCGGCTGCGTCGGCGTACTGGTTCACGAGCGTCTCGTACTCGTCTGCCTCGCTGTCGTCGTCGTCGCCCGCGTCGCTCGCGGTGCCGTCGCCCTCCAGGGCGTTGCCGCGCGTGGACGCCGACGAGCGCGTCACCTTGCTGCCCATCTCGACCTCCACGCACCACGGCTTGAGCAGGTCGCGCTCCACGCGCACTACCTCCGCGCTCGCGCTGATGCCCGCCAGCTCGTTGACCACGGTCCACGTGTCGTAGAGCCTCAGGGCGTCGTAGGCGAGCCCGGCCTCCTTCAGGTCGTAGCCGGTGACGGTGAGCTCGCAGCTCTCCCTGCACTTCTTCTTGAGCTTGCGGCACGCCCACTTCACGAACGCGGTGGCCTTGGCCTTGTTCGCGCCCTTGAGGTCGTCGATGGAGTAGACGGCCTTGGAGCTGTTGGTGATCTTGTCGGTCTTGAGGCTCTGGGTCTTGACGGGGCTGTACTCGATGACGCCGTACTTGTCCTCGTTCTTGGACAGGAAGTAGCTGCGGTCGCTGCTGCCGTCCACCACGCTGCCCATGGTCACGCCGTACTTGGCGAGTATCTTGTCGAGCTTGGCCTGCGTGAGCTTGCCCTTCCAGAAGCCCAGGTCGGTGCGGTAGTTCTTGTGAATGGCGTTTCCCGCGGCGTTGTAGAAGTAGCCGTAGGTCGTGCACTCGCTGCCAGCGCCCATGACGTAGACGTACTTGGCCTTGTCCGGCACGGGGTAGCGCTTGGTGCACGCCTCGGAGCTGTCCTTGGAGGCGACGTACTTCTTGACGGTGACCTTCTTGACGTTCTTGGACGTGAGCAGGTCGCTGGTGAAGATCACCATGGCGTATCCGTCCTTGCGCGCGCCCACGGTGAGCACGCACTTGATGGACTTGCCGCACGGGAAGCGCACCATGGTGCCCTTGGACTCGAGGTTCTCGCCCTTCACGCGGCCCGTGACCTTGGTGCCCTTGCGCTTCACCTTGTCGAGCTTGGCGTACTCCGCGCCGTAGGGGAACAGGCGCGTGGCCACGTCCGCCATCGTGGTCTTGAGGGCGGCGCTTCTCATGTTGCCGCCAACCTTGAAGGTGCCGCCGCCGCTGCCCAGCTGGTCTGCCACGTCTATGTAGACGTTGGCGCCGTCGTAGCGGCTGCGGTACTCCCAGTCGGCGTCCTCGGCGAGGTCCTGCAGCATCTCGTAGGTGGTCGCCTGGTACTCGGCCTCGAACGTGGTCTCGTCCTCTGAGTCCACGTCTATGCTGCCCTTGGAGACCTTCTTCCAGGCGTCGCCATGGTAGTCGCCCACGGTGGAGTTGTGCTGCGCGATCAGGATGGAGAGCAGGTCTGAGCTGGCGATGGTGCGCGTGCCGTCCTCGTCGTCTATCTCCACAGGGTAGTTGGCGTTGCTGCCCTCGAAGTAGCCCTTGCGGCTGTCGATCCACACGGCGGTGTCCTGCAGGAAGCCCAGGGCGTCCTCGCAGGTGACCTCGGTGAAGACCGCGCCGTCCTCGTCCATCTGCGGCGTGGCGTCGATGACGCGCCCGTAGAAGACGTACTCGCCCGTGTCCTCGTCCATCGCGCGCACCCTGCGGTTGCACGTGAGCTCGGAGAGCAGCGGGTAGCTGGGCATCACGGACAGCGTGAGCGAGCCGATCGAGTTGGACGACTGCACGAGCTTGGCCTCGCGCAGCCACTCGCCGCGGTATCCCTCGCCGGTGACGTAGTGCCACGCGCCGCTGTCGCGCAGGATCTGGATGGCGTACATCTAGAGGCTCCCTCCCTTCTTGAACGGGTCGGCCTTGAAGGTGACGGTGGCGACCTGCACATCCCTGGCGTCCGTGTCGAGCTCCATGGAGGCGAAGGTCGCGTTTTGGAACGTGCAGCCGCCGAAGCTGTCGTAGAGCTCGGCGTTGCGGCAGGAGGCGAGCCACGAGACCAGGTCGTCTGCGCTGCCCGCCCTCTTGAAGAGCGTGTAGCTCAGCTCGCGCATGGGGTAGGTGGGCTCGAGCCCCAGCTCACGGCCGACGTCGTACTCGCCGTTTCGGTACGGCACGTCGTCTATCACGTGCTCGTTTGGGGAAGGGGGCGGGCAGCTGCGCCCGCCCTCCTGCATGTGCCAGCCCATGTCGGCCGTGGTCTTGTCGCTTTTGGTGTGCCTGAGGTAGTGCCGCGTCATCTGTCAACGCCCCTTCCGGCGAGCACGCGCGCCCGCCCGTCCTGCATGTCGCGCGCCTTGCGGGTCGCGCTCGCGAGCTTGGCGCCGGACACGTAGAAGCCCATGGCGGCGATGCCGCGCTCGACGGCGGCCTCGAGCGCCCTGGCGTCGATGCCGCCGGCGCCGCCCGCGCTCTCGGCTATGCCGCCGCCGATGGAGGCCAGCGTGCGGCGGTTGAGCGGTATGACCGCCTCGCGCCCCGCCTCGCCGACGCCCACCACGGACGGGCCGTCGAAGACGCCGCCCTTGGCGTACCAGTTGACGCTCACGTGCGGCACGCTCTTGGTCTTGGCGTCGAACTGCCCGCTCAGCGAGAAGTGCGGCAGCGCCCCCACGGAGAAGTTACCGATCGTGAAGTGCTGCGAGCACGCCGCCCTGATGGACGACATGGCGCTCCTCACGCTCGAGACGGCCGACGCCATGCCGGACGCCGCGGACGACCTGACGGACGCCATGCTGGCCTTGAAGCTCGTCGACGCCGCCAGGGACGCGGCCGAGAAGGCCGCAAGCGATGCGTTGGACGCGGCCGCGCCGGCAGCCGTGGCGGCGAAGCCCGCGGCAGAGGCCGTGAGCGCCGCGGCCAGCACGGCGGCGGACGCCGCCATCGCGGCGAAGGAGGCCGCCCCGGTCGCAAGCGGTGCCGCCACGGAGGCGGCGGACACAGCGGCGGCCGCCATGGCCTCAGACGCTGCGGGCAGCGCCGCCGCGAGCGCCGGCATGGTGGCGGTCAGGATGCTGCTCATGGCTGCCGACACGGTCAGGCCGGACGCGAAGAGCGCCGTAGCCGCCGCGAGCGCGACCATGGAGACGGCGGACGCCGCCAGCGGGACGGCGAGCGCGGCCATCGGGATGGCGGTCGCCGCCGCCGCTGCTGCGAGCGCCGTCATGCCGGCTCCCGCTATTGGGGCCTGCGCCGCCAGGCTCGGCAGCGCCGACGCCATGAGCTGGGCGGCGACGGCACCCACGACGGCGGATGCCGCGAAGAGCGCCGTCATGGACGCGAGCAGCGTCATGCCCGCGCCCGCCAAGAGCGTGGCCGCTGCGAGCACCGTCATGCCCGTCCCGGCGGTGATCGCCGCGGCGGACAGCGCCAGCATGCCCGGTGCCGCCGCCAGGGACTGCGCGGCGAGCAGGCCGAGCGCGGACGCGGCCGACGGCCCGTACGACGACAGCGCCGGCAGCGCAGTGGACAGCAGCGTGATGCCCGCGCACGCGACCGCTATGCCCGCGCCCACGAGCAGCACCGCCGCCCCGAAGGCCACCATGCCCACGGCTCCCGCCGTCAGAGCGGGGCCTATCGCTGCCGCCCCGACCGCCAGCAGCGCGATGCTCCCCACCATGGCGACCATCGCCACGGCGGCTCCCGCGCCCGCGTTCGAGATGCTGATCGCGGCGTTTGCGATGAGCCACAGGCCCGCGCCCGCGAGCGCGACGCCCGCGCCCAGGGCGATGACGGCTGCGGCGCAGGACAGGATGCTCTTGGAGCTCGTCGCGCCTGCGGCGCCTGCCGCCTTCTCGCCCGCGGCGGTGCCCATGAGGCCAGCGCCCGCGGCGGCCCCCTTGGTGGCTATCGGAACGAGCCTCTCGGCTATCGCCTTCACCGCGGTCGCGGCGACGCCGCCGCTCTTCATGCTCTTGAGCCCGATCGCCAGCGCGGCTATCGCCGGCCCCGCCACGTTGGCGTGGTTGGCGCACGCCACGAAGGCGCGCGAGATAGCGCCCACCACAGGCGTCGCCGCCTGGATGATGGGGATGAGCCCGTTCACCGCATTGCCCACGCTCTGCCCGAAGCTCTTGGCGGTCTTGGCGGCGCTGCCGTCCCCGAACGCCGAGGACGCGGCCTGCCCCAGCCCGTCGAGCGCGCTCTTGAAGCCGCTGGAGTCCACGGCCCCCATGGCGGACTTCAGCGCCTTGCCCACCACGGTGGCGATGCCCGAGAAGCTGGACGAGAAGCCGTTTATCGCGCCGGCTATCTTGTCCTGCCCCACCGTCTCCATGACGGTGGTGATGGCCTTGCCCAGGCGCGTCTGCACGTTGTCGAGCGCCGTCTGCACGCCGCCGGTGGCGCTCTTGGCCTGCTCGGCGAAGCTGGCCATACCCTTGCCGCCGCTCTTGTCCAGGTCGATGATGGCCTGCTTGAACTTCTCGATGCGCTCGGTGGGTATGGCGTCGGACACGCCCACGCCCAGGTACTCGCCCAGCTCCTGCGCCGAGTGGCCCGCGCCCAGGATGGAGGTCGCGAGCTGGCGCATCTGGCCCGGGGCGGTCTCCATGAGGGAGTTCCAGTCCTCGCCCTGCGCCTTGCCCTTGGACAATATCTGGGTGAACTGGTACATCGCGCCCTGCGCCGCAGCCGTGCCCTTGCCTCCGGCGAGCATCATGTCGTTGAAGGCCAAACCCAGGCTCGTGGACTCCTTGAGCGTGCCGCCCGTGGCGGCGATCTGCTGCACGAAGGTGGCCAGCGAGTCCGTGGAGCTCGGCAGCCCGTCCAAGTGGTCGCTTATCTGCTGTATGGACGCGTCCGCGCTCTTGGCGGAGTAGCCCAAAGACGTCATGACCTTGGGGTAGTTGTTGAGCGTGTCCAGGCGGCTGATGGCGCTGGACATGGAGCCCGCGATGCCGCTCATGGCGCTCGACGCTACGCTGCTCACCACGCCCGCGATCGCGCCCGCCTTGGCGGCGAAGCCCTTGTAGAAGGCCTTGCCCATGCTGCCGCCGCCCTTGCCGCCGACGCTTCCCGCCTGCCGCGTGGCCGAGTCGAGCCCCTTGGTGAGCTTGTCGGCGAAGCCGTTCATCGACGGCATGATCGTCACGTAGGCGGTTCCCACGCTCGTGGAGCCCATGCGCACCACCTCCCGCTTATCGCATTCCCAGTATCTCGTCTATCTCTTGTTTGCTCGCCAGCGCCCTGTCCCTGCGCCTGACGGCGTCCGCGGCCTCTCCCGGGGTCTTCCACGGCTCCGGGAAGTTGCGGCGCTTCTCCGCGTCCTTGGTGCGCTGCCAGGCGATGATGCGCAAGGAGTACTCCATGCTGTGCATCAGGTACTCGGCGTCGCCCCACGCAAGCGAGGGGTCCATCCTGCGCGCCGTGCGGCTCTCGCGCGGGAGGGCCGACCACAAAAGCGCCATGCGCCGCAGGTCGGCCACCTCCGCGTCGTCGTCGATGGGCAGGTCTATCCCGTAGAACTGGCGGAAGTCCGCCACCACGTCTGCGCGGTGGCGGAGCCAGTCGCCGGCGAACGCCGTTAGTTTTTTCCCAGCTTCTCGCTCACTGCTGAGAGGAAGGCCCACATGTCCTCGATGGACGCGCCGTAGGCGCTTACCTCGCCATCCTCGCCGGGGATGATGCCGATGTACTCGTCCAGGTTGCCGCAGCAGACCATGTCGAGCGCCCTCATGAACCCCTTGGGGTCCTCGTCGCTCATCGCCATGGCCTTCTGCACCCGCATCGAGTACACGGCTGCGGGGGACACGTCCAGCTTCACGCCGCGGAACTCCACGGCGACCTTCTCGGCGCTCTTAGCCATGCCCTACACCCCCTAGGCCGCTTCGGTCTCGGTGGACTGGATGTAGTCGTAGCAGGTGTTGCCGTCTGCGTCCGTCAGGTACTTGATGGTGACGGCGCGCTGGCACAGGTCGCCGCTCGCAACGGTGAGGCTGTCGAGCTCGGAGGACTGGCCCTGCGGGATGACCTTGCGCCAGCGGCGCCCGTTCTTGAGCACGAGCTCCAAGACGTAGGCGAAGACGGGGTGGGAGTCGCCGTTGTGCTTGACGGTGATCACGCCGTTTGCGTCGGTCACGTTGTCCGCGCCGTACTGCACCTTGAGGGTGTCAGCCTTGACCTCGGCCAGCGTCACCTGGCCGCTCTCCACCCGGTTGGAGTTGGAGGAGTCCATGAGGTCGCCGTTCATGTCCACGAGGTCGTTGCTGTCCTCGTCGACGCTCTCCTCGTAGCCGTCCTCGCTGATGAAGCCGAGGCACTTGAACTCGCTGTCGAGCTTGGTCGTGTAGTCGGTCGGCAGGGCCGTGCCCACGGGCGCGCAGAAGATGTAGCCGCCCTTCACGCCCTTGCCTGCGGAGACGTTCTCCATGTTGTTGGCGTTTGCCATGGTGCTTCCCTTTCTCTTGTGGTTACTCGCAGACCCTCACCACGACGCCCAGCTGGTAGCGGGCGGCGCGGCTGTCGGGGTCGGGGAACCTGTATATGCTGTCCACCTCGGGGCTGAACACGTTGTCCAGCTCGTCGAGGTCGTATGCGGCGGCTGCCGCCGCCTCGGCTATCTCCCGCGCCCTCTTGCGGGTCTTGGCCCATGCCTGGACCGCGAGGGATACCCTGCTGACGCGCCCCTCGCTGCTGCCTGTCTGCTCGACGGTTATGAACTCGTCGGGCCTGTCGGCAGGCACTTCGAGGAACGCCTTGACGCCCACGGCCCTCATCAGGCTGCGGGCCACCTCCGCCTCTGCGTCCATCAGATGCCCCCTGTCGAGTCGAGCGCCTTCTTGAGGATGTTGCTGCGGGCGTTCTCGCGGCGCGCGTTGTCGTTCTTCGTGCGCACCACGCGCCCGGTTGCGAGCGTGCCCTTGACCTCCTTCACCTCGTGCGCCGGCAGGCGGTAGCCGTCAGGCGGCATGGAGGCGTTGGCCTTGGACATGACGTCGAAGGCCACCTGGGAGACCAGGGCCTGCGAGCCGTTGCCGTTGAGCACGGCGGCGTAGCCCTTTCGGCTCCACTTGAAGCGCTTGAAGTCCATGCCGAACCACTCAGCCATCGACGGCCTCCACCTCCACGGGCATGCCGTAGGCGCCGGGGACGTTGGCGGCCGTGTACGGCTGCGGGTCTCCCACGACGCGGTAGCTCTTGCCTCGCACCTCCACGGTCGCGCCCCTCAAGCTGCGCTCCCAGGTCTTGGGCATGTGGATCGTGTAGCTCACCTTGCAGCCATTTGGGCGGCTCGCATCCAGCTCAGAGGTCGAGCCCGGCGCAACGACGGCCTCGCACTCGACCACCTCGCTGCCGGTGCCCACCGGCTCGCCCAAGTCGTCCAGCTCCTCGGTAACGAACGTGAAGGCGACGGTCTCAGCGTTAATCAGACGCATCTTCCGCCACCTCCCTGTCCGCCCACGTCATAGCGTCTATCGAGCGCATGCGCGAGCCCGCGAGCCCGAGGGCCTTGAGGTCGCTCTTGGTGAGGAAGAGGTCGCCTGTCGGGTTGGAGTAGCTGGCCGAGGCGCTGTAGGGGCCAGTCGTCTGCGAGAACTGGGTCACGCCCGCGAGCGCGTCCGGGACGCACAGCGAGCGCGCGACCAGCGCCACGCAGACGGCCTTTGCGTTGTCGTCGAACGACTCGCTCAGCCCATCGGCGTAGGCGCACCCGTGGAAGCTGCGGAACCGCGAGCGCATCGCAGCGCTGGCGTCCTCCAGCAAAGCCTCGCACCGGGCGCGGTCGTCCTCCGACAGCTCGCCCTGCCTGGCCTCGTAGTCGGCAACGGTGGCGAAGGCCGCCATCACAGGGTCCCCAGGATGGAGGCCAGCTGGGCCTTGGTGGCCTTCTTTGGCGCGAAACCGCCCTTGGCCTCGATGGCCGCGCGCAGCTGCGACGCGGTCATCTCGCCTGCGGCCTCGCCCTCCCCGGGCTCCGGATTCTTCTCAAGCCCCGGCTCCCTCCCGGGCTCCGGTGCCTCCCCGGCGTCAACGGCCGGAGCTGCCGCGCCCACGTATCCCTTGGACGACAGCTCGGCGTACCGCTGGGAGGTCAGCTCCACCGCCTCGCCCGCATAGCGCACCTCTCCGGTGTCCTTGTCGCGGTAGGGGTAGGTAACGACAGCTCTCATGCTTGCTCCTTACGGTCTGGACTAGGCGGTGGCGGCGATGGTGCCCTTGACCACGAAGTCGGTGTACTCGGCGAAGAACTTCACGCCCACGAGCGCCACGGTGTCGTAGGTGACGCTCTTGAGCTCGGGGGCGTGCTGGATGGCGATGTAGCCGGTCTCGTCGGTGTAGAACCCGAAGAGGTCGTCGCCCTCGTTGGAGGCCACGTAGACCTTGACGTTGTTCTTCACCGTGGCGTAGACGGTGCCTGCGGGCACGCTGGCCGTGGAGATGAGGGTGCCGAGGCCGCTCCAGTTCTCGATGTAGGAGATGCCGAAGGCGGCGAACACCTCGGAGTCGCCGATGCACTTGGCGAAGTCGACGGGGTTCACGAGGAACACGGCCTCCACGTCGCCGAAGCCCAGCTCCTCGACCTTGTTGGAAAGCGCGGCCCATGCGTTGGCGGCGCAGGCGACCAAGGTCGCGCCGGTGGCGGTGGTGGTGCCGGTCGCCAGGAGGTCGACGAAGCCCTTCTTGATGGTGGCCTGGATGTCGCTGACCATCGCCGCGTCGGTCTTGTCGACGGCGGCGTCGTAGCCGCGGCGCTTGATCTCCTGGATGGTTGCCTGCTTGCGGTAGCCCTTCACGTCCACGGTGAAGCTCTGGACGTCCTCCCAGGTGTAGCTGGACAGGGGGATGTCCTTGCCCTCGGTGTACTCGTCGGTGGTGAGGGTGCCGGTGATGTGCTTCTGCTTGAGCGTCTCGCCGGGCATCGCCTGGATGGGCTCGCAGGTGGAGAGCATCGCGGCCAGCTTCTCGATGGACTTGGAGAAGGTGTTGGCCAGGTCGATGTCGCGCGCGCGGGCGAGCGTCTTCACGTCGGTTGCTGCCATGTCTCGTTCCTTTCTAGAACAGGTCTATGTTGGCGGCGATCGCCGCCTTCCTTTCCTTCGCATCCTTGATGGAGAGGATGCTCTCCTTGGAGGGCTTGCCGGGCCTGTCCCTCTTGCCCGCCTCGGGCGCGCTGGGAGCGCCGCCCTTGGGCTTGAGCTGGGAGGCTATGGACTTGGCCTGCTCGGTGAGCGCGTCCTCGTCGGCACCGTTGAGCGCGGCGACGATGGCGCGGTCCAAGCCGGTCGCCTTGGCAACCGAGTCCACGAGCGAGCTGCGCGCGGCGGATGCCTTGAGCGACTCGTTCTCCGCCTCCAGCGCCGCCAGCCTCTCCTCGACCGTGCGGTCTGCGGCGGGCTGCCTCTTCAGCTCCTCCAGCTGCTTGAGGTTGGCTTTCGAGCGGCCCTCCCACTTGCGCGACTCGGCGAGCGCCTTCTCGTAGAGCGCCTTGTAGTCCGCGCCCTCGCCGGTGCCGTCGCCGCCTGCGGGCGGTGCCGCCTGCGCTCCGGTGCCGGTCGGGTCTGTGGTTGCCGGGTCGTTCTGCTGGCTGGGATCGTTTGCCACGATGCCCTCCTTCCCTGCAGCCGTGCGGCCGCAGATCGTGCCCCGTGCGGGGCGGTTTGCGGGTATGAAAAAGGCATCCGTGCGGATGCCTTGAATCACCATTGGTGCTATAATCTTGCCAGGCAAATTTGCGCATAAAGCCGCGGCACGCCCCGACCTCCGAATTGGGACACGGCCGCGGTTTTATTTGTCCTTAAGAACCCTGGTAATACCGCTGGATGCTATCGCCAGGAACACTTCGCCAACCCTCCTCCTAGCGTCTAGAGCAGCGCATGTTTCGCCGAAGCTGCTCTCGTTGCCCTCGTTAGTGAAAACACACGTCATTGGCGAGTGCATTTTGAGCTTATACCACTTCACTCGCGCTCTCTTGACTTGGTTGCTGACCGAGCTTCCTGAGTTTGTCAGGTTCTTCATTTCCCAAAGATCGCCATCCATTGATATATCGAGATTCGCAGGTGCCTTCGGGTCCTCCATGATCACCTCGACATCGAATCCGTTGAACGAGAGGTAGTCGATGCCCGCTCTCTCATGTTCCTCAAGCAGTGAGCGAGGCTTGGCATAGCCGACCATGCCGAGCTTCCGAGCCTTGAACAGACTGGCATCCGCGATCAACACCCTCGATTTGATCTCGTTCCTATCTGCAACAGAGAGCCATTTCCACGAGTCTATCTGATCGAACGCCTTCCAGCGATCATACAGCTCCCTCGGCCTGTAGCCCTCCACCAGCTCCGCCATCGGGTCGTCCTCGAAGCCGGGCACCACCTTGCAGTCGCAGCGGCGGTGGAAGTGCTTGAACTCCCCCGCCGTCTTGCGCGTGTGGTACACGGCCCCTCGGCTCGCGAGCATCAGGCAGAAGGTGCAGGTCTCCCATCCCGTGGGAACGCGGGCGAACCTCACGCCCTCGCGCCTGTCCCTCTCGGCGTTGGCCATGATGGTGGCGTTGAGCGAGCGCAAGGCGTCATTGGCGGCGTACTCGCCGCAGGCGCGGGCGAAGCCCTCGAAGTCGCCCTTGGCGAGCTTCTTGGCCTGGTAACGCGCGACCTCGTCTGCGGTCTTGGGGCTGTAGACGGTCGAGGTCACGGCCTGCCTGAGCCTCGCCCCCGCCTGCTCGGCGCGGTAGTCGTACCACTCCGCGGCAAACGACGACGCAACGCTGTCGTGTGACTGGACCACCTCGCCGAAGACGAGCTTGGCGGCCTCGCGGCACTCCGCTGCAGTCGCTGCCGGGTTGAGCTCTCGCCAGGCGAGCAGTCGCCTCACCACCTCGCCCTCGGCCCCCTGCGACACCGCGCGCACGCCCTCGTTGTAGGCGCGCCACTCGCTAGCCGAGATCATCGGCTGCCCCGTCAGCGCCCGCCTGCTTCACGCCGGCCATGAGCTTTGCCACGGCGGCGCGGTTGACGTTGCGCTCGCACTCGCTGGCGGCGTCTCGCACCTCGTCGTCGTCGAAGCCGTTCATGCGCCAGAAGGTCGGCGTGCCCGCGAAGCCCTCCACAGCGCTCGCCAGCTTGATGGAGCTGTCGGTCTGCTGCGCGAGCGTGGGCATCGCCGGGTTAAGGAAGTGCACGGATACCTCGTGGGCCTCCAGGGCGTCTGCGTAGCTCGTGCCCTCCTCGGTGGCGATCGCCGCGACCGCCACGCGCG
The DNA here is from genome assembly GCA_963649365.1 of Alloprevotella sp. Taxonomy (GTDB): domain Bacteria; phylum Actinomycetota; class Coriobacteriia; order Coriobacteriales; family Atopobiaceae; genus Paratractidigestivibacter. The sequence goes on from CAVJHQ010000016.1 coordinate 30,354, forward strand.
ACAGCGCGGCCTTGGCCTCGCGGATGAAGCTCTTGCATTTGAGTATCAAAGGCTCGCTCTCGGCGTAGATGGCCTCGGCGCTCGTGGGGTTGTCGGTCATGATGCCGAACTGCCCCACGTGGATGCCGGTGGCGGCGCACATGCGCTTGCACAGGTTGGCGAAGTGGTCGGTCATCGGCTGCATGCTCGGCTGCGAGAGCTGCCCGAACTGCGGCGTGGAGCCCTCGGAGTTGATCGAGACCTCCATGATGGAGCCGATGAAGGCGCTCCACTTGCTGCCCTCCGCTATCGCGTCGCCGTCGGTGCCCAGCAGGTACTTCTGCGTGCTCGCGGCGAAGGCCGCTGCTATCTCCTCGTTGACGTTTGCGCGCACGGCGCAGTCGATGAGCCAGCGCACCTCGGGCGTTATGCGCGATCGCCCGAACGGCCTGTCGTCGTCGGGGTTGTACGGCATGACGAACATCGGCACGACGCCCAGCCCGTGCTCCTCGTACTCGGCGACCCACTCCCCGCGCCTGCGCTCCTTGATGCGGATGAGGCAGTCGGGCAGCATCACGTCGACCCAGTCCGGCCTGTTGGTCGGCCTGCCATGGTCGCGCGCGAAGCGCACGACGAACATGCCCGACTCCAGGCGCTCGTGGACGTCGTCCCAGATGCCGGTAGCGAGCGTCGGCGGGTACGCGCTGATGCGGGCGTGGCGGTCGTCGTCTGCCGTGACGACCCACATGCTGAAGCAGTACTTGAGCGCGGAGTTAACAGCCTTGCCGACGCGCGAGTCCATGGAGTTGCGGCGCGCTATGGCGCGCAGCAGATCGCCGGTCTCGTCCTCGTCCACCGCCGTGAAGCCGTCGAAGGCGATGTGGTCTCGCATGACCTCCACGGTCTTGTAGCCCCAGCCGCACGCGACCTCGAGATCCTTGAGGGAGTCCGGCACGGCGATGCCGAGGTCCTTGAGCATGTTGTGCGCCTCGTAGTACTCGCCGCGCAGGACGTTGCCGCTCAAATGCGTCTGCCAGTTGCTGAGCAGGCACCTCACCGTCTCGCGGTGCTCGTCGCTCAAGCCGTCGGCCGATGCGACTGCGTAGGGGATTGATACGGCCATCAGAAGCTAGCCCTCGCCTTCCTGTTGGGGTTCCTCTTCGTGTTCTGCAGTGCGAGCAGCGCGAGGCCGCACGCCTCTATGGGCGCGCTGGCGTCCCCGCCGAAGCCCCAGCCGCCCGCGCGCCCTATGGGCCTGCGGGTCGACGTGGCGGCGGAGAGGTCCAGCGCCTCGTTGTCTATGTGCGTGGCGGCTCCGGTGCGCGCCGCCTGCAGTATCAGGTTCGCTGCGGTGATCGCCTCGTCTGCGGTGGGCCGCATCACGTAGCCGCGCGGCATGCCCATCGCGGCGAGCGCGTCGCATACCGCGCCCGCGCCGCTGCGCCCGTCGATGGCGACGCACGCGGCCCTGTTGGCCCTGGCTGCGAGCCACAAGACGAGCCACTCCGTGCCCTTGGACGTGTTCTCGCAGAACGGCAGCGACACGTGCGAGCGGCCGTCCCTCGCCTTCTCGGCAACCGCCAGCGCCACGTGCGAGCCGTCGGCTGCGAACTTGACGCCGTAGGCCACCTTGGAGACGGCTGCGGGCGGCGCGTCCACGCGCGTCTCGGCCCACAGCTCCTCTCCTATGAGCGGCGGCTGCGCGGCCTCGGTGTCCGGCACCCAGTAGCCCAGGTACTCTTGCGCGAAGGCCAGCGGGTCCCCCTTCAGGTCCTTGAGCCCCAGGCGAATAGCCGTCACCTCCGTGTGATGGCCCAGCGACGGGTTTATCTCCCACCATCTGGACTCGTCTGCGACGTCGCCGACCTCGTCCGTGCCGTACTCGAGCCACGCGAGGTCGTCGGCATCGCCCTCCCAGGCGTCGGCTCTGACCTCGCGGAACACGGTCGCCGCCTCGCCTGAGCGCGTCGGCGTTCCCAGGTAGATGATCTGCGGGTTGCGCTTGGCGCCGGACGAGGTTGTCGGCGTGATGGTCTGCGACTGCCCGGTGGTGAGCTTCTGCGCCTCGTCGTAGAAGA
>CAVJHQ010000017.1:0-30731 GCA_963649365.1 Alloprevotella sp.
TCAAGTTCCTCAACATCACCTGCGCGCCCGAGGGCAAGCTCGCCGTCGAGTCTGCCGACGACCCGAACGCGTACACCATCCTGATTCCGCGCGCCAACGACAAGGGCTTCGCGATGACGGGCAGCTACAGCTGCATGACGCTCATCGCGACGTTGATCTTCGACGAGGCGTCGCTTGAGCAGAAGGCTGCCTGGGTCGAGCAGGTCGCGAAGATGGGCGAGGAGGTCATCGAGCGCGAGCCGGAGATCGCGGACTTCCTGGCCGGCGACTTCAACCGCGTGACCTATCTTGGCTCCGGCTCCTTCGGCGGCCTTGCCCAGGAGGCCCAGCTCAAGATCCTCGAGCTCGCCCACGGTCTCGTGGCCACCTCGTTCGACACCTCCATGGGCTATCGCCACGGGCCGAAGTCCTTCGTCGACGACAAGACCCTCGTCTTCGTCTTTGTGAACAACGACGAGTACACGCGCCAGTACGACCTCGACATCCTGCGCGAGATCGGCGGCGACGACATCGCCCAGCACACCATCGCGGTCCAGCAGGACGCCGGCGAGGTCTACGAGGGCGACTCCTTTACCTTCAAGGGCTACGAGGCGCTGCCCGAGGGCTACCTGGCGCTTCCGTTCGTGGTGGTCGCTCAGGCGGTCTCCCTTCTCAACTCCGTGCGCGTGGGCAACACTCCCGACACGCCGAGCCCGACCGGCACGGTCAACCGCGTAGTCAAGGGCGTGACCATCCACCCGTTCGAGGCCTAGCGGCAACGTAGCGTCAAACGGAGACGAATCGAGGCAAAGAGATGAGCACATACGCCATCAAGGCGGAACGTTTCCTTCTTCCGGCGGCGGTTATGCGCGGCGGGTACCTGACGGTGGAGGGCGGCAAGTTCGGGTTCTGGTCGCCGGACGAGCCCGAAGGCGTCGAGGTGCTCGACTGCTCCGGAAAGTGGGTCGCACCTGGCCTCGTGGACACGCATATCCACGGGTTTTATGACCACGCAACAACCGATTGCGACCCCGACGGCATAGATATCTCGAGCCGCGAGCTTGCTCGCCGCGGAACGACGAGCTGGCTGCCCACGACCTTCACCGAGTCGGTCGAGAACATCCGGGCCGCCTGCGCCGCCATCGCCGCGGCCGACGAGAGGCGCGCCGACGACTTCGCGGGCGCGCATATCCAGGGCATCTACCTCGAGGGGCCCTTCTTTACCAAGGAGCACGTGGGCGCGCAGAACCCGGCGTTTCTCATCGCGCCTTCCTATGAGGCATTCGCTTCTTGGCAGGAGGCGGCGGGCGGGCGCATCCGCAAGAGCGCGCTCGCGGCCGAGCGCGAGGGCGCGCCCGAGTACTGCGCGAGGGTCTCGGCGGAGGGCGTCGTGGTGTGCATCGGGCACACGGGCGCCACGTTCGACGAGGCTATGGCCGCGGTGAACTCTGGCGCAACCTGCTTTACGCACACCTACAACGGCATGCGCGGCCTGCACCACCGTCAGCCGGGCGTCGTCGGCTGCGCGATGACCACGCTCGCCACCTACGCCGAGGTCATCGGCGACGGCATCCACGTTAACCCCGCCTCCATCAAGGCGCTGGTCGACGCCAAGGGCTGGGACCACGTGGCGCTTATCACCGACTGCCTGGGGCCGGGGGGCATGCCCGACGGCAACTACATGAGCGGCGGCCTGCCGGTGGTCATGCGCGACGGCGCGTGCTATCTGGCGGACGGAAGCTCGCTCGCGGGCTCGATCGCCACGCTCGCGGGGGTCGTCAAGAACGTCTACGACTGGCAGATCGTGACGGCGGAGCAAGCGCTGCGCATGGCGACGGAAGTCGCCGCCCGCTCGGCCGGCATCGACGGTGCCTGCGGCTTCATTAAGCCGGGTCGAGAGGCGGACTTCATCGTGCTAGACTCCGAGCTCAACCTCGAGGCCACGTACATGCACGGCGCGCTCGTCGAGTAGCTACTGGCCCGCCCTAAAACTTGCGGTCGCAGTAATTGCGTGTGAGGCTGAGCCCTAAAACCAACGCTCCCAGTAATGTCTCGTTACTGGGAGCGTATCTTTTAGGGCGCGAGGGCCCGTTTCGTTACTGGGCGCGTGCGTTTTGGGGCGCGAGTTCAACCGCCGTTACTGGGCGCTTTGGTTTTGGGGCGCGCGTTTAACCGCCGTTGCTGGGCGCGTTGGTTTTGGGGCGCGCGATCGCCGCCGTTGCTGGGCGCGTCGGTTTCGGGGCGCGCTACCGGTGGCGGAAGGGTGTCCGGCTGGCTTACGCGCATTGGCTATGCCAGGAAGTCGAAGACGGCCTCGTAGTAGCTGTCGGGGTCGGCGACGCAGGCGCAGCAGTGGCCGGCGCCGGGGAACGTGACGAGCTTGTGGGCGCCGGCGGCGGCCTCGTCGAGGCGCTTTGCGCTGAAGGGCGGGACCGCTGCGTCGTCCTCGCCGTGGAGGATCAAGGTGGGGACGCTCGTGCGCTCGACCGCCTTGACGGCGCTCGCGTCGGCGAGATCGAAGCCATCTTTCTTGCCGCGGAGGCTTAGGCGCGCGATGTCGAGGACGGGGTGGGGAGGCATTGCGCCGGCGTTTGCGCCCATGTGGCCCATGGTGTGAATGGCCTCGTTCCAAAGGTCTGCATAGGCGGAGTCGGAGATGGCGGCGACGACCTGCTCGGGCAGGTCGCCCTCGCCGGCAGCCTCGAGGACCGCGGCGGCGCCGGTCGAGAAGCCAGCAAGAACAACCCTTGCATCGGGGCTCTGTCGCGCGATCCAACGGGTCCAGGCAGTAAGGTCCCGACGCTCCAGATGGCCATATCCGTAGACGGAGCCGCCGGACTCGCCTTGGGCGCGCATGTCGACGAGCAGCAGGTTGTAGCCCTTCTCGGCAAAGCGACGCGCGAAAGCCGCGCCGCTCTTCCAGCTGCCGCCAAGGCCGTGCGCGTAGACCATCCAGTTTGACGAGGGGGTCTCGGCGCTCAGCACATGGCCGACGAGCCGGATCCCGTCCTCAGCCTTGATATCGACCGACTGGAAAGAAGGCCATGCGGACTCGAACCAAGACTGCGCCGCGGCGAGCTCGGGCGTGCGCTTCTCCTCGGCCGCGGCGAGCTCGGCTGCGGTCAGCGCCTTGGACTCGATGGCCCAGAAGCGGTCGGCCTCGGACCCGAAGGCGGTGTCGGCGACCTTGGGCGCGAGGGCCACCTCGCCTGTGGCAATCTGATCTGCGAATCGCACGCCTTGCGCGACAACGAGGGCAGGGGGGAGAACCGCGAACACGAAGAGCCCGATTCCCACGGCGACGCGGCCGCTCATGATGCAGAATACGCCGGCAGCGGCGACGCAGACAACGAACCCGGCGAGTGAGCCGAACGCGCCGTAGCCAGGGGTCTCCACGGGCTGCGCGCCGGAGTTCTTGACGCGGTCCTCGTAGAGCTTCGAGCTCTTCTGCTTCGGCGTGCGCTTAAAAGGGTGGCCTATGTTCATGAGGGATTCCTCTCACCGTGCTCGAGCTGGGGTTTATTTGCATCCGTTCAAGTATAGGCGGCCATAAAGAAGCCCCCTGCGGCTTTTCGCCGAAGGGGGCTCGTCGGTAACCTGCTGCTGGTTGCGGCGTTAGCGGGTGGTGACGGACTTGGTGGTGTCGGTGGTGCTCGAGTCGGTGTTGCCGCTGTCGGTGCCCTTGCTGTCCGTGTCCGTATCGCTGCTGCTCGAGGCCGTGGTCAGGGTGATGGTCGTGCCCTTCTCGGCCTTGGAGGTAATGGACTGGTACGTGACCGTGCCGGAAGCGCTCGAGCCGGAGGAGAGGGACACGTAGAAGCCGGCGCTCTCGAGCTCGCTCTTGGCGTCCGCGTAGGTCTGCCCGACCACGTACGGGACCTCGATGCGCTTGTCGGCGGGGCCGGTGGAGACGGTGATGGTCACCGTCGTGCCCTTGGCGACCTTCTCGCCGGAGCTCGGGCTGGACCTGACCACGTAGCCGCTGTCGACGGTGTCGGAGTTGTCGTAGAGCACCTTGACCTCGAGGCCGTTCTCCTTGAGGGTCGCGGTCGCGGTCGTCTCGGAGTCGCCCACGACGTTGGGGACGCTGACCTCCTCGGCGCCGCTCGAGAGGTAGTAAGTGATGGTGTCGCCGGCCTTGGCGCTGCTGTTGGCGGCAACGTCCTGGTCGCAGACCTTGCCGACCTCGATGGTGTCGCTGGTCTTCGAGTTGCCGACCTTGCCCTTGAGGTTGACCTGGGCAAGGGCCGCCTCGGCCTCGTCGGGCGTGAGGTTGGTCAGGTCGGGCACGGTCACCGTGGCAGCGGGCTGCGGGCCCTTGGACACGGTGAAGTCGATCTTCGAACCCTCCGCGAGCTCGCTGCCCTGGTTCGGGTTCTGGTCGATGACGTAGCCTTCCTGGACCGTGTCGTCGTACTGCGGGCTCACGGTGCCCACCTTGAAGTGGCCGTCCTTCTGGATGGCGGCCTCCGCCTCGGCCTGGGTCATGCCGGCGAGGTTGGGGACGGAGTAGGTCTTGGTGCCGGAGTTGAGGACCGCGTAGGCGATGCCCGCCGCGGCCACAAGGGCCACGATGATGGCGATGATGCTGAGGGTCCTGCGGCGCTTGTGCTTCTTCTCGCGCTCGGCCTCCTGCTCGGCGGCCTTCTCGGTCGCGGACTGCGGGCGGTAGCGGTTCTCGCGCTGGATGCGCGGGCCGACGGCCGTGGCGCCCTGGCCGGGCTCGAGCTTGTTCGTCACCGCGGCGCCCATGAGCGCGGTCGTGGCGGCCGTGGCGCCGGCGACGGCGGAAAGACGCCCGGCGAGGTAGTCGCGCAGCGCGCGGTTGAGCTCGTCGGCGGTCTGGAATCGGGCCGCGGGGTCCTTCTGCATGCACTTGAGGATAATGGCCTCGAGCGAGGGGTCGATGCTGGGGTTGAGCTGCGAGGGCGGCTTGGGCTGCTCGTTGACCTGCTTGAGCGCGACCGTGATGGCGTCGTCGCCCTGGAAGGGGACCTGGCCGGTGGCGGACTCGTACATGACGATGCCGAGCGAGTAGATGTCGGTCGTGGGGCCGAGCGCCTTGCCCTGGGTCTGCTCCGGCGAGACGTAGTGCGCGGTGCCCAGCACGGAGTTGTCCTGGGTGAGGTGGCTGTTCTTGGCGCGCGCGATGCCGAAGTCCATCACCTTGATGTTGCCGTCGGGCTGCACCATGATGTTCTGCGGCTTGATGTCGCGGTGGATGATGTCGTGCTTGTGCGCGACCGAGAGCGCCTGCGCGATCTGGCTGCCGATCTGCGCGACCTTCTTGCAGTCGAGCGCGCCGTGCTTGCGGATGCCGCTCTTCAGGTCGGTGCCGCGCAGGTACTCCATGATGATGTAGTAGGTGTCGCCGTCCTTGCCCCAGTCGTAGACGCTCACGATGTAGGGGCTCTGGAGCGCCGCGGCGGCCTGGGCTTCTTGCTTGAAGCGCGCCGCGAACGACGGGTCGGCCGCGTACTGCGGCAGCATCGTCTTTATGGCGACGGTGCGCCCGAGCACGGAGTCGCGGCCGCGGAACACCGTGGCCATGCCGCCCGTGCCGATCTTGTCCTGGACCTCGTAGCGTCCGCCGAGAACCTTACCTGGCATCGTCTCTCCCATCCACTTCGCGGGCCGCCCCGCGCGGTTTCATCTCTGTTAGTGCGTTGATAGGTGCGTTTATGGTGCGTTTGTCGGATCGTAGCGGCCGCCGCTCGGGCGGCCCGGATTGTCGCCGTTTCATCAGTTGCCCGCCCCCGAAGCCTGGATGTTCAGGGTCGCGGCCATGACCTGGCCGGCGATGGCCGCGGCGAGCCCCTCGACGTCCTCGCCGTTGCTCTCGACGCATACCGAGATGGCGAGCGTCGGGTTGTCGTAGGGGGCGAACCCGATAAAGAGCGAGTTCGCGTTGCCGTCGCCGACCTCGGCGGTGCCCGTCTTGCCGGCCACGCGCGTGCCGGAGACCTGGGCGGCCATGCCCGAGCCCTCCTCGACGCAGGCAAGAAGGGCTTCCTTGGTGGCCGCCGCCGCGTCGGCGCTCACGGCCTGGCCGAGCGACTTCGGTTGGGTCGTGGAAACCGTGGCTCCCTCGGCGGAGAGGACGTGGTCGACCACGTAGGGGTTCATGGCGACGCCGCCGTTGGCGATGGCGGCCGCGATGACGGCGTTCTGCATCACGGTGACCTGCGGGCCGGCGGGGCTCTCGTGCTCGCCGACCGGCTGGCCGCAGGCGGCCCAGGCGGTCTCCCACTCGGTCATCTCGGACGCGTTGGGCATGAGCGAGGAGCGGCACGAGAAGTCCAGGCCGAGCTCCCTGCCGAAGCCGAACGCGTCGGCGTAGCTCACGAGCTTGTCGGAGCCGAGCTTCTGGCCGATCTGGGCGAGGGCCGTGTTCGACGAGACGGCCACTGCCTCGATTAGGCTGAGCGTGCCGTAGTCGTTCTCGTGGTAGTTGGTGATAAGGGCGTTGCCGATCTCGATGGTGGAGGGCGCCTCGACCTCCTCGTCGAGCGTCGCGGCTCCGGAGTCGACGGCCGCGGCGAGCGTGACGGTCTTGAAGGTCGAGCCGGGCGTGTAGAGCGCCTGGGTCGCGCGGTCGAGCAGCTGCGAGCCGCCGCCGCTCATGACCTCGTCGAGGTCGGTGTTGCTGTAGGTGGGCGCGGAGGCCTTGGCCAGCACGGCGCCCGTCTTCGGGTTGAGGACCACGATGGAGCCGGTGTAGCCCTCGAGCGCGGCCTCGGCCGCCTTCTGTATCTGCGAGTTGATGGTCAGGCTCACGGTGGAGCCGGACACCTGGACGCCCGCCAGCGAGTAGAGCGCGCTTCTCCAGTCGGAGTAGTCGGCGTGGCCGGTCAGCGTCTCGTTCATGGTGGACTCGACGCCCGAGGAGCCGTAGGTGGTCGAGACGTAGCCCACGGTGTGGGCGGCGAGCGAGCCGAGCGGGTAGTTGCGCTGGTAGGTGCCGTCGGGCTGCTGCACGGACTCGGCGAGCGTGACGCCGTCGGAGGTGACGATGGCGCCTCTTTGCACGTAGGCGGTCTTGGCCAGGGTGTGGTTGTTGCTCGGCAGCGCCTTCACGCGCGCGGCGTCGATCTCCTGCACGTAGGTGAGGTTGGCTATGAGGACGGCGAAGAGCAGCGAGAAGACCGAGATCAGGGCCGTCAGTCGCTTGCTCAGCGCGACGCGCCCGAGCACGCCCGACTCGGCGGACTGGACCTTGAACGCCCCGCGCGCGTGGCGCCCGTGGACGACGCCCGCGACGTGGCCGCCGGCCGCGCCCGCGACCTCGGAGGCGGTGCCCAGCAGCGTGCTGCCGGCGTCGTCGCCCGCGCCCTTGAGCTCGACCGCGTGGCCGGTGGCGTCGTCGCCCGCGCGCAGCAGCAGGCCGACGATGATGAAGCTGGCAAGAAGCGACGTGCCGCCCTGGCTCATAAAGGGCAGCGTCACGCCGGTAAGGGGCAGGAGCTTGGTCACGCCGCCGACGATGAGGAACGCCTGGAAGGCGAGCGCGCTGGTAAGGCCCACGGCCGCGAACGCGGCGGAGTCGGACTTGGCGCGCGCCGCCGTGGCGAAGCCGCGGACGCACAGCAGCAGGTAGCAGATCAGGACGGCGGAGCCGCCGAGCAGGCCGCACTCCTCGGCCACCGCGCTGAAGATGAAGTCGGACTCGACGACCGGGATGTAGGTCGGCAGGCCCTTGCCGATGCCGGTGCCCACCAGGCCGCCGTCGGCCAGCGAGTAGAGCGACTGGACGATCTGGTAGCCGCCCTCCTGGGCCGCCGACCACGGGTCGATCCAGATGTTCACGCGGTTGCGCACGTGGCTGAACGCGAAGTAGCAGAACACGCCGCCCACGGCGAGCAGCAGCAGGCTGACGACCACGTAGCTCACGCGGCCGGTGGCCACGTAGAGCATGATGACGAAGAACACGAAGAAGAGAAGCGCGCTGCCCAGGTCGCGCTCGAACACGACGAGCAGCAGGCAGACGCCCCACGTGACGAGCAGCGGCAGCAGCATGCGCAGGCGCGGCACCGCGAAGGGGCCGAAGCGGCGCATGGTGATGGAGAGCGCTTCTCGGTTGGAGGCCAGGTAGAAGGCCAGGAAGAGCACGATGAGGATCTTCGCGAACTCGCCGGGCTGGAAGCCGAAGCCGCCGATGTAGACCCACAGCTTGCTGCCGCCCTTCTCGGTGCCCACGAACATGGGCAGCAGGAGCAGCAGGACGCCGACGGCGCCGATGGGGTACTTGTACGCGGCCAGGCGCTCGAAGTTGCGCGCCAGGGCGAGGACCGCGACCATGGCCGCCACGCTCACAAAGAGCCAGACGACCTGGTTGACGGCGAGCTCGGGCTTCAGGCGCGTGAGGAACGTGATGCCGACGCCCGAGAGCACGAAGACGATGGGCAGGATGGCGGGGTCGGCCGCGGGCGCGAGCCGGCGGATGGCCAGGTGCGCGAGGGCGAAGGCGGCGAAGAGCCCCAGCGGCACGCCCAGGGCCTCGAGGCCGAGCTCGTTGCCGGAGGTGACTACGTACATCGAGTACAGGAGAAGGACCGGCAGGGCGCCGAGGATGAGCAGGAAGAGCTCGGTGTGGCGGCGCTGGAAGCCGCGGCCCTCCTCGATCACCTGGGAAGAGAAGCCCTGCTGCGTGGCGACGCGCGTCATGGCGCGGTGCTTTCTGCGCATGCTATTCCCCTCCCTTCCCGGTCGTGCTGGCCGTTCCGTCGGCCGAACCGGCCGCGTTGCCGGCGTCGGCGGCCGATTGGTCGGCCGCGCCGTCGGTAGACGTGCCCGCGGCGTCGCCGGCGCCCTCGCTCTTTGCCACCTCGGCCACGTTTGCGGCCGCGGTCTTGTCCTTGTCGATCTGCTCGCGGTAGGCGTTCAGGGTCTCTCGCCCGGCCTCCTCGCTCTGAACGCGGATGCCCTGGGCGAGCTGGTCCTGCACGGAGGCCGGCAGGTCCGAGACCGAGACGGCGCTCGTCTCGACGAGCGTGCTTAGGCTCACGCCCATGAAGGTCGAGTTCACGCCCTGGTAGATGCCCACGGTGTCGCCGTTCACGGAGAGGAACCACTCGCCGCGGATGAAGACGAGCACGATGGCCAGGGTCAGCGCCGCGACGCCCGCGAGGACGCCCGTGACGACGCCGATGCGCTTGGCAAGGCGCTTGCGGTTCTCCTCGGCGCTGCCGTCGTCGAGGACGTCGACGACGAGGACGGTCACGTTGTCGAGGCCGCCCGCCGTGAGGGCGCTGGCCACGAGGTTGTCCGCCGCCTGCATGGGCGTCGCGCTCGAGACGGCGAGCGCCTCGATCTCGCTGTCCGGGATCATGGACGAGAGGCCGTCGGAGCACAGGATGATGCGGTCGCCGCTGCTCACCTCGAGGGTGAAGTGGTCGGCGTACATCTCGGGGTCGGAGCCGAGCGCGCGGGTGATGATGGAGCGCGAGGGGTGCAGGCGCGCCTCGTCGGCCGTGATCTGGCCGGAGTCCACGAGCTCCTCGACGTATGAGTGGTCGTGCGTCACGCGCACGAGCGTGCCGTGCCGCAGCAGGTAGATGCGCGAGTCGCCCACATGGGCCACGGCCATCTTGCCCCGCTCGATGAGGCAGCAGGAGGAGGTGCATCCCATGCCGGGCTTGCCCACGCCCTCCTCCGCCGCGCGGATCACGGCGATGTTGGCGGACTCGACGGCGGCGCCGAGAAGCACCTCGTCGGCCACGGCGGGCGCCTCGTCGGCGAGCGTCTGCACGGCGATGGCGCTCGCGACCTCGCCGGCCGCGTGCCCGCCCATGCCGTCGCAGACCGCGAAGAGCGGCGCGCGCATGAGGAAGGAGTCCTCGTTGTGCCCGCGGACCAGGCCCACGTCGGAGCGGCCGCCCCACGAGATGAACTCGTTGGAGCCCTGCACGGTGTCCGCGCCGGCGCGCCCCTCGACGGCCATCTCGGCGCGCCCGGGGGCGTTCATCGGCTCGGAGGAGGCGGTGTTGTTCAGCTCGTCGGAGCTCATCCGCGGCTCACCCTCATGATGGTGTCGCCGACCTGGACCTCGTCGGCGTCGCGCAGCGTGACGGCCTGGGCGATGGGGTGCCCGTTGACCAGGGTGCCGTTGGTGGAGCCGAGGTCCTCGAGGACGAGCGCGGGGCCCTGCAGGCTAAAGCGCGCGTGCGCGGACGAGACGTAGGGCTCGTCGACGACGATGTCGGAGCTGGGGGAGCGGCCCACGACGACGGGGCCGAGGATGTCCACGTGCAGGCCGCGGAGGCTCCGCGTGCCCTTCTCGACGTCGATGGACCAGATCGCCGAGTCGCGGCGCTGGCCCTTGACGAGGCCCACGCCCGTGCGCATCACGGCGAAGAGGAACAGGTAGAGGACAACGACGAGGATGACGCGCCCTATGAAAAGGACGAGGTCGATCATCGGTTGTTCTCCCTGAACTCGAGGTTCACCAGGCCCAGGGTGAGAAGGTCGCCGTCGCGCAGGACGCACTCGTCCACGTCGACGTCGTTGACCAGGGTGCCGTTGGTGGAGCGCAGGTCGTAGATGTGCCAGTCGCGCCCGTCGTAGCGCAGCTCGGCGTGGCGGCGGCTCACGTTGGGGTCGCGCAGCACGACGCCGGACTGGCTGCGCTCGCGGCCGATGACGGTCGACGGCGCGGTGGCGGTGAAGGTGCGGCCGGTCTGGCGGTCGATGAGCAGGCAGCTCGCGGCGGGCTGCTCGTAGGCGGACGGGCCGCCGAGGCCCACGCCGTAGGGGTCGATCTGCGCCTGGGCCTGCTGAGCGGCCTGGGCGGCCTGGGCAGCCTGGGCGGCGACGTCGGCCTGGGCGGCCACGGAGGCGGCCACGCCCACGGACGCGCCGGCCGCGACGCCGGCGGCGACGTTGGCCGCGGCGTCGGAGCCCACGCCGCGGCGCAGGTCGACGAGCGGGCTCGGGGTCGGGCGGCGCTGGGTCACCGGGACCGGGATGGCCGCCGGCGCGGCGGCGGGGGTGACCAGCGGCGCGGACGCAACCGGCATCGGGGTCGAGGAGGTGGAGGAGGCGACGGGCATCGGCGCCATGCCGCGCTCGAAGTCGTCGAAGCCGGCGGGCATGACGTCGAGGCCCGCGTCGGCGAGGCCGGCGGCGGGCACGGCGGAGACGCCGCGCGCGGAGAACTGGTCGGCCCCGGACATGCCGGCGGCGACGTTGGCCGCGCCGCTTACCGGGGCGGCGGCAGCGGCGGGCTGCGCCTGCTGGACCGGTTGCGCCTGCTGGGCAGGCTGCGCGGCCTGGGCCGGCTGTGCCGCGGCGCGCGGCGCCTGCTGGGCGGCGGCGTGGGAGCCGCGGGCCGGCTGCTTCGGCGCGGCCGCGCCGCCCATGCTCGAGTTGGCGCCCAGGAAGGCCATCTCCTCGGCGCGCAGGTCGGCGAGGGTGCGGGCGTCGACGTTCTCGGCGAAGACGGCGAACTTGCCGCTCTTGAGCGAGGGGTCGACCATAAAGCGCACGAGCGGCTCGCCGACGAACGCGTAGCCCTTCTTCTGGGCCTCGGCGGAAACGAACGCGGAGGTCTCGGAGGTGATCTTCTGGTACAGGGGCCTCATGAGGGAGTCGTCGGAGGACGAGACGAGCACCGTGAAGAGCGCAGGGGCGGTGTCGACCCCGTCGATCTCGTAGGTCTCGTTCTCCATCTCGCGCGCGGCCTTCTTGGCCAGCTTCTTGAAGGAGAAGGGCTCGATATAGCCCTGGGGGGCCTCTCCGAAGACGGCGCCGATGCGGCCCTCGAACTCATTGAGGAAGTTCATCTAAATCCTCGCTTTCCTGGCCCTGGTAGAGCGGGCCTCTGAGGACGGTCAGAATGCACATAAAACAAAAAGAGATTACCGCAACGGCGCAGGGGGCCGCTTCCGGGGCGCCCCATATACCGCCATTCTCCACCGCGACGGCGAGGCACGCGGCGCCCAGCAGCACGGCCGCGCCGAGCGCCTGGCCGACGATTCCGGAGCGCACGGAGCCGCGCATGGCCACGAGCGAGCTCAGCCAGGCAGCCAGGCCTGCGGCAACGGCGAGGACCCACGTGGCCGGCCGGCCGAGCGCGGCCAAGGCGAGGCCGGCGGCCTCGCTCGCGGAGAAGCCCGCCCGCGCCGCCGCGACCATTAAGGTCCCTATGAGGTATGTGAAGGATCCCGTGAAGAGCGCGGGCACCGGGTCGAGGCAGAAGCCCGCCATGAGGGCGCCCGCCAACGGCTGGCCGGAGGCCCACGGCGCGAGCGCGGCGACCGACGCCATGCCCTCCTCGCGCCCGACGAGCACCCACCAGGCGACGACGGCGACGCCGAGCGCCGAGGCGTAGATGAACGACGAGCTCACGGGATTGGTCGTGGCCACGGCGAGCGCGCAGGCGAGCCCGGCCACGACGCTCGCCGATGGCGGCCACAGCGCGGCCAGGGCACAGGCGAGCGCGCAGGCCGCGAGCTTCGTGGGCGTCTCGGCGGCGACGTAGGGCTCGATGCTCAGGCAGCAGAGCAGGGAGGCCAGGGCGGGCAGCGCGCGCTCGGCCACGGCCCATGCCTGCGGCATGCGCAGGTGGAAGGGGAGGTGCGTGCGGCCCCAGGCGGCCTCGTCCGTCTCGTCGTCGGCCTCGGACTGCTCGATGAGCTCGGCCAGCGAGGCCTGCCCCGCGCTCGCGTCCCCCAGGAGGGGCACGACCTCGCAGGCCAGCTCGTCGACGGAGCTCGTGCGCTCGGAGGCCGTCGGCGCCAGGGCGCGGACCAGGGCGTCCTCAAGCTCGAGGTCGAGCTCCGCGCCCGTCTTCGCGCCGGAGATGCGCGGCCCGCGGCGGATCTTCTCCAGGGAGGCGCCCGCGGTCGGGGCGAGGAAGGGGTCCTTGCCGGTCAGGGCCTGCCAGGTGACGACGGCGAGGCTGAACACGTCGGCCCGCTCGTCGACGAGCATGCCCTCGATCTGCTCGGGCGGCATGTATCCCACGGTGCCGCCGCGCGCCCCGCCGTACCCGGCCGCGGCGCCGAGCTCGGCCATGCCCAGGTCGGCGAGCTTCACGGTGCCCAGGCGGTCGATCATGATGTTCGTCGGCTTGATGTCCATGTGCAGCACGCGGTTCTCGTGGGCGAACGCGAGGGCCCGCGCGCATGAGGTCAGGATGTGCGCGCACTCCTCGTGGGTAAGGCGCCCTCCCTCAACGCGGGCAAGAAGCTCGGCGAGGTTGAGGCCGTCGACGTACTCCATGATCAGGTAGGCGTAGCCGGCGTCTCGCTCGAAGTCGATGACGCTCACGATGTTGGGATGGGCGAGCAGGCACGCGGTGCGCGCCTCGAGCAGCACGTCGTCCAGGGACGAGACGGGGACGGACCCGGCGTCGTCGGCGGCGATGGGCATGCGCTTGATGGCCACGCGGCGCTGCAGGCGGGTGTCCCAACAGGTGCACACGGTGCCGAAGCCGCCGGTGCCGCGCCGGGCCAGCACGCGGTATCGCCCGAGGAGCAGCTCCTCGGGGGGCTGCGGCTGGGGCAGCGGCTGGTTCTGCGCTCGGCTGACGAGCGGCGTTGGAGTTGGAGTGCCCACGGCGGCTCCTTGCGTGTTTGAGTTGTGTCTGACTGCCGTGTGGAGCCTATTCTAGCGAAAAAATCCCTTTACATAGTTCGCGGGGATTTGGTATCATGTTTTCTCGCACGCGGGCGTGGCGGAATTGGCAGACGCGTACGGTTCAGGTCCGTATGGGGGCAACCCCGTGAAGGTTCAAGTCCTTTCGCCCGCACCATTGATTGTTAAAGGCCTCGGCATCAGCCGGGGCCTTTTGCTTTTGCTGGCGGCCGCGGCGGCCCGTGTCGAGCCTCCGTCCCGCCGCGACCTTCTTGCCCGCCGAGCCGCCGCGTCGCGGCTCTTCTCACCATTTCAGCTAGCCAAAAAATCTCACGGGACTGTGGCAGACGTTAAGAAGCGATTTTGGGCCTCAAACGGCTGTCACAGTCCCGTGAGATTATTTGGCTAGCTGAAGCCGATGAAATGCCGGCCCGCGCGCCGCGTTTCTTGCCGCCTACTCGTCCTCGTCGTCATCGTCGAAGAGGGACCAGTCGTCGTCGCTCTTCTCGTGGTTGAAGTACATGGCCTTGGTCTTGCGCTCCATGACCACGGCGATAAGAAGGCACACGAGGATGCCGCCTATGACCAGCACGATCACGCCCGTGCGGTCGCCGAAAAGCCAGGATATGAAGTCGCCTAGTGCCTGCATGTCTGCCTCCTGTGAGCATCAGCGTGTTTTTGCACGCACAAGTATATACTTGGAGCGCTGCCGCGCTTTTGCGCGGGACCGGACCTTAGCACCGCAAGAGCAAGGAGAGCACGCATGCTCGACATCAAGTTCGTCCGCGAGAACCCCGACGTCGTGGACAAGGCCTGCGAGTCCAGGCAGAACGCCCACTGGGACCGCGAGAAGTTTTTCGAGCTCGACGAGGAGCGCCGCTCCGTCATCGCCGAGGTCGAGAAGCTCCAGGCGGACCGCAACGCCGTTTCCAAGCAGATCGGCCTTCTAATGAAGGACGGCAAGAAGGACGAGGCCGAGGCCGCCAAGGCCCAGGTCGCCGCCAACAAGGAGCGCATCGCCGAGCTCGGCGAGAAGCGCGCCAACGTCGAGCAGGAGCTCTTCGACCTGGTGGCCGCCATCCCGAACATCCCCCACGAGGACGTGCCCTACGGCAAGGACGACTCCGACAACCCCGAGGTGCGCCGCTGGGGCACCCCGCGCGAGTTCGACTTCGAGGCCAAGGCTCACTGGGACCTCGGCCCCGAGCTCGGCATGATCGACTTCGACCGCGGCGTCAAGCTCGCCGGCACCCGCTTCTACCTGCTGGGCGGCATGGGCGCCCGCATGGAGCGCGCGCTCATCAACTTCTTCATCGACATGCACAACAAGGCCGGCTTCAAGGAGTGGTGGCCGCCCGTCATCACCAACCACGACAGCCTCTTCGGCACCGGCCAGCTGCCCAAGTTCGACGACGACCTCTACCACGTGAACCCCGACCTCTACCTCATCCCGACGGCCGAGGTCCAGCTCACCAACATCCACCGCGACGAGGTCATCGACGGCGACAAGCTCCCGCTGCTCTACACCGCCTTCACCCCGTGCTTCCGCGAGGAGGCCGGTTCCGCCGGCCGCGACACCCGCGGCATCATCCGCGTGCACGAGTTCGACAAGGTCGAGATGGTCAAGTTCGCCAAGCCCGAGGACTCCATGAACCAGCTCGAGTCCATGGTCGCCGAGGCGGAGGCCTGCCTGCAGGCGCTCGGCCTCCCGTACCACGTGGTCACCCTCTGCACCGGTGACATCGGCTTCAGCGCCACCAAGTGCTACGACATCGAGGTTTGGCTGCCCAGCTACAACAACTACAAAGAGATCTCTTCTTGCTCCAACTGCTGGGACTTCCAGGCTCGCCGCGCCAACATCAAGTATCGCGACCCGGCCAACTTCAAGGGCACTCGTTACGTCCACACGCTTAACGGCTCGGGCCTGGCCGTGGGCCGCACGATGGCCGCCATCATGGAGAACTACCAGAACGCCGACGGCACCATCACCGTGCCGGAGGCGCTGCGCTCCTACATGGGCGGCATCGAGGTCATCAAGCCTGAGGCCTAGTTCTGCCCGGGGGCAAGCCCGGCCCCGGCGCCGATAATCCGTTTGCTGTGGAATGCCGCCCGCTCACCGTGGGCGGCATTCTTGTCACAGGCAACGACCATACTTATATGGTCAAGAGAAAGTTTCCTTTGGGGCGATGCGAAAGAGAAGGTTGCTTTAGGCGCGCCACAAAAGAGAATGTTGCCTTTAGGTGAGGCGACGGCGAGAAGGGCGAGACAGATGCCGAAGATGGCGGGTTTGACCGAGGTGGCGTGCTTCGAGTGCGCGGGGGACGTGCGCGCCATGTCGGTGGGCAGGGTTCCGAGCGGGGAGCTGGTGCTCGAGGAGCTGCTCGAGGGCCCGTCGACCCTTCTTGCCCACGGGGCGGAGAAAGTGGCGCTCTACGTGGCGAGCGAGGGAATCGGCGAAGAAGAGCTCGCGGAGTTCGCCCGCGACGAGAACAACGACATACTCGACCTGATGGACAGCATGGACGAGAAGGGCGTGCCGTACAGGTTTTGGGGCGGCAGCGTCGACAACGTGATCGCCTTCAGGCCGAAGCAGGGCTAGGGCTGCGCTTGGCCGGCCGGATGGCTGGCCAAGGCGTGTCTTCTAGAAGGGGATGCAGCGCTAGCAAAAAGGGCTCCCGAAGGAGCCCCTTAAGTTGCGTGGTGCGGCGTATAGGATTCGAACCTATGACGCCCTGATTCGTAGTCAGGTCCTCTATCCAGCTGAGGTAACGCCGCGTGCAAGAAGATATATTGCCAGTCGTTCGCCCCTTCGTCAACCAAGAATCTGGAATATGTAGGAACTGTGAACAAGGACGTTGGACACGGTGCTCGGGGCTGGCCGAGCGGGCTGTCTGGCGGCTCCTTCGCGCGCCGCCTGGAGGCCGCTTGTCCCCAGGTAGCCGGCTTCGGGCGCTGTCGACCGGGCGGGCGCCTCGGGGGCAATCCTGCCTTGAGCAACGCGTGCCCGCCGCGGCGCGTTTCTTGCCGCGGCAAAGAAAAAACCCGCCCACGCGGCGCGCGGGCGGGTTGAACGTTCTGGCGGAGAGCTGGGGATTCGAACCCCAGATTCCCTTAGGGGGAATACTCGCTTAGCAGGCGAGCACCTTCGGCCTCTCGGTCAGCTCTCCAAAAATGGTGCTTGAGCATCATAACGCATAAACGGCGTTTTAACCAACCAGGCTGGCGAGAAAATCATCGTCGACGACAATATCGCCCCGATGCGCGGCAACGGCGTCCCACGAGAACGCGCCGATAAGGTCTCTGGCCTTCGCCCGGCAGCCCGGCTCGACGAGGCCTGCCGCCGCCGCGAGCGCCCCGACGATGGTCTCCGGCCGCGCGCCGCGCTCTCGATGCGCCCCCAGGTCGAGGTCGCGGTCGCGCTTGGAGAGCCGGCGGCCGTCCGGCGCCACGAGCAGCGGGACGTGCCCGTACGCGGGCGCCGGAAAGCCCAGGAGCCCCGCAAGGTACGCTTGGCGCGCCGAGGAGCCCAGCAGGTCCCGGCCGCGGACGACCTGGTTCACGCCCATGAGCGCGTCGTCGACCACGACGGCGAGCTGATAAGCGAAGACGCCGTCGCTGCGGCGCACGAGGAAGTCGCCGCACTCGCGGGCAAGAACCTCGGACTGCGGGCCGAACGCGAGGTCGCGCCAGCGCACGGTGCCCGCCGGGTCGCTCGCCTCGGGGACCCTGAGGCGCGTCGCCGGCGGGCGTGCGGCCGACCTTCTTGCCACCTCGGCGGCGTCGAGGCCCCGGCAGGTCCCGGCATACAGGTACGTGCCGTCCGAGGCGTGCGGCGCCGAGGCGGCGTGGAGCTCGGCGCGGGTGCAGAAGCACGGGTAGGTGAGGCCCCGCTCGCCGAGCGCGCGGACGGCGTCGTCGTAGATGCTGGTCCGCTCGCTCTGGAAATACGGGCCCTCGTCCCAGTCGAGGCCCAGCCACTCGAGGTCGCTCATGAGCAGCTCCGCGTTCTCGCGCCGCTGGGCCCGCGGGTCGAGGTCCTCGATGCGCAGGACGAGCTCGCCGCCCGCCGAGCGCGCGGAGAGCCAGGCCATAAGGGCCGAGAAGACGTTGCCCAGGTGCATGCGCCCCGACGGCGTGGGGGCAAAGCGCCCTCGGACGGGAGCGGCGGGGCGTGTCGCCGTCGACTCGGCCCTGCCCGCCGCGCAGGCGGCGCCGCCCGTGCCGCCCGCCGGGGTGCCGCCCGCCGTCGTGCCCGCGCCCTTCTCGCTGTCCATCAGCCGAGCTGCTTGGAGTAGACGTACAGGTTCAGCTCCGGTTCCGCGCGCGAAGGCTCCTCGAGCTGGCGGCTAAGCCCCAGGTGCTCATAAAACCCCACGTCGCAGGAGTCGTCCGTTAGAAGGAAGAACCCGTCGCGCCTGATCTCGCGCACATGGTCGGCGACGGCTTGGATGAGCCGCCTGCCCATGCCCATGCCGCGCGCCTCCGGGCTCACGATGAGCAGCTTGACTTCGGCCCCGGACCCCTCGCCGCCGCCCTTGACGTAGCGGCGCCCGACCTCGCCCTCCTCGGCCTCGAGCCCCGCGACGTCCCGGCCGAACCGCGTGTCCGGCCCCAGCTGGGCAAGAAGCGCTTCTCGCCGCGCGAGCCAGCGGTCGTGAACCGCCTTGCGCCGAGGCTCGCCCGCGGCCTCGCCCAGGGGATCCGACGAGACGAGCACGATGCCCATGAGCCTGCCGTCGACCTCGCCCACGAGGCCCCAGTCGGTGTCCGTGAGGTAGTTGCAGACCGTGGCCTCGGAAACCAGGCGCCCGGCGCGCGGCTCGAGGTCGGCGTGCCACTGCTGCTGGAAGAGCCGCGCCGCCTGCTCGGTGTCGCGGTCCTCGAATCGGCGGAATATGAGGGAGCTTGCCATCGGCATCGGCATCAAGTCCTATCGTCTCGGGTAGCCTTCGGCCCTAAGCTGCCAGGTCTTTATATGGTCGCGCGCGGGCCGGATGAGTGTGTCTCGCTTGAGAATATCACCCGCGCGACGGATAGTTATGAGGCGGCCCTCGCCGCGCTGGTGAAGCTGTCCGCCGAAACCGAGGACTGAAAGAGGAACACCATGGTCGACTACATCCAGCTCCTCAAGAAGGAGATCGTCCCGGCGGAGGGCTGCACCGAGCCCGTCGCCGTCGCGTACGCCGTCTCGCTGGCCGCCGAGCAGCTGGCCGGCGGCCCCGCCGACGTGCGCCTCCAGCTCTCCGCGAACATCATCAAGAACGCGCTCGGCGTCGGCATCCCGGGCACCGGCATGGTCGGCATCGAGATCGCCGCGGCCCTGGGCGCCGTGGTGCGGAACTCCGCGAAGAAGCTCGAGGTCCTGCAGGGCTTCTCGCCCGAGCAGCTCGCAGAGGCAAAAGCCCTGGTAGACGCCCATGTGGTCCGCGTTGAGCAGAAAACCACGCCCGAGACGCTCTACATCGAGGCCACGCTCACCGACGGCGCGGACACGAGCCGCGTCGTCGTCTGCCGCGACCATACCAATGTGGTGCGCGTCGAGAAGAACGGCGAGGTCCTGCTGGACAAGCCTATCTCGGTGGCCACGGGCGACGCCGGCGCCGGCACGGGCCTCACGGTGGACGGCATCTTCGAGTTCGCGACCACGGTGCCGTTCGAGGACATCGCCTTCATCCTCGACTGCGTCCCGCTCAACACGCGCGTGAGCGAGGAGGGCCTGCGCGGCTGCTACGGCCTCGAGGTCGGGCGCCGCATGAGCGCCGGATCCAACGCCCGCGGCGTGCTTCTCAACAACCTCTCGCTGCGCCTGATCTCGGCGACCGCCGCCGCGTCCGACGCGCGCATGGGCGGCTGCCCGCTCTCGGTCATGACGTGCGCCGGCAGCGGCAACCAGGGCCTGGCCAGCAGCCTGCCCGTCATCGAGCTCGCCCGCGCGCTCGGCTCCTCCGACGAGGACCTCGCCCGCGCGCTCGCCATCTCGGACCTCGTGGTCATCCACATCAAGGAGTACATGGGGCGCCTCTCGCCGCTGTGCGGCAGCGGCATCGCGGGCGGCACCGGCGCCTGCTGCGGCATGACCTACCTGCAGGGAGGCAACCTCCCCGAGATCAAGTGCGCGATCAACAACATGCTCGCCACGCTCCAGGGCATGATCTGCGACGGCGCCAAGGCCACCTGCGCGCTCAAGATCGCCGCCGGCACCAACGCGGCTATCACGAGCTCGACCCTGGCGCTGGCCGACATCCAGCCGTCCAGCCTCGAGGGCATCGTGTTCGCCGACGCCGAGGACACCATCAGCAACACCGGCAAGCTGGTCCGCGAGGGCTTCGCCACCACCGACGAGGCGATTCTCTCCATCATGCTCGCGAAGCAGCTGGAGAAGTAGGAAAGCGCCCCTATCGCGTTGCCGGTTCAGAAATTATTGTCCCCCTAACAAAACAACGGCGGGGGCATTTCTCGGTGTGGGGAATGTAAGAAGGGGCGTCACCTGCTGTTTATTCAGAACGTTCAATTACCATTCACCCAACAAAAACGAACATTCATGTGTGCAGGTAATACGTTTCGTAGTATTATCCGACCATGATTCGGCATGGCATGTCACTGAATGGAGCGAACCGTGAGCGATATTGAGCAGAACGAAGCAAAGCCCGAGAGGGGGTTCAAGGTGACGCCGTCGGGCCGCGCCATCCTCGCTTACCTGGAGGAGCACGACGGGGAGGCCGTTTCCAAGGCTGCCATCGCCGCCGAGATCGGACGTTGCGAGAAGACCGTCGACCGGCTTATGTCCAAGCTGCGCGAGGAGGGCTACGTCGAGGTCGAGTCCCGCTGGAACGAGAGGGGCGCCCAGCTCGCCAACTCGTACAGGCTCAAGCGCCGTTAAGGCCCGGGCCGCCGGAGCCGGACGGCATGGCCGTCCGAGGACGGATGGACGCGAACGCGCTACATTGATGGGGTCGCCCGCCTTCATGGCCGGCGGCCCTTCTTTGTGGCTAGACGACGATGCGACGGCGCCGGCGCGGCGCGAACGCGGACGGGGAGAAGAGCCCATGGCCGACAACGGCTCCCAGAGGACCTGGAACATCAAGCAGATCATCGACTGGACCTGCGGTTACCTCGAGCGCCACGGCGACGAGCACCCGCGCCTCTCGGCCGAGTGGCTGCTCTGCGACGTGATGGGCCTCTCGCGCGTCGAGCTCTACGTCAACTACGACAAGCCGCTCTCGGAAGACGAGCGCGCCCGCATGCGCGCGGCCGTCCAGCGCCGCGCCGCCGGCGAGCCGCTGCAGTACGTGACCGGCGAGACGGCCTTCCGCCACATCGTCCTGCGCTGCGAGAAGGGCGTGCTCATCCCGCGCCCCGAGACCGAGCTGCTGGTGGACGCCGCGCTCGAGGGGGTCGACGCCGCCGTCGCCGCGGCGGGCGGGCTGCCGGCGCGCGTGCTTGAGGTGGGGTGCGGCACGGGCTGCGTCGCGCTTTCCGTGGCGGCGGAGCGCCCGGGCACCAAGGTCACGGCCACCGACCTCTCGCCCGTGGCGTGCGACCTGGCGCGCCGCAACCGCGACTCCCTCGGCCTTGCCGACGCGGTGGACGTCGTGGAGTGCGACCTCGCCTCCGGCGTCGCCCCCGAGCTCATGGGGACCTTCGCGGTCCTGGTGAGCAACCCGCCCTATATCCCGACGGCGGTCCTGGCCGAGGAGGTCCCCGCCGAGGTCAAGGACAACGAGCCGGAGCTCGCGCTCGACGGCGGCGCCGACGGGCTGGACGTGTACCGCCGCCTGCTCGGGCTCGCGCCGCGCGCGCTCTGCCCGGGAGGCATGCTCGCCTGCGAGCTCTACGAGGGGCACCTGGACGAGGCGGCCCGCCTGGCCCGGGCCCAGGGCGGCTGGGCGCGCGTCGAGGTGCGCGACGACCTTACCGGACGGCCGCGCATCCTCGTGGCGGTGCGCGAGGGGAGCCTGCCGGCGGAATCTCCCGTCGCCGCCGAGAAGATCGTGCGCGTCGACGTCGAAAACCCCGCCCCCGAGGCGGTCGCGCGCATAGCCGGCGTCCTGCGTGACGGCGGGGTGGTCGCGTTGCCGACCGACTCGGTCTACGGGCTCGCCTGCGCGGTCGCGCCCGAAAACCCCGCCCACCGGCGGATCTTCGACATCAAGAAGCGCTCCCTCTCGCAGACCCTTCCCTGGTTCGTCTCGCGCGAGGGCGGCCTCGACCGCTGGGGCAGGGGCGTGCCCGAGTACGCCCGCAGGCTCGCCGGGCGCTACTGGCCGGGCGCCCTGACCCTCGTGGTTCGCGCCGCCGAGGACGTCGACCCCGAGTACCTGCAGGCCGCGAACCCCCTGCACCCGGAGGAGGGCGGCACGGTGGCCCTGCGCGCGCCCGGCTCCGAGCTCGTGGAGGCGCTTCTCGCCGAGCTGGGGTGCCCGCTTGCCCAGACGAGCGCGAATCTCCACGGCCGGCCGGCGGCGACCTCGGCGACGACGCTCGACCCGGCGATCGTCTCGGCGGCCGACCTGGTTGTCGACGGGGGAGAGGCTCCTCTTGCCGAGGCGTCCACCATCGTGGATTGCACGGGCTCCGTCCCCGTGGTCCTGCGGCCGGGCGCCGTCGACCCTGCGGAGCTCCTCGCCTACCTGCGCGGATAGCGCGCGGCCGCCGCGCCACGGTCGCCGGGCCGGCGCGTTTCCATCCTATGGCGCGCGTTACCCGCGTGTGACCCGCGCCTGCCCGTCCGACGCCCGCGTGCTAACCTCTACACTATCTGACCTGCGAACCGGAAAGGAACGTACATGCGCATTGCCGTCGCCTGCGACCACGGCGGGTTCGTCCAGAAGGACGCCGTCGTCGAGCACCTCCGCTCTCTCGGCCACGAGGTCTTCGACCTCGGCACCAACTCCGAGGAGTCCGTCGACTACCCCGACTTCGCCGACCGCGCGGCGCGCATGGTCTCCCGCGGCGAGGCCGACCGCGCCGTCCTTCTCTGCGGCACCGGCATCGGCATCTCGATGACGGCCGACAAGGTCCCCGGCGTCCGCGCCACCCCGGTACAGACGGTCAAGTTCGCCGAGCTCGCGCGTCAGCACAACAACGCCAACGTCATCGGCCTCTCGGGCCGCTTCGTGAGCCTCGAGGACAACCTCAGGCTCGTGGACACGTTCCTTACCACCGAGTTCGAGGGCGGCCGCCACGCCACGCGCGTCGAGAAGATCATGCGCGAGGACGACCCCGCCTTCCAGGGCGTGGACGCATAGCGCTTATTGCCGATATCGGGCGGCCCCTCGGCCGCCCGAGCTACATTGAGGAGGACGACCGTGGACTTCAGCAATCTCTCCGCCCAGGACCCCGAGATCTATTCCGCCATCGAGGCCGAGCTGCGCCGCCAGCGCGACTCGATCGAGCTCATCGCCTCCGAGAACTTCACCAGCCTCGCCGTCATGGAGGCCATGGGGTCGTTCCTCACCAACAAGTACGCCGAGGGCCTTCCCGGCAAGCGCTACTACGGCGGCTGCTGGGCCGTCGACAAGGTCGAGAACATCGCCCGTGACCGCGTGTGCCAGCTCTTTGACGCCAAGTTTGCCAACGTCCAGCCCCACTCCGGCGCGCAGGCCAACTACGCTGCCCTTGCCGCCATGGTCAAGCCCGGCGACACCGTCATGGGCATGAGCCTGGACAACGGCGGCCACCTCACCCACGGCTCGCCCGCGAACTTCTCCGGCAAGCTGTACAACATCGTCTCCTACGGCCTCAACCCCGAGACCGAGCGCATCGACTTCGACGACGTCGAGGCCAAGGTCAAGGAGTTCCAGCCCAAGGTGATCATCGCCGGCGCGTCGGCCTACCCGCGCGTCATCGACTTCGAGCGCTTCGCCAAGATCGCCCACGACAACGGGGCCAAGCTCATGGTCGACATGGCCCACATCGCCGGCCTCGTGGCCACCGGCCGCCACCCGAGCCCCGTGCCCGTGGCCGACGTGACCACCACGACCACGCACAAGACCCTGCGCGGCCCTCGCGGCGGCCTCATCCTCACCAACGACGCCGACCTTTCCAAGAAGCTCAACTCCGCGGTCTTCCCCGGCACCCAGGGCGGCCCGCTCGAGCACGTCATCGCCGCCAAGGCCGTCGCGTTCGGCGAGGCCCTGCGGCCCGAGTTCGCCGACTACACCGACGCCATCCTCGTCAACGCGAAGGCCCTCGGCCGCGGCATGGAGTCGCGCGGCCTTCGCCTCGTCACCGGCGGCACCGACAACCACCTGCTGCTCGTTGACCTCACGCCCGCCGGCGACGTCACCGGCAAGGACGCCGAGCGCGCCCTCGAGGAGGTCGGCATCACGGTGAACAAGAACACCATCCCCGGCGAGACCCGCTCCCCGTTCGTCACCTCCGGCATCCGCGTCGGCTCCGCCGCGGTGACCACGCGCGGCTTCTCCGAGCGCGACTGCGAGCGCATCGGCGAGCTCATCGGCGAGGTCGTCAACAACATCGGCAACGACTCCCTTCTCGACCGCACGCACGCCGAGGTCCACGAGATGCTCCAGGCGCACCCGCTCTACCCGGGCGAGATGTAGGCGCCGAGCGCGTCTCGCCCCGGCGCCGGCCGCGCCCCACATGATGGAAAAGCGACGCCTGTGGGGCTAGTATTGGCAAGAAACGACGGGGGTCGCATGGGCGCGGCCCCCGTTTGCCAAAGCTACGGCGCCCACCAAGGAGGCAGCAATGTCCGCATGTATCGATTCCGAGCGCTTCGTGGTCGTCGACCACCCGCTCGTCCAGCACAAGCTCCACATCCTGCGCGACGAGAACACCGGCACCAACCAGTTCCGCCAGCTCGTCCGCGAGCTCGCCATCTTCGAGGGCTACGAGGCCATGCGCGACCTGCCGCTCGAGGACGTCGAGGTCACGACCCCGCTCGAGACCGCGACCTGCAGGCGCATCGCCGGCAAGAAGCTCGCCGTCGTGCCCATCCTGCGCGCCGGCCTCGGCATGGTGGACGGCATCCTCGACCTCGTGCCCTCCGCGCGCGTGGGCCACATCGGCATGTTCCGCGACCCCCAGACCCACGAGCCGCGCCCGTACTATTGCAAGCTGCCCTCCGACATCGAGAACCGCATCGTCCTTCTCGTCGACCCCATGCTCGCCACCGGCGGCTCGCTCATCGCCGCCGTCGACCACCTGCGCGAGTCGGGCGTCAAGGATATCCGCGCGCTGACCATCGTCTCGGCCCCCGAGGGCGTCGAGAAGGTCCTGGCCGCCGACCCCGATCTTCGACTCTATACCTGCTCGCTCGACCGCTGCCTCAACGAGAACGCCTACATCCTCCCGGGCCTCGGCGACGCCGGCGACCGCATCTTCGGCACCCTATAACGTGTTCTACCTGCGTAGGGTTTGTTTCCGGGCAGCCTAAATGTGTCGAAACGGAGTCGCTCGGAAAGTTCTCGTTGATTTTTGAACCGGGTTTAATTAATGTACCCAAACAGCTTTCGAGAACCCTTTTTGAGGGGCTTGGGAACAGGAGCGGGGAGTGATTGAGTTAACGTTTATCCTCGCCGGGCTCGCCTGCGGTATCATTGGCAGCGCCTTCCCCGGATTCCTGTTTGAAAAAGCTCTCAAAGGGGGTACAACGGCTAAGGTGGACCTGAGCCTCGGGATGGTGAGCATCTTCTCGTCGTTCGTTCTCCTGAGCCTGGCTCAACTGGTGGTTTACCGCCTCGCGAGCGAGAAGGCCCTGACGTTCGGATGTGCCATGGTAGCCTCGTTCCTGCTCTTCTGGGCGGTCGAGGCAGCAAGGGCCTGGAAGGCCGCCAACTCGGGCGGCGGACAGGCCTGATTGAAAGGAAGGGACGTAAGTGAATCCTCTCGACAGTCTCAGTGGTGAGGTGAACGAGCTCGTCTCGAGCTTCACGTCGACCCCCATCGCCGGCGACCTCGACACCGTCGGCTTTACCCAGTACTCGTTCTGGTTCGCCGTCGCCGTGGTGATCATGCTCGTGCTGCTCTTCACCTTCAAGGCCAAGCAGTCCAAGGGCCTCGTGCCCGAGGGACGCTTCGTCAACGCGATGGAGTACCTCGTCGAGTTCGTGCGCGACGACATGTGCAAGGGCCTGCTGGGCGACACCTGGCGCAAGCACTTCCCGTTCATCGCCTCGCTCTTCCTGGTGATCCTGGCCAACAACATCGTCGGCATCATCCCGGGCTGCAAGCCGGGCACGGGCACCATCTCCACGACGGCCGCCCTCGCCATCGTCTCGTTCGTCTACTTCATCGTCTGCGGCGTCAAGAAGCACGGCGCCCTGGGCTACGCGAAGTCGCTCGCCCCGGCCGGCGTCGCCTTCCCGCTGAACGCCCTCGTGTGGCTCATCGAGGTCCTCTCGACCATCCTGCGCCTCATCACCCTGGCCGTCCGACTCTTCTGCAACCTGTTCGCAGGCCACGTGGTCATGGGCACCTTCGCCATCCTCGCGTCGCTCTTCTTCGAGCCGCTGATCACCTCGTTCTCGGCCATCGCGGTCGCCCAGGCCGGAGCCTCGGTCCTGTGGGTCGGCATCCTTCTCGTCATCTACGTCGTCGAGATCATGGTCGCCGCCATCCAGGCCTACGTCTTCGCGCTTCTCTCCGCGGTCTATATCCAGATCGCCGAGTCCGACGAGGAGTAGGGCGTCGGTTTCGCGCCCGGCTCGCCGGTGCGCGCAGCAAGGCAACTCGCGGGCGCCCGCCCGCAGTTCATAGCACGTCGTTAGTTTGTTTTGGAACTCGCCCCATCAACCTAAGGAAATCCAGGGGCGAATGACAAAGGAGGAATTGTGGGAGCTCTCGGTGTCGTTGGTTATGGTCTTGGCGTTATCGGCGCTGGCATCGGTATCGGTCTTGCTGCGAGCGGCGTCGCTCAGGGCATGGCGCGCCAGCCTGAGGTCCAGGGCCGTCTGTTCACGGTCTTCATTCTCGGCTCCGCTTTCGTCGAGGCCCTCGCCCTCATCGGCTTCGTCGTGTCTCTTATCGTCAAGTAGTTTCGATAAGCGAGAAACGAACGAACCCGTTATGGAGGCAAGTATGAAGAGCACTACCAGAGGTCAGCTCGCACGCCTGGGCGCGGTCTCCGCCGCCGTCCTGGCGGCCGTGCCGGCCCCCGCGCTGGCAGAAGAGGGAGTGGGTGCGGACATCCTCATCCCGAAGCCGGCCGAGTTCATCCCGGCGCTCATCGCCTTCCTCATCATCTGGATCGTCCTGGCCAAGCTCGTTTGGCCGCAGGTCCTCTCGATGATGGACAAGCGCCAGGAGAAGATCAAGGAGGACCTGGACGCCGCCGAGAAGTCCCGTCTCGACGCCGCCGAGTCCGCCAAGGCCTACGAGCAGAAGATCGTCGAGGCCCACAAGCAGGCCGACGAGATCATCTCCAAGGCAAAGAAGGAGGCCGAGGAGGAGCGCACCGCGATTCTCGCCAAGGCCCAGAAGGAGGCGGCCGACGTCATCGCCAAGGCTCACGGCGCCGTCGACTCCGAGCGCCACAAGGCCATGATCGAGCTGTCCGGCTCCGTCGTCGACCTCTCCGTCGAGATCGCGACGAAGATCATCGGCAACGACCTCTCCGCCGAGCAGCAGCGCAAGCTCGCCGAGAAGTACCTCGCGGAGGTGGGCGAGCCCGATGGCGAGTAACCGCAGCGAGGCCGAGAAGGTCGAGGCATACACCAGGGCGCTTCTCGAGGCGGCCCGTGGCGAGGGCCGCGCCAACGCGGACCTCGTGCAGTGGCAGCACGCGCGGAAGTTCTCGCCCGAGGTCCTCGAGACCCTGGCAGCCATGCAGAAGGAGGACGACCTCCACCTCATCGAGGAGGTCTCCAAGCAGTACAAGGAGCTTCTCGATAACGAGGACAAGACCGTCAGCGTGACCGTGACCACCGCGGTCCCCATGGACGACGACCTGCGCGCCAAGGTCAAGGCTAAGGCCGAGAACGACCTTAACGCACCGGTTTACCTGGTCGAGCGCGTCGACCCGTCCATCATCGGCGGCATCATGCTCGAGCAGCGCGGCAAGCGTTACGACGCCTCTGTGCGCGCCCAGCTCTCGAACATCAGGAAGAAGCTCTCCTCTTCGTTCAACGGAGGTGAGGAATAAATGACGACTGAAGAAACCATCAGCTCCCAGAAGATTCTGGAGACCCTGCGCGCCAACCTTGGCGCCATCAACGCGACCGTCGATCACCAGGAGGCGTCCATCGTGACCGCCGTCGGCGACGGCATCGCCCACGTCTCCGGCCTTAAGACCGCTATGGCCGGCGAGCTCCTCAAGTTCACGAGCTCCAAGACCGGTGCCGACGTCTACGGCCTGGCCCAGAACCTGGACCGCGACGAGGTCGGCGCCGTTCTGTTCGGCGACGTCGAGGACATCAAGGAAGGCGACGAGTGCCGTACCACCGGCCGCGTCATGGATATCCCCGTCGGCCACGCCATGCTCGGCCGCGTCGTGAACCCCCTCGGCCAGCCCATCGACGGCCTCGGCCCCATCCCGACCAGCCACCGCCGCCCCATCGAGTTCAAGGCCCCCGGCATCATGGAGCGCCAGCCCGTCTGCGAGCCGGTTCAGACCGGTCTTCTCGCCATCGACGCAATGGTGCCTATCGGCCGCGGCCAGCGTGAGCTCATCATCGGCGACCGCAAGACCGGCAAGACCGCCATCGCCATCGACGCCATCGTCAACCAGGCGAAGACGGACATGATCTGCATCTACGTGGCCATCGGCCAGAAGGCCTCCACGGTCGCGGGCATCCGCGAGCAGCTCTCGCAGCACGGCGTGCTCGACAAGACCGTCATCGTCGCCGCCACCGCGGCCGACTCCGCGCCTATGCAGTACATCGCCCCGATGGCGGGCGCCGCGATCGGCGAGTACTTCATGTACAACGACGCCAACGGCAACCCCGCCGACGAGACCCACCCCGGCGGCCACGCCCTCGTCATCTACGACGACCTGTCCAAGCAGGCCGTGGCCTACCGCCAGATGTCGCTTACCCTTCAGCGCCCGCCTGGACGCGAGGCCTACCCGGGCGACATCTTCTACCTGCACTCTCGCCTGCTCGAGCGTGCCTGCAAGCTGTCCGACGCCAACGGCGGCGGCTCCCTCACGGCGCTCCCGATCATCGAGACCCAGGAAGGCGACGTCTCGGCCTACATCCCGACGAACGTCATCTCCATCACCGACGGTCAGATCTACCTGCAGTCCAACCTCTTCTTCCAGGGCCAGCGCCCGGCAGTCGACGTGGGCATCTCGGTGTCGCGAGTCGGCGGCGCCGCGCAGGTCAAGGCCATGAAGCAGGTCTCGGGCACCCTTCGACTCGACCTCGCGTCCTACCGCGAGAAGCAGGCCTTCTCGCAGTTCGGCAGCGACCTCGACGCGACCACCCAGTACCAGCTCAACCACGGCGCCCACATGATGGAGCTCCTCAAGCAGCAGCGCTACTCGGCGCTCGACGTCCGCGACCAGATCATCGCGATCTTCGCGGCCAAGGAGGACTTCCTCGACGACGTCGACCTTAACCACGTCACGCTTTTCCGTGACCAGCTCGCCAAGTACATGGCCGAGCGTCACCCTGCTCTGCGCAACTCGCTCGTCGAGGGCGGCCTCGACGAGGACAAGCAGGCGCGCCTCAAGCTTCACATCGGGCACTTCAAGCAGGAGTTCCTGCTCGAGCACCCGAACAAGAAGTCGGAGACCGACGTCGAGGGCGTGGCTGAGCAGACTGTCCAGCCGGATTCCACCAAGAAGGGCCAGGAGTAGGCACACAATGGCAAACCTTCGCGAACTATCGAGGCGCATGAGCTCCATCAAGAGCACCATGCAGATCACTCGCACGATGGAGATGATCTCCACGGCGAAGATCCGCAAGGCGCTCGATCGGGCCGAGCAGGCTGAGCCCTACAAGGACGCAGTCACGCGCATGCTTGCCAACGTGGCCAGCGCCGGGTTCGACGCCTCCCAGCCCCTTCTTGCCAAGCACGCGGAAGAGAAGCACGTCCTGTTCATCCTCGTTGCTTCCGACCGCGGCCTGGCCGGCGCTTTTAACGTTGGCCCGCAGCGCGAGGTCGAGCACGAGATGGACCTTCTTGCCAAGAAGGGCGTCAAGTCGAGCGTCATCACGTGCGGCCGCAAGCCCACCGAGTACTTCTCTCACCGCAAGACGAAGCCCGTCATGTCCTTTGTCGGCATTTCGTCTGACCCCAACATGGACGAGGCGGACCGAATCGCCTCGTACGTGATGGAGGGCTATTCCCGCGGCGACATCGACCGTGTCGTGCTGGTCTATTGGCACGCAAAGAACCGCGTCGAGCAGACCCAGGTCACCGAGCAGCTGCTTCCCATCAGCAAAGAGCAGCTCACGATGCCCAACAAGCCCCGTACCCCCGAGGCGCTCTCTACCATCGAGGGCCACGAGTACACGGACTTCGCCTTCGACCCGTCGCCGGAGGAGGTCCTGGGGCAGCTGCTCCCGGCCTACTTCCGCACGGTCATCTTCCACGCGCTTCTTGACTCGGCGGCTGCGGAGCACGGCGCCCGCCGCCGCGCCATGCAGTCGGCGACCGACAACGCCAACGAGGTTCTCGGCAACCTGAGCCGTACGTACAACCGCACGCGCCAGGGCGCCATCACCACCGAGCTCACCGAGATCATCGGCGGCGCATCCGCATTGGAGAACAACTAATGTCAGAAAACAACAACGAGCAGCGTACCGCCCTCGAAGAGGCCGCCTACCACAAGCTCAACAAGAGCGTGGGCGTCGGTCGCATCGTCCGTGTCGTCGGCCCTGTCGTCGACGTCAAGTTCGACGGCCAGGTCCCGGGCATCTACACGGCACTCGAGGTCGACGGCGACACCCCGATGGGCCACGTCAACGCCATCCTCGAGGTCGAGTCCGAGCTTGAGGGCGGTGTCGTCCGAACCGTCGCCATGTCCTCCACCGACGGCCTTACCCGCGGCCTTCCGGTCCACGACACCGGCAAGCCCATGATGATGCCTGTCGGCCCCTCCACCCTCGGCCGCGTCTGGAACGTCATGGGCCAGCCCGTCGACGGCGGCGAGGTCCCCGAGGACGTGTCCTACTACCCGATTCACCACCCGGCCCCGGCTTTCGACGAGCTGACCACCCAGACCGAGATCTTCGAGACCGGCATCAAGGCCATCGACCTTCTCGAGC
>CAVJHQ010000018.1:0-30646 GCA_963649365.1 Alloprevotella sp.
TGACCGACCGCGGCAAGATCAAGCCGCGCCGCGTCACTGGCGCTTGCACGCAGCACCAGAGGGACATCGCCAACGCGATCAAGCGCGCTCGCGAGATGGCCCTTCTGCCCTACACCGTTCCCGTGGTTTCCAGCCGCGGCGGCCGTAGCCGCGGTTAGGGACCCGAACTGCTTCGAGGAAGGGCGAACGAGCTTTGAACTTCTCGCGTGAAGAGGGACGCCCGCCGGTACCGGAGGGATTGATCTCGGCAAGCGATAAGGAAGCGGCTCAAGGCAAAGACGCCATCGTCGTCTACGGCGGGCCTGATAATCAGGCGCGACGCGGAATGCCGTTGGCGGCCGCCCTCGTCCTTTGCGCGCTCGGAGGTCTATCGGCGGGATTCGTCTCGCCGGTCGCCTGCCTGCTCGTGGGCTTCGGAGCCCTCGCAGCGGGCGCCGGCAGGTCTCGGCGGCTCCACGCCGCCGTAATCGCCGGGACGCTCGTCTTGTCGGGCCTGGGCGGCGCCTTCTTCGGCGTCGAGTCCGTGCCCGACGCGCTCGTCGCCGCGCTCGTCGGCCTTGCCTCGGCCTTGCTGGTCGAGAAGCGCCGGATGACGCCGGGGGCGGCGTGCCTGGTCGCGCTCGCGGCCGCGGCGGCCCACATCGGGATCGCCGAGGCGTTCGCGCTCGCGGGGCAGACGACGTTGGCGGACTCGTTCGCCGGGCTGGTGTCGGACAACACCCAGCTCTTCGAGGCCGCGGGGGTCGACCCCGAGACCTTGACGGTCGTCCAGAAGGCCGTCGGCATCATATGGCCGGCCGTCTTCTCGACGCTCGCGGCGCTCGAGCTCCTGTGCGCGTGCGCAGGGGCGGCCCTCGCGGCCGCACACCTGCGCGACCGCGAGGTCGAGGTGCCTGATTTCGGGCTCTTCGACCTGCCGCTTTGGGTCGTGGCGGTCTTCGTCGCGGCCGTCGTCGGGCTCGCGGCCTGGTTCACCCAGCCGAGCTTGGCGACCGACGCGCTTCTTATGGTGGCGGGCAACGCCCTTCTCACCGTGAGATACGCGTTGGCGGCGCAAGGCATGGCCGTGCTCGTTTGGCACCTGCGGAGCCGAAAGGCCCCCGCGCTCGCCTTCGTGCTCGCGGTCGCCTTCGCGACATACCTCGAGGCGCAGTTCATCGTAATGAGTTTCGTCGGGCTCTTGGACATATGGGCCAACCTCCGCCGCCTTCCGCGCGGCGAGCAGGAAGGCTCCCAAGACGAGGCGAAGCAGGATTAAGGTCGGCAACAGCCGGCCAACCGAAGGAGATTCCCATGAAAGTCATCCTCTTGGGTGAGCTTCGGGGCAAGGGCGGCGAGGGCGACATCGTAGACGTCGCTCAGGGCTACGCGGAGAACTTCCTGTTCCCCAACAAGATGGCCCAGCCCGCCACCCCGGGCAACATCAAGCAGCTCGAGCAGCGCCGCAAGAACATCGAGAAGCGCGAGGCCGAGCGCATCGCCAACGCGGAGGCCCTCAAGGCCGCCATCGACGGCAAGTCCGTGACCGTCGACGCCAAGATCGGCGAGGAGGGCCAGCTCTTCGGCTCCGTTACCGCCGCTCAGATCGCCGACGCCATCCAGGCTCAGCTCGGCACCGAGGTCGACCGCAAGCGCGTCGGCCGCGGCAACGCGATCAAGTCCGTCGGCGCCCACAAGGTCGAGGTCAACTTCTACCGCGAGATCACCGCTGAGGTGACCGTCCTGGTGGGCGTTACCGAGGAGGCCGCTGAGGCCGCCGAGGAGACCGAGGCTGAGGTCGAGGCCGAGGTCGTGGAGGACGCCGAGTAGGCGAGGTTTTCTCTTCTTTCTTCTTGGCGCCGGATTTCTACAATCGTGGCCTCCCGGGAAGAAGCGACTCCAAAGAGAGAACCACCTCATCGAACCGCAAAACACCCTGCTTACACACAGCTGTGAGCAGGGTGTTTCTTTATGAATGGACAAAACACGGCGTTTACCTGCGAATATAGATTAATGAAGCACAAACGAACCGTATGCGCAGGTTCCCGTACTCGTAGGCCCAGCCTGAGGGTTTTGTGGCGGTCGGAATGTAGAAAACGGCGCAACAACTGGCGGTTCGATTGTTGAAAACGTTGAAAACCCAACGAATGCGCACGTCAGGCATGGCGTCGGCGCGTCGACAACTCGACGAGGCTCTGGGGCGGTCTTTGGCGCCGCGCAGGTAGAATAGCGTGCAGGAAATCGATGTGCGAAGGGGCGTGCGGCCAGTGGCTGACGACTACGGTATCAACCCGACCAAGATGACGATGGAGGAGGGGCGCGACATGCCCCAGGACCTCGAGGCGGAGTCCTCGGTCCTCTCGGCCATGATGATCAGCGCGGAGGCCCTGCAGGAGTGCCTCATCGCGCTTACCCCCGAGGACTTCTTCCACCCGTCGAACCGCATCGTCTTTACCGCGATGAGGGAGATGTTCGACAAGAACCTCCCCATCGACGCCATCAGCCTCGCCGACCAGCTGCGCACCCAAGGCGACCTCGACCGCATCGGCGGCCGCTCGTTCCTGCTCGGCCTCGGCAACAACTCGCTCGCGCTTGTCGGCTGGCGCCGCCACATCGAGATGCTGCACCGCGACACGACCCTGCGCAAGATGATCCAGGCGTCGGCCCAGATCAGCGCGCTGGCGTTTGACGCCCCGGAGGACACCAAGGAGGTCGTCGACCGGGCCGAGAAGCTCCTCCTGGACGTGACCAACCGCGACGTGCGCCAAAGCGAGCAGTCGCTCGAGGAGATCATGGGCAGCCTCTACGAGGAGCTTGAGGAGCAGTCCAGCTCCGGCGAGAAGACCCACGGCGTCCAGACCGGCTTCCCCAAGATCGACGAGACCCTGCTCGGCCTGCGCCCCGGCCAGATGATCGTCCTCGGCGCCCGCCCCGGCGTCGGCAAGACCTCCTTCGCGCTCAACCTGGCCACCAACGCCGCCTACCACGGCGCCTCAGTGGCCTTCTTCTCGCTCGAGATGTCCAAGGCCGAGATCGCGCAGCGCCTGCTCGCGGCCGAGGCGCGCATCGGTTTGCAGGAGATCCGCTCCGCCCGCATCCGCGACGACCAGTGGCCGCAGATCCTCGAGGCCGTGAACCAGCTCTCGCAGCTCGACATCGTTATCGACGACACGCCGGGCACGACCGTCACCGAGGTGCGCGCCAAGGCGCGCCGCATGCTGCGAGGAAAGAAGCTCGGCATCGTTATCCTCGACTACCTGCAGCTCGTCTCTCCGCCGCAAGGCGGCCACCGCGCCGACTCGCGCGCCACCGAGGTCGGCGAGATGTCGCGAGGCATCAAGATCATGGCCAAGGACCTCGAGGTCCCGGTCGTCGCGCTCTCGCAGCTCAACCGTACCGTCGAGAACCGAACCGGCAAGCGCCCGCAGCTCTCCGACCTGCGCGAATCCGGCTCCATCGAGCAGGACGCCGACATCGTCTGCTTCCTCGACCGCTCGATGAACGAGGACGAGGCCTCGCGCGAGGACCGCCCGAACGTCGGCGAGACGACCTTCATCATCGCCAAGAACCGCTCCGGCTCGACGGCGGACGTGCCGCTGACCTTCCTTGCCAGCTCGACGAAGTTCGTGGAGATCGATAACCGCTACGAGGAGTAGCGCCCGCCGGGCAGCCTCTTGCCCGGCGTCGCGCGCCAACCTGTTCCCGAATGTTGGGCGCAAAGGCGGCTATACTGGGAAAGTAACTATGACTCTCGAAGAGAGGAAGCACATGTCCGCATCAGTGCTCGTGGGTACTCAGTGGGGCGACGAGGGCAAGGGTAAGGTCACCGACCTTATCTCCGGCGACTTCGACGTCGTTTGCCGTTACGCGGGCGGCGCCAACGCCGGCCACACCGTCATCGCCAACGGCAAGAAGCTCGCGCTTCACCAGGTTCCGTCCGGCGTCATGTACGAGGGCACCTACCCCGTTATCGGCAACGGCTGCATCGTCGACCCCGAGATCCTCCTCGGCGAGATCGACATGCTGGCTGAGCAGGGCATCTCGGCCCAGAACCTCAAGATCTCGGGCAACGCCCACATCGTCATGCCTTACCACAAGGACCTCGACGGCGCCCACGAGAAGAAGCTCGGCAAGAACCTCATCGGCACCACCAAGCGCGGCGTCGGGCCCTGCTACATGGACAAGATGAACCGCATCGGCCTGCGCATCCAGGACATGCTCGACGAGAAGATCTTCCGCGAGAAGCTCGAGGCGGCCCTGGCCTACACCAACCCCATCCTCGAGAAGATCTACGAGATGCCGACCTACACCGTCGACCAGATCTGCGAGTCCTACCTGCCCTATGCGGAGCGCATCCGCCCCTACATCGTCGAGTCATCGCTCTTCCTGAACGAGCAGCTCGAGGCCGGCAAGAACATCCTCTTCGAGGGCGCCCAGGCCACGATGCTCGACATCGACCACGGCACCTACCCGTTCGTCACCTCCTCCAACTGCACCGCCGGCGGCGCCGTGACCGGCTCCGGCGTGGGCCCCGTCCACATCAAGCGCGTCCTCGGCGTGGCCAAGGCCTACCTCACCCGCGTCGGCTCCGGCCCCTTCCCGACCGAGCTCTTCGACGAGACGGGCGACCTTCTCGGCGAGGTCGGCCACGAGTACGGCGTGACCACCGGCCGTAAGCGCCGCTGCGGTTGGTACGACGCCGTGGTCGTCAACTACGCCGCCCGCGTCAACGGCCTCACCGACCTGGCCATCACCAAGCTCGACGTCCTCGGCTGCCTCGACGAGATCAAGGTCTGCGTGGCCTACGAGTGCGACGGCAAGACCTACACGACCGTCCCCGAGCACCAGGGCGTCTTCTACCACGCCAAGCCCGTCTACGAGACGCTCCCCGGCTGGAAGTGCGACATCTCGAACGTCCGCGACTTCTACAAGCTCCCCCGCGAGGCCAAGGACTACATCGACTTCCTCGAGCAGGTCTCCGGCGTCCGCGCGAGCATCATCACCGTCGGCCCGGACCGCGAGCAGACGATCAACCGTTACTGGAACTAAGGAGAAACGCTCCTCGTGCCCCAGCACCGCTTCGCCATAGTCTGTGACAGCACGTGCGACCTCCCGCCCGAGATCATCTCGCGGCTGGAGGTCGTCTGTGTACCCCTATCCGTCGAGGTTGGGGGCAAGACGTACCGCGACGACACCGACCATGAGGCCGGTCTCGCCGCGCTGCGCCGTTCGCACGTCTCGGCCCGTATACTCCGCCCCGGCGTCGAGGAGTTCCTGGCCGTGTACCGCGCGCTCATGGCCGAGGGGTACGCGAACATCGCCACGGTGTGCAGCTCGCTGCCCCGGACCGGCACATGGGCCGCGGCGGAGGAGGCTATCGCGCGAATCGGCGCCAAGGACGGCCTTCGCATGAGGACGGTGGACACCGGCGTGGTCTCGGTCGGCTCCGGCATCGTCGTCGAGCGACTGGCCATGGCGCGCGAGAGCGGCGTCGAGTTCGAGCAGGCCGTTAACCTGGCCCGCGCCCTCGCGCACGAGGTCCGCACGCTGTTCATCCCCGAGGCCTCCTCGGGTTTCATGCGCGACGCGATTCCCCGGAAGCGCTCGCGGCTCATGGTCCGCGCCACTTCGCTGCGCCTGCGCCTGGCGGGCGAGAGGACCCTCTTCCTTCTTTCCCACGGCGAGTGGACGGCGCTCGCCCGCTCGACCGACATGGGCGACCTGTGCGGGCGCTCGGCCCACGCCATGAGCTCCGTGGCGTCCTCCGAGGGCGACCTCGTCTATTCGGTCCTCGGCGCCGCCGGCTCGAAGGGGCTCCGCGCCCTCGAGAAGCCGCTCGACACCAACGAGTTCTGCTCCCTGCGCCTTGGGCGCGGCAACGCGTCGCTCGCGGTCCTCGCCTCCGTCGGCACGGACGCGGTGGGCGTCGCCTTCGTCCCCAAAGAGATTTACCTGAGGGCGGGGGCCTGCGAGCCCTTGCCCAAGGGATTGATACCCGGACGCCTCGACGGGCCCGGCGATACCGGCAACTAACCGCAACGGCAGGCATTACCTGGCAACCTGAATTCTTCGGAGGTCCCACATGAGCAATCTCGGTAAGGTCGATATCCTCCTGCTCGGCTCCGGCGGCCGCGAGCACGCGCTTCTCGCCAAGCTCGCCGAGTCCCCGATCTGCGGCCGCATCTACGTCGCGCCCGGCAACGGCGGCATGTATGGACTGGCGGAGAAGGTCGAGCTCGACGCCGAGAGCCCCGCCGCGGTGGCCGACTGGGCCCGCGAGCACCGCATCGGCCTCGTCGTCATCGGCCCGGAGGCCCCGCTCGTGGCCGGCGTCGCCGACGCCGTGCGCGCGGCCGGCATCCCGTGCTTCGGCCCGGACGGCAAGGCGGCCCAGATGGAGGGCAGCAAGAAGTTCGCCAAGCAGGTCATGAGCCGCGCCGGCGTGCCCACCGCCGCCTACCGCAGCTTTACCAACGAGGCCGAGTGCGCCGCCTACGTGCAGAAGGTCGGCGGCCCCATCGTGGTCAAGGCCGACGGCCTGGCCGCGGGCAAGGGCGTCATCGTGGCCAAGACCACCGAGGAGGCCCTCGAGGGCGTCCACGAGTGCTTCTCGGGCGCGTTCGGCGACGCCGGCGCCACGGTCGTGGTCGAGGAGATGATGGAGGGCCCCGAGTGCTCGCTTCTCGCCCTCACCGACGGCAAGACGCTCGTTCCTCTTGCCACCTCGCAGGACCACAAGCGCGCGCTCGACGGCGATAAGGGCCCGAACACGGGCGGCATGGGCGTCTACAGCCCCGTCCCGATGGTCACCGACGACGAGCTCGCCCAGATGGTCGACATCGAGAAGCGCGTCGTGGCGGAGCTCGCGGCCGAGGGCATCACGTACTCCGGCTGCCTCTACGGCGGCTTTATGCTCACCGCCGAGGGCCCGAAGGTCCTCGAGTTCAACGCCCGCTTCGGCGACCCCGAGACCCAGGTCGTGCTTCCCCGCATGAAGGCCGACCTGGTGAGCGTCTTCCTCGCCTGCGACAACGGCACGCTCGATCCCAAGGACGTGCGCTGGGGCGACGACTGGGCCGTCTCGGTCGTGCTGACCTCCGCCGGCTACCCCGGCGCCTACGAGAAGGGCAAGGTCATCACCGGCATCGAGCGCGCCGAGGAGCTCGAGGGCGTGACCGTCTACCACGCCGGCACCAAGCTCGGCGAGGACGGAGAGGTCCTTACCAACGGCGGCCGCGTCCTCGACGTCACCGCCGTGGCGCCGACCTTCGAGGAGGCCCGCGCCCAGGCCTACGCCGCCTGCGAGCTCATCGACTTCGACGGCAAGACCTACCGTTCCGACATCGGCCTGCGCTGCATCCAGGGCCGCTAGGGGACTGCAAACCGATGCCCCTTTGCCTCGGCGCCGCGCGGCCTCGGGGCAAAGGGGCGCTTTTCTATCGAATTTGGAGGAACAATGGCTGATATCGAGAAGGGCCCGGGCGACGACATCGAGTCCATCGTGGGCAATATGCGCGACTCCGTGGCCGCCTTCACCTACGACGGCGACCGCGAGTCCCAGGACCACGTCTCGGGCGCGCCCGAGGAACGCGGGCTCGTGCTCGGCGACGACGACCCGCGCGACGCGGGCCTTGCCGAGAAGCCCCTGACCGAGGACGTGGCCTGGACCGGCCGCATTTTCAACGTCAACCGGCTGCAGGTGGAGCTGCCCGATGGCCGCAAGGCGCTGCGCGACGTGGTGCGCCATCCCGGCGCCGTCGCCGTCGTCGCCCTGACCGA
Source organism: Alloprevotella sp. (assembly GCA_963649365.1). Taxonomy (GTDB): domain Bacteria; phylum Actinomycetota; class Coriobacteriia; order Coriobacteriales; family Atopobiaceae; genus Paratractidigestivibacter. The sequence continues at coordinate 7,759 of CAVJHQ010000018.1, forward strand.
CGAGGGGCGGATCTGCCTCGTGCGCCAGTACCGAACCGCCCTAGGCCGCGTGACGGTGGAGATCCCGGCCGGCAAGCTCGACCCCGGCGAGGACCCGCTGGAGTGCGCGGGCCGCGAGCTGCTCGAGGAGACCGGCATGGTCGCCGAGAAGATGGCGTTTCTCACCACCATCGCGACCTCGGACGGCTTCTGCGACGAGCTTATCCACATCTATATGGCGACCGGCCTCTCGTTCGACAAGTCGAGCCCCGATGCGGACGAGTTCATCAACGTGGACCTGGTCGAGGTGGGCGAGCTCGTGGACGCGGTGCTCGACGGCCGCATCGAGGACGCGAAGACGGTCGTGGGCGCGCTTTTGTGCGACGCCATCTCGCGCCGACTCGCCGACGCATAAAGGCGCTGCGGGGCTTCACGGTCGATTGCGAAAGCGGCGGCAAAGCGCCGCTGAAGGGTGAATATGCTTAAGCGTTTTATTTCTTACTACAAGCCGGTGGTAGGGCTTTTCATCGCCGACACGGTGTGCGCGATCCTGATCGCGGGCATTGACCTGGCGTTTCCCATCATCCTCCGGTCCCTCACGAACGGCCTGTTCACCGATGGTGCCGAGGCTATTCTCGGCGCGCTTCCGGGGATCGCCGCCGCGCTCGTGGCCATGTACCTGGCCCGTTGCGGCTGCCGCTACTTCGTGAGCGCCCAAGGCCACATCATGGGCGCACGCATGGAGTCGCGGATGCGCCAGGACCTCTTCGAGCAGTACGAGCGCATGAGCTTCGCGTACTTCGACCGCCACTCCTCCGGCGACATGATGAGCCGCGTGGTCAACGACCTCTTCGACATCTGCGAGGCGGCCCACCACGTCCCCGAGTGGATCATCATCTGCTCGATCGAGATCGTGGGCTCCTTCGTCATCCTGTTCAGGCTCTCGCCGGCGCTCTCGGCCGCCATCCTCGTGGTCACGCTCGTCTTCGCGGCCGTCATGGCGAGGATGAACCTGACCATGCGCACGACCTTTACCGACAACCGCGCGAAGATCTCGGACGTGAACTCGCAGCTCCAGGACTCGCTCGAGGGCATGCGCGTGGTCAAGTCCTTTGCGAACGAGCGCGCGGAGAGAAGGAAGTTCCGCGCCGCGAACGAGCGCTACCTGGCCTCCAAGGAGGACATGTACAACACGATGGGGCGCTACTACGGCGTTTACGGCCTCATGACCGGCGCCCTCTACACCCTCGTGGTGGTCTACGGCGGCTACCTGGTGGCGACGGGCGGGCTCTCGGCGGTCGACATGGCCACGTTCGCGCTCTACATCACGCTCTTCTCGACGCCCGTCGAGACCCTCGTCAACTCCACCGAGATGTACCAGAAGGCCATCGCGGGCTTCAGGCGCATGGACGAGGTCCTGAACACGGCGCCCGACGTCGCCGACGTCCCGGGCGCCGTCGAGCTCGAGGTCGGCGCGGGCGCCATTTCCTATAACGACGTGTGCTTCAGCTACGAGGACGCCGAGCTCACCGACGGCGGCGAGAAGCGCGACCGCCCGGTGATCGACCACCTGAGCCTGGAGGTCAAGCCCGGCACGACCCTCGCCCTGGTGGGTCCTTCCGGCGGCGGCAAGTCCACGACCTGCAGCCTCTTGCCTCGCTTCTACGACGTGGCGTCCGGCTCCATCACCATCGACGGGCAGGATGTCCGCTCCGTCACGCAGGCGAGCCTGCGCCGCGCCATCGGCCTCGTGCAGCAGGACGTCTACCTGTTCGACGGCACCATCGGCGAGAACATCGCCTACGGCAAGCCCGGGGCGACCGACGCCGAGGTGGCCCAGGCCGCGCGCCGCGCGAACATCGCCGACTTCATCGAGAGCCTCCCCGACGGCTACGACACCCAGGTGGGGGAGCGCGGCACGCGCCTTTCCGGCGGGCAGAAGCAGCGCGTCGCCATCGCGCGCGTCTTCCTCAAGAACCCGCCGATCCTGATCTTCGACGAGGCGACCTCTGCGCTGGACAACGAGTCCGAGCGGGTCGTGCAGGAGTCTCTTTCCGAGCTCGCACGCGGGCGCACCACGATCGTGATCGCGCACCGGCTCTCGACCATAAAGGGCGCCGACGAGATCGCCACGGTCGAGGACGGCCGGGTGGTCGAGCGCGGCACGCACGAGGAGCTTCTTGCCGCCGACGGGACCTATGCCCGGTACTATCGCATGCAGTTCGCCGGGTAGCTGCGCATTTCTCTCCAGGTGCTCGCCGCTGCCGCCCCCACGCCGCCGCTGGGCGGTGCGGATAAGGCGAAGCCGCCGTTCGCTGGCGTTCGCGGCGTGCGCCGGCGCTATACTTTGGACCATTGCCGGCTCAATCTACGGGAAGTCTGTCTATGGCAAAGAAGTACGACATCGCGCGCATCCAAAAAGGCGCCCTCTCCGCCGACGAGGCCGAGGCGCTGTTCGCGACCGTCGACGAGACGGGCCACACCGACGAGGAGCGCGCCGCGCGCGAGCGGCGCCACCGCAGGGAGAAGGGCGTCGGCGTCGACGTCGACCCTCTGGCCGGCGACGACCCCTCCGGCTCCAACGTCGAGAAGGTCATCGCGAAGACGGCCGTCGTCTTTGTTCTTGTCTTCCTGGTCGGAGTCGTCGCGTCCCAGGTGTTCTTCGGCGTCATGCGCCGCGCGAACACCTCCAACCTCTCGGAGAGCGTGAACGTCCGCACCGTCGCCTCGGCCCTCAAGGGCGGCGTCGAGTGGGGCAACGGCTTCACCCAGTTCCCGGAGGACTACTCCGTGATCGAGGCCGACGAGAACACCGGCCGCATCGAGGTCTCGGTGACCGACATCAGCTCGAAGAACGCTCTCGAGTGCTTCGCGGGCTCGCAGGTCCAGGCAACCGCCTTCGCCGTCAACTCGCTTCTTAACCCCAACATCGACACGGTGGTCTACCACGTGAACGTCCACCTGGACAGCGAGGGAGAGATCGAGCAGTCCCGGCTCTTCGGCTTCCTGAAGCCGACCGGCGACGTCACCTCGTTCATGACGTTCGTCTGGACGAAGACGCAGTCGTCCGCCGGCGTCAACTTCAGCTGCACCATCACGGGCCTCGACGATAAGCTGCAGGACGAGCTGCGAGACCAGATCACGACGTCGTTCACGCCGGTGCAGATCTTGACCGGGACCAGCAACTAAATGTTTTCGCGGCCTGCCCAAGAGCAGGCCGCATTCATAATCGGTTAGATTTATAAGGATTGATCTCGAGGCGAGCAGGAGGAAGCCAATGCGATGCAAGAAGTGCGGGGCCGAGTTGCCCGAAGGCGCTCGCTTCTGTTTTATGTGCGCGTCACCGGTGGAGATGTCCGCCGCTGAGGAGGGCGCGGCGCAGGGTGCGCCGACGACCGCCGACGGTTCCGTCGCGGATGGCGAGAAGGGCCGGGAGGCTTCGGCCGAGGCGTCGGCGGAGCTCGCCGGCCAGCAGGCGGAGGAGGCCGCGCCGACGGATGCGGCGGCCGCCGCGTCCGACATTGAGGCGCCGGAGCCCGTCGCCTCTGACGCGGACGGGGAAGAGACGCCGGCTTCCGGCATCGCCCAGCGTATGGGCGCCATGCCCGCGCCCGTGAAGCTCGAGAGCTCGGTGCCTGTCGGCGCCGTCCCCTTCGTTCCCATGGCTCCCGCCCCGCGCGGCGCCTACCTGCAGCGCCGCGCCGCCCCGGTCCGGACCGGCCGCCCCGGCTCGAACTCCGCGCCGACCTCGGCCTCCGGTTACTCGACGGCCGGCTGGCCCCAGGGCTCGGCCTGGTCCCTCGAGGGCCGGGTGCCGGAGGACCCGCAGAAGATGATCGAGCGCCGCAACGAGTCGGACGACCCGATCGGCAGCATAAAGACCAAGTTCAAGGGCGTCTTCGACTCCTGGGGGACGAACTCGTCCGCGCGCGGCGAGAAGAAGCGCCAGGAGCGCGAGGCCCGCGAGGCCGCGACCCGTGTCGAGCACGAGGAAGAGACGCGCCGCGCCCGCGAGCAGCAGGAGAAGGCCCGCCGTGAGCGCGAGGACCGCGAGGTCGCGGCGCTGCGCGAGGCGTATGCCGCCTCCAGGCGCGCGAAGGCGCCGGCCGAAGCCACAGTCGCCATGGGTGATGATGTCGCCTCCGCGTCGAAGGCCGCAGGGGCGGTCGTGGATGCGGCGGACGAGCGCCTCGCTGCTGTTGCGGAGGCCGTCACCTCGGCTCCGGTGGAAGAGCAGCCGGTTCCCGCGGTGGACGAATGCCTCGTCGAGCAGGGCGCGGTCGAGGAGGTTCCCGCCGCCGAGGAGGCCGTAATCCCGGCCCAGGCCCCGAAGTCCCGCGTCGAGGAGGCGCTTCTTGCCGTCGACCTTGGCGCGACGCAGGTGGCGGCCCCCGTGCACGACCCCGCGCTCTCCGACGCGAGCTATCCTGCCGAAGAGCCGGCGCCGCTGTCCGCCAGCGCCGACGATATCTCGGCGCTGTGGGGCACGGATTCGGGAGAGGGCGCCGTCCCCGGCGTTGACGACGACTACGGCGAGGCGTCCACGCGCGACCTCTCGGCCGCCTCGGCGCTTCTTGGCGAGGAGCCTGCGGTCGTGGGTATGCGCACGGGGGCCAAGGTCGGGTTTTCCGCCGCGGAAAGAGGGGCCGGCGCTCGCGGGGTCTCTTCTTCCCGCGTTAAAAAGAACCCGGCCGTCGCCATCGTCCTCGCCATCGTCGTGGTGGCGGTCGTCGCCGGCTTCGCGTTCGCGCATGCCCTCGGCGGGTCGCAGGATACCCCCGACCCGGTGCTCAAGCCGTCCCAGGACGAGACGGTCGTCGAGGAGCCGGCCGCCGAGGAGCCCGAGGCGACCGAGGCCGAGACCAAGGAGCCCGAGGTTCGCTCGACCGTCGAGGAGTACTCGTGGGACGAGCTCTCCCAGATCGCCGAGATGATCTCGTCCGCCGCGAGCGATTCCTCCGGTCTCGAGATCGCGAAGAAGTACAACCTCTGCGCGGCCGACGGGCGCCTGGACGGCACGCAGGCGAAGACCCTCGACGCCGCCGGAGTCACGGTCCGCATGCGCATTGCCGGCTTCCGCCACGACGCGAAGGCCGACGGCTCGGGCCTTGCCGGCATCACCTTCATCTCCGACACCTCGGTTGCCACGCGCGAGATGAACGAGGGGTCGGGGACCGACTGGGGCGCCACGACGCTGCGCAGCTGGCTCAACGGCGATTTCGTCGCGGCGCTGCCCGAGGAGCTGCAGGCCAAGATCGTGAGCGTGGCAAAGACCACGAACAGCTTCTCGTCGGCCGGCGCGCAGGAGACGACGCAGGACAAGGTCTGGCTCGCCTCGTACTCGGAGCTCGTGGGAGAGCTCGACTCGAGCTGCGACCGCTACTCGACGTACCTGAGCGAGGGCGCGCAGTACCAGCTCTTCTCCGACGCGGGGATTTCTTGGCACGAGGCGGGCGAGGCCCTGATCGTTCAGGGGGACTGCGCCAACTGGTGGACGCGCAGCCCGGACCCGGTGAACTCGGGCCTCTTCATCGCGCCTCGAAACAGCGACGGCTACCCGGGCTATGCGCGCAACGCCGCCCTCAGCGGCGAGATCGGCGTTGTCCCTGCCTTCTGCCTCTAGGTGACGAATTTGGGGACGTTCCTTTTAGTCGTCATTTGACGAAATCGGGGACACACCTTCCGGACGTCAGCCCGGGCAACAAAAAAGGCCGCGCCTCCCGTTTGGGGGCGCGGCCTTCTTGCTGTGCTTATGCGGCTATTCCGGCGGCAAGGGCTTAGTAGAGGGCGTCGGAGATAAGCTGCTCGCGGGACTTCGTCCAGACCTCGGCGACGGGGCTGAACTCCTTGTTGTCGCAGCAGTCGCAGATCCACACCGGGTTGAGCTTCTGCGTGTACATGGGCGTGCCGCACTTCGAGCAGGGGTAGTAGTAGATCTCTTTGGTGAACTCGTTGTAGTACCCGCAGTAGCTCCAGGTCGTGCCGTAGATGGGCGTCTTCGCGCCAGGAATGTCGTCGAGGATTCCCCCGGCAACACCAGCAAGTTCCTCGTCCTGTAGCGGCTGTACGGGCAGGTTCTCGTTCTTGGTTTCAGCCATCGTCTTCTCCTTCTGCTGGGGGTCCGACCTCTGGTTTTATGGTAAGTCCCCCGCTGCGCGCCGGCAACCATGGGTTGGGGCGGTTGGATTCCCGCGCGTTCGACAAGGCGCAAGCCAACGCGGGCAGCGCCGCTTTTCCGGGCCTCATTCGAAAGGCGCGGACTTTGCACCTAAATCAATCAAATCGGTCAGGTACGAGCGGATCAGGGAGAGGAGCTCGGGGTCCGTGGTCGTGACGCCGCCGCCGCAGCCGGCAATCTGACGAGGCAGCCACATGCCGCCGAAGAAGGGGATGGTTCCCTGCAGGAGGTCGCCGCCCGTGCCCTCAAGCTCGAGGCCCGGCCATACGAACAGGTCGAGGAACCGGGCGTCGGCGAACGCAAGATCGACCATGCGGCCGCCTTCGCGCCCTTCGTCGGCCGCGCCGCTTGCGCGAGGAACGCGGCGCGCCCCGGTCATGCGGTCCAGGCGGAAGGTCCTCTTTCCGCCTCGCTCCACGTCTATGCAGTTCAGGTACCAGGTCCCGTCCGTCTGCGTGAGCGAGACGGGCCGCACGGTGCGGGCCTCGCCCGTGTCCGCCCCGGGCTTGCGGTAGTCGCACGCGATGTCGCCGCGCGACGCGATGGCCTCGGAGCAGACCCCAAGAGCCGCCGCCGTCCCTTCGTCGGGCGCCTGCGTGAGCACGCGGGAAAGAAACTCCTTGTCCACGCCCCCGGCGGCCAGCGCCCCCTGGAGCTTCTCCCGAATGGGGTGCCCCTCCGGGATGCCGAGCCGCTGCAGGGCGCAGACCAGCGCGAACGTCTCCGTCGCGTCGAGCCTAAGCGCGCGGCCGCCCGCGCCGCCGCGGTCGATGGCGAGCCCCTCGTCGTCCTCGTAGGCGACGATGCCGTCGCCGCTGGAGGTCACGTTGACGAGCATGGAATAGAGTTTGGCCGCCTGCTCGGCGCTGCACCCGAAGCGCTTGCGGATGGCCTCCTCGCTCACGTAGTCGCCCGGCTCGCTGAGGGCCGAGGTGAGGTCGAGCAGGTTGCGGGTGACCTCAGAGGCCCCGCGCCTGCCCTGCGCGTTCTTCTTGCTAGCCATCGACCGCAACCCCCTTCAGGCTCGAGTCCAGGCATGCGCGCCACGCGTCGACGAGCTCGCTCGGGGAGAGGGGCGCGATTCCCTGCGCGACCGCCCAGCATGCGGCGTCGTCGACGCTGCTCACCTCGACGGACCAGGTAAGGTCGCCTTCGGCCTCGTCGTCGCCGGGCCTGCAAAAACGCCCCTTCCCAAGGCTCGCCGCGCGCAGCGCCTCCGCCTGTGACCTGGGTACCAAGAAGGTCGCGCGGCAGGTCGTCTTTCCGATCTGGAAAGGAAGCAGCAGGTAGTCGTCGATGCAGAAATCCTCGGGCGCGCGGAACGCCTTGCCGGTCGGCCGCGCCTGGGCCACGCGGTCGAGCCGCAGCGTTCGCCGCGCCGCGCCGTCGTCGTCCAGGAAATCGCCGACGACGTAGCCTTTGTTGCGGCAGGAGAACGTGCCGTAGGGGGCGAACTCGCGCTTGGTCTGATGCCCCTGCGCGTCGCGGTAGGTGACGAGGGCGACCATCCCCTGCTGGGCGCAGTCGAGAAGCGCCCTTACCGCGCGCCCCCGCTCGGGAGCGCTGGTCTCGACCGCCTGGTCGGCGTCGCCGAAGGTGCGGTCGATCTTTGCGAGGGCATGGCGCAGGGCTTCCCCGTGCGCGAAGCCTTCGTCCTCGAGCAGCGGCTGGCAGGCGACGTCGAGCGCGATGGCCTCGAGGGCGCCGAGCTCGGCGCCGCTCGCGAAGGAGGCTTCCTCGTCCACGCGCCAGAGCTTCTCGCCGTCGCCCCATCCCGCGTCGGCGATGACGACGCCGAGGCTGGCAAGAAGCTCGCGGTCGCGGCCGAAGGTCTTGCGCTGGTTGGCCGGCTCGAGTTCGGCATAAAACCGCTCGTAGACGGCCGATGTCGGCTGCGGAGCCAGGGCGTTCATAAAGAAGGCCGCCAGCTCGCACGCGCGCTGGGCCCGCCGCTCGTCCTCGGAAAGACCGAGTGTGTTTCTTGCCACTTCGTGACCTTTCGGGCTCGGTGCCCTCGTCGGCACCCCGGCGTCGCCTCAACCAAAAATAAGGGCATTACGCCGACAAACGGATACGGAATCAGTGAACACGGGAGTCTAGACGTATACTCTTTTGATTGTATGCACACAGCTCTTCACAGGGACTGACTCCGCAAAAGGACTCTACATATGGCCATGACACACGACTACATGGACTACCTCAACGAGAAGGTCGGCATCTGCCCGGCCGGCAGCCAAGAGGAGTTCCAGGCAGCGAACACCATTGCCGACCTCATGCGTCAGCACGACACCGAGCCCAACATCGAGGAATTCGACGCGAAGACCTACGGCGGCGCCGTCACGGGCTTCCTGTACGCCCTCATGTTCGTGGGCATCGTCCTGGGCGGCATCGGCGTGCCCATCCTCATCGCCATCGGGTTCGTGCTCGCCGTCGGCCCGGCGGTCCTCTTTGTGCTCAAGTTCCTGGGCCACGACTTCATCAGCGGCCTCGGCCCCACGACCCGTAGCCAGAACGTCGTCGCGTTCCACGAGGCCACGGGCCCGATGGTCATAAAGGGCAACCGCCCCATCGTCATCGTCGCGCACTACGACTCCCCGCACGAGAACGTGCTCTACACCTCGCCGCTGGCGCAGTTCGTGCCGACGATGTGGAGGCTCAGCAAGTTCTGCGTGCCCGCCGTGGCCGTCTGCATGCTCATCCAGGTCCTCGTGTTCCTGCCTGAGTCGTTCCGCCGCTTCCTGTGGATCATCGGCATCCTCGCCGCGCTTCCGCTCGCCGTCCTCGGCGTGACGAGCGTGCTCGAGCGCTTCTCCAACTGCACCGACGGCGCCAACGACAACAAGTCCGGCGTCGCCGCCCTTCTCGGCGTGCTCGAGAACGTCCGCCCCTCCGGGCTCGAGAGCGTCCACGGCGCCGAGAGCATCGAGGCCGCGGTCGAGGCCATGCACCAGGCCGCCGAGCAGGCCGCTGCCGCCGCGGCGGCGCAGGACGCGGCCGAGCAGCCCGAGATCCCGTACGCCGGCCTGGGCGACAAGCTCGCGCAGATCGCGCCCGAGCCGGGCAGCGAGCCCGCCGCGGCGTCGGTCGACGGCGCCGGCCAGCCCGAGGCCGCCTTCTACGAGGAGGAGGTCGAGGAGGAGCCCGAGCCGCAGTTCGTCTACAAGCGCGGCAAGGTCGAGGGCGTCCGCCACGGCGCCGACATCGTCAAGAGCCTCGGCATGCTCTCCGAGGCGTGCGACGTCGAGTACGTCGAGCCCGAGCCGGTTAAGGTCGCCGTGCCGGCAAAGCCTGCCAAGAAGCGCCTGGTGAGGAAGCCCGTTCCCGCCGCCGCGCCGGCAACGGAGGCTCCCGCCTGGGCCGCTCCCGCCGCCACGCCCGCGGAGGGCGCGGCCGACGCCGAGCAAATCGCCTATCAGCCGGAGCCCTACGGCGAGGAGGACGGGCAGGGCGAGGACTTCGCCGCCAAGGCGCTCTCGTTCCTGCGCGGCGTCGGCGACAAGCTCTCCGTCGCCGGCCGCCAGATCGGCGAGAAGGTCTCTGACGTGAAGGCGCGCGCGGAGCAGGCCCGTCAGGAAGGCGGCGCTCCCGCGGCCGACGACGCGGCGCAGGACCTCGTGGCCGATGCCCAGTACGAGCAGGTCGACGACGCCGAGCAGCCCGAAGCCCCTCTTCCCAGCGTGATTCCGTTCCGCCCCGAGGCGGGCGAGCCTATCGACGAGGACCCTGCCGCCGAGGCGAGCGCCGCCGAAGAGACGGGCTATGCCGTGGAGGCCTTCGACGAGGAGGGTCCGCGCGACCAGCCTTCCGGCGAGCTGCCCGTTTCCGGCGACGCGTCCGACGCCGCGCTCGAGGCAACCGCCGAGCGCACCGTAGCGGGGCCGGCAGCCTCGACCGCCGCGATGGCGCCTCTTGCCCAGCAGCAGGAGACGCTGGCGGACGCCGGGGCCACCGCCGCGCAGGCCGCTGTCGCCGAGGCGCCGGCCGCCGAGCCTGCCACTGCAAAGAAGCCCGCCGAGCCGATGGTCAACTTCGACGGCCTCGAGGACAGCGTCTTCCTCAACCCCGACAACTCCGGCCTGACCGCCGAGGGCGACGCGGACGCGACGATGCCCGCCGCCCCCGTGGCCCCCGCGCCGAAGCCCGCCGCTCCCGACGACCCCGAGTGGGGCAAGACGAGCTTCCGCCCCCAGGCCGGCAACGTCGCCCGCCGCGCGACCCTCTTCGACCTCCCCGACCCCTCCGCCGCCGGCAACGACCCCTTCGGGACCGACCCGCGCGCGCCGAAGGTCGACGCCTCCGCGAGCAAGGCCTCGAACGGCTACGTCGCGCCCGCCGCTCCCACAAGCTCCGACTCCGGCACTCTCTTCTCGGCGCCGGTCGAGGCCAAGGTGGACACGATCTCGGCTGAGGACGAGGAGTTCGCGAAGCTCCAGCGCGCCGACGCCCGCACCAACGACGGCGAGGGCGCCCTCGGCCGTCTGAAGGGCCTCTTTGGGAAGAAGAACGCTTCCGGCGGCTCCGGCGCCAAGCACGGCGGCTGGAAGGGCGGCGCCGCGCCCCGCGCCGGCCTCAGGGTCGTCGACGGCGACGACGCGGCCGAGGCTCCGACCCAGGACGACCTCCGCGACGAGATTCTCGGCCTCGGCGACGATGCGCTTATCAGCCACGACATCTGGTTCGTCGCGCTCGGCGCGAGCGACTGCGACCACGCGGGCATGCGCGCCTTCCTCGCGCAGCACCGCAAGCAGGTCCGCGGCGCCTTCGTCATCAACCTGGACTCCGTGGCCGCCGGCGAGCTCACGCTCCTGACCCACGAGGGCTTGCTGGTCACGCGACGCGCCGACCGCCGCATGCTTCGCCTGATGGGCTCCGTGGCCAACGACCTGCACATCCCGATCGAGATGTCCAAGCACGACTGGGCCACGACCGATGCCACGCCGGCGATGCTCTCCTCGATGCGCGCCATGACCGTCATGGGTACCGACGTGTCGGGCAAGCGCGCCCTCTCGCGCACGCTCGACGACGTGGCCGAGAACGTGGTCCCGGAGCAGGCCGTCGCCGTCGCCGAGGCCGTCTGCGAGCTTATTCGCCGCAGTTAGAAGCACCTGCAATAGCAAGCCAAAGAGGGCCGCGCCTCGCTGCGCGGCCCTCTTCTTATGTTTCTGGCAAGAGGAGCCTTGCGGAGCCTGGGCCCGCCCTTTCGTGGACGCGGTATACGAGAAGAGCCGCCCTAAAGGACGGCTCTTCAGTCAGATTTATGGAGCGGGCAACGGGACTCGAACCCGCGGATGTCAGCTTGGGAAGCTGATGCCTTACCACTTGGCGATGCCCGCGTGAGATTTCATACTAACACAAGCGCCTCCTCGCAAGGGCCTTCGCGGCCGGTTTGGCCATGGCGGTTTGATGTGCACGTTGTTGCCGACCGTTGGCTGGGGCCTGTGTACCCGCCGCTGACCCTGCGTTTCTTGCCCGGTGAGGCACGCCCGTCCGGCCCGTTTCGCCCTCTAGCCCTTTTCGGGTCGTTTTCGAGCTCCGGCTGGGTATACGGGAAAAGGCACGTCAAACCGAAAGGACTTCTGTATGCCTCACATCCCTATGACCGACGAAGAGTGCCGTATCGCCACCGATGCGCTCTCCGATCAACTCGATCTCTACGCAAATCTGCTGGTAAAGAAGGGTGTTGCCATTAAGCCCGGCCAGGAGCTCGTGCTGCAGGCGCCCGTCGAGCGCGCCGACTTCGCGCGCCGCGTCGTCGCCGCGGCCTATCGCGCGGGCGCGGGCCACGTGACCGTTATCTGGGCCGACGACGCCATCACCCGCCTGACCTACGAGAACGTCGAGACCTCCTGGTTCGAGCAGACCCCTTCGTGGAAGATCGAGCAGCTCAACAGCCTTGCCGAGGCGGGCGCTGCGTTTCTCTTCCTGGAGGGCTCCGACCCATCCGCCCTCAAGGGCATCGACCCGGCCAAGCCCGCCACGGCCGCCCGCGCGCGCAACACGCAGTGCAAGTCGTTCCGCGACGGCATGGACTTCGGCCGCAACGTCTGGTGCATCGCCGGCGTCCCGGTGGCCGCATGGGCAAAGCACATCTTCCCGGACCTCTCCGAGGCCGAGGCGGTGTATCGCCTGTGGAACCTGATCCTGGCGACGTCGCGCGCCGACGGCGAAGACCCCGAGAGCGCGTGGGAGACGCACAACGCGTCCTTCGAGAAGACCAAGCGGTTCCTGAACAACCACCACTTCGATGCCCTGCGCTACCAGTCGTCCAACGGCACCGACTTCACCGTCGGCCTCACCGCGGGGCACATCTGGGACGGCGGCGCGGGCCGCACGGTCACGGGCACGAGCTTCTTCCCGAATATCCCCACGGAAGAGGTCTTTACCTCTCCGGACCGCATGCGCGCCGAGGGCATCGTCCACTCGGCGATGCCGCTCGTCCACGCGGGCCAGATCGTCCGCGATTTCTGGCTGCGCTTCGAGGGCGGCCGCGTCGTCGAGTACGACGCCGAGCAGGGCAAAGAGGTGCTGCGGACCATCATCGAGCGCGACGAGAACAGCTGCCGGCTGGGCGAGTGCGCGCTCGTGTCCAAGAACACGCCGATCCGTCAGAGCAAGACGCTCTTCTTCGACACCCTCTACGACGAGAACGCGAGCTGTCACCTGGCGCTCGGCACCGGCTTCCCCGAGTGCGTCGAGGGCGGTCTCGACACGGACAAAGAGGGGCTTCTTGCCCTCGGCGTCAACCAGAGCGTGACGCACGTCGACTTTATGATCGGCTCTGACGACCTGAACATCTGGGGCGTCGACGCCGACGGGACCGAGACCCCGGTGTTCGTCAACGGTCAGTGGGCTTGGGAAGAGTAGCCGCGCCGCTTCCGGCGGCCCCGCGCTGCCCCGACATCCCGCGCTGCCCGTCGTGTTAGAATCAAGAACCGCATAAGCGCCGTTAGCTCAGCTGGTAGAGCAGGGGACTTTTAATCCCAAGGTCCAGGGTTCGAAACCCTGACGGCGCACCACCCTAAAACAGCAGGCCGCAGCCGATATTCGGTTGCGGCCTTTTTGTTTCTTTCTACGGTCAGCTTGCCTGGGGAACACTCGCGGGGAACAAACAGCAGCTGAATGTCCGGCGTCAATCCGAGCACCTGCGCCCCGCGCCTGTCTTGTTGACGCGCACCCATCGCCCCGCCAAAGTGTTTCTCAACGAATTTAATCCCTGTTTGGGGTTGCGCGGCGACCCTGCGCGGGCCTATAGTCGACTTTGTTGATTGCAGCCCCGCGCACATATCGCGGGCCACTAGTCTTTAGGGGAGGCGAAAGAAGCCTAATGAAGAGTTACTGCGCCATGTTTGCGTGCCTTACCGAGGCCATCGCCGTCTCTTCTCCCCTTAACCGACGCCAGAACCGACGAATCTAGCCCGCGATGTCGCGTGCGCTGCGTCTTTGTCTGCTGGCACCAACCTGCCCTTAGATGAATTCCCTGCAACGTCCGGCATCGACGGGTGTTGCTATCTGCTGTAATTAACCCTGCTTAACCGCGCAATCACCGCGCAATTAGCCAATCGAAAGGAAATCAAAATGGCTGAGAAGGAAAAAGTCGTCCTTGCGTACTCCGGTGGCCTGGACACGTCCGTCATCGTCAAGTGGCTCCAGATCGAGAAGAACCTCGACGTCGTCGCCATCTGCGGCAACGTGGGCCAGGACGAGAAGGACCTCTCTTGGGTCGAGCAGAAGGCCCTCGACATGGGCGCCGTCTACTCCAAGGCCGTCGACATGCGCCAGGAGTACGCCGAGAAGTACCTGACCCACGCCATCAAGGCCAACGCCAAGTACCAGAAGGTCTACCCGCTGCTCTCCGCCCTTTCCCGCCCGCTGATCTCCAAGCACATCGTGGACATCGCCCACGAGACCGGCGCCAAGTACGTCGCCCACGGCTGCACCGGCAAGGGCAACGACCAGGTCCGCTTCGAGACCGAGATCCGCGCGCTCGACCCCTCCCTCGAGATCATCGCCCCGGTCCGCGTCTGGGACCTCACCACGCGTGAGTCCGAGATGGACTGGGCCGAGGCCCACGACGTGCCCATCCCCGTCACCAAGAAGAAGCCCTACTCCATCGACGACAACCTCTGGGGCCGCGCCATCGAGTGCGGCGTGCTCGAGGACACCTGGAACGAGCCGCCCGCGGACATCTGGACGATGACCAACAACCTCGAGGACTGCCCGGCTGAGCCCGAGACCGTCGTCATCTCCTTCGAGCAGGGCGTTCCTTCCGCCATCAACGGCGAGAAGATGGACATCCTCTCCCTTATCCTCAAGGCCAACGAGATCGCCGGCCGCAACGGCTTCGGCCGCATCGACATGGTCGAGAACCGCGTCGTGGGCATCAAGTCCCGCGAGTGCTACGAGTGCCCGGGCGCCCTTCTCCTCATCCAGGCGCACGAGACCATGGAGCAGATGTGCCTCGACGTGAACACCCAGAAGACCAAGCGTGAGCTCGACGAGAAGTGGGCCGACCTGGTCTACGACGGCCTCTGGTTCTCCCAGGCCAAGCTCGCCATCGACGCCTACAACGACTTCACCTCGCAGTTCGTGACCGGCGACGTCCGCATCAAGCTCTGCAAGGGCGGCCTGTTCGTCGACGGCATGCGCTCCCCGTACAGCCTCTACGACTACGGCCTGGCCACCTACGACGAGGGCGACACCTTCGATCACACCGCCTCCCGCGGCTTCATCGCCCTCCACGGCCTCGAGTCCCAGACCTGGTCCAAGGTCCAGGGCCCGAAGAGCGGCCTCACCCCGGTCGACTAGGACACTCGCCGAGCCGCCCGGCGTTTCTCGCCAGGCCAATAACGCACAAGTTCATGCTTAGAACGTGGTTTGAAGCGCTTCTTTGCATGAACTTGTGCGTTATTTTTTGGTTTGGAGAGAGGCCTATGCAGCTTGCAGTGTGCGGACTTGCCGCGTTGAGAATCTTTAGGGATGTGCGGCGCCGCGATCCTGCCGCGCTGGCGAGAAGGACCGACGCGCCGCGCCCGGATCCGGCGCCGCGCAAGCGATGGACGGCGGGCATGTTGCCGCTGGAAGCGCTGCTGTTGGCTGAACGGCCGACCAAGGAACGCCCTCTCGACGTGGCGGTGCCCGATCCCCGCAGCCGCCTACGTGCCGGATTTGCGAGAAACGCGGTCTACGGCGCCGGAGTCGCACCCGAGTCATTCATTGAGGCGGGGGAGGGGATCGCGATTCCGGCCCCTGAGCTGCTCTTTGTCGACATGGTCGGGCGTCTGCGCTTTCCCGTTCTGGTCCTTTTGGGCTTCGAGCTCTGCGGCACCTTCGGCCGCGACCCGCACGATCCCATGACGGGCGACGTGGCGTTCGACCTTCCTCCCGCAACCACGGTAGAGAAAATCCGCGCGTACCTCGACGAGTGCACCTACCTGCCCGGCAAGGAAGACGCGCTCCGGGCCCTGGGCTATGTGGAGGACAACGCGTGGTCTCCCATGGAGGCGGTGCTGGCCACGATGCTCACGCTGCCCCTGCCGGCCGGCGGCTACGGCCTCGGTGGCCTTCGGCTCAACGTGCGCCACGAGAATCCGGCCGCGCTCGTTTCTCGCGGTTGCCCGAAGTCGCGCGTGCCGGACATCGAGCTCGACGCGGCGCCGGTCGGCTTCAACTACGATGGCCGCGGCCATTACGACCTGGAGGCGGTCGCTTCTGCCGAGGATGCCGCCGCGCAACGCGACGCCGTTCGGGCGGCACGCAAAAAATACGTCGACGACCTGCGCCGGAACCGGGAGCTTCTTGCCATGGGCAGGATAATCCTGCCGGTTTGCTCCGAGGACCTCTTTGAGGAGGGGGCGCTGGACACGCTCGTGCTCGAGACGCTGAGCTGCGTCGAGTTGGCCGGCGTGGAGGTCCCCTCGTTTGCCCGCGAATACTACGCGAGCGCCGGCGCGGCAAAAACACGCCAAGAGCTCCTGTGGTCGATGCTTCCCTGGTCGGAGGCCTCGGCGATTGCCTGGAGGCTGGAGATGGAGGCCGAGAAAACCCGCGAATGGCTCAAGGGTCGCTATCCAAAGTGTTCGGTATGAGGACGGCTGGTCGAATAACGCGCAAGTTTGGCGGTTGAAGCGGTTTAAGCGGCGAGTTGAGAGCAAACTTGTGCGTTATTCTCGCAAAGAGACCCTGTCGGAAGCGAGAAGCCCCGCCGCCGCGTTGCCTCCCGGTTGCCGCGTGTGGCGGCTGGACTCCCGGTGCGGTAACCTACCTGTGGACGATAACGACGAAAGGGGAGCTCAATGGCTCTTTGGGGCGGTAGGTTCGAGAAGGGCGTCGACGCCTTCACGCAGGAGTTCGGTGCCTCGCTCGAGGTCGACAAGGCCATGGCGCAGCAGGACATCGCCGGCAGCCGCGCGCACGCGAAGATGCTCGCTGAACAGGGCATCATTTCCGAGGACGACCAGGCGGCCATCGACGCGGGCCTGGCCGACATCTCCGGCCAGATCGAGCGCGGCGAGTTCGCGTGGGACGTCAACGACGAGGACATCCACATGGCCGTCGAGGGCGCCCTTACGCGCAACATCGGCACCCCGGGCGCGCGCCTGCACACCGGCCGTTCCCGCAACGACCAGGTGGCAACCGACATCCGCCTGTACGCCAAGGAGCTCTGCCAGCACCTTATTGATGGCAACGACGCCCTGCGCCGCGTGCTTATTGACGTCGCCGAGAAGAACTTTGATGTTGTTATGCCGGGCTACACCCACCTGCAGCACGCGCAGCCGGTGCTCTTCTCGCACCACATGCTCGCGTACTTCTGGATGTTCACGCGCGACCACACGCGCCTGGTCGCCGCGCTCGACGCCGCCGACGCGAACCCGCTCGGCGCGGCGGCGCTGGCCGGCACGACCTACCCGCTGGACCGCCAGCGCACGACTGAGCTCCTCGGCTTCTCGCGCGCGATCCCCAACTCGCTCGACGCCGTCTCCGACCGCGACTACCTGCTCGACCTCGAGTACGCGTGCAGCGTGAGCATGATGCACCTCTCGCGCCTGTGCGAGGAGATCGTGCTGTGGAGCTCGACCGAGTTCGGCTTCATCACCCTTTCCGACAGCTACTCCACCGGCTCGTCGATCATGCCGCAGAAGAAGAACCCCGACTTCGCCGAGCTCACGCGCGGCAAGTGCGGCCGCGTCTACGGCGACCTCATGGCGCTTCTTACCACGATGAAGTCGCTGCCGCTCGCGTACAACAAGGACCTCCAGGAGTGCAAGGAGGGCCCGATGGACGCGGCAAAGACGCTCTCCGACTGCATGGAGATCGCCGCCGGCATGCTCGAGACCATGCAGGTCAACGCCGACGTCATGCTCAGCCAGGCAAAGACTGGCTTTACGGCCGCCACCGATGTGGCCGACTACCTGGCCAAGAAGGGCATGCCGTTCCGCGACGCGCACCGCGTGGTCGGCGAGCTCGTGCTCTACTGCGAGAAGAACGGCAAGGGCCTCGAGGACCTGACGGCCGACGAGTTCCGCGCCGCAAGCGACCTCTTCGATGACGACATCGCCGCCGACCTCGACCCCGAGGGCATCGCGCGCGCCCGCACGACCTACGGCGGCACCGGCCACGAGGCCGTTCGCGCGCAGCTCGAGGAGGCCAAGGCCGCGCTGTAGGGCTTCTTCGCGGGTCTTCGCCTGGGCTTGGCCTTGTTTTTGGCGCCTGAGCGGCGCTTGTGTGGCGCCCATCCCGGCTGGGAGTTCCCAGCTCGGGGTGGGCGCTTTTTATGGCTTCGAATACCAACCGGGATTTCTGCCCCACAGCGCGCAGGGCGAGGCGAGCATCGCCCGGCTAGCGAGAAGCGCGCAGGTCGGACGCGTCGATCACGTTCATCCACGAGAGGTAGAAGCTGCACACGTGGCTGCGGACGATCTGCACGAAGTCGTGGCCGTCGATGAAGGTCCAGATAACCTTGACGGCGCTGAGCGGCCCCTGGACGTCGGAAACCTTGGGAAATAGCTCGCCCAGGCGGTCGATGATCTGCTCGATCTCGTCGACGTCGGTCGGGTCGGTCTCGGCGCCGCTTCCCACAATGCGATAGAACTCGTCCGCCGCCTGCCCGTACTTCTCCTCAAAGCCGTTCATTCCGTACTCGGGTAACCACAGGTCATGGCCATAGCGGCTAAAGCCCCAGCTGGCCAGAGGCATTCTCGGAACGATGTCGGCGGGATTGAGAATGTTAAAGATATTATCGTAGAGAGAATCGCGGCAATCCTCGTTGTCGGTAACCTCGGGACTGGCGAAGGAATACGAGTAGATGGAGTCGCGGTGCACGTATTCGTCGTCGAGGGCGCTCTCTTCGTCGACGGCCGAGCCCTCGAACTCGTTCGCGAGCTGGTCGAAGTAGGCTGCCGAGAGGTTGGCCATGGCGCCCCCGCGCGAGTGGCCGCAGAGCATAAGGCTTACGTCCCCGAGCGTGATGTCGGGGTCGGTCTCGCGAAGCTCATAGATGTAGCCGTAGATCTGCTGGCATAGGTCCCTCGCGGTGTCGGAGAAACCGGTGTGGTCGCCTTCGCCGACCTCGGTGCCCTCGACAAAGGTGGACGAGAGGCTCATCTGCAGGTTGGAAAGCCATTCGGGACCCCAGGACCCGCGCGCCGCAACAAGCACGAGGAGCTTCTTCTCGCCGGTCTGGGAGTTGGTGATGTGCTTGCTCGCGATGGCGTAGGCCGTGGTGTTCGTCCCGCTGGGGTCGAAGATGCGCGCGATCTGGTCGACGACCTCGGTGCGGAAGCGATAGCTTGCGGTCGAGGCGTACTCGAAGCCGAGCTTCGAGAAAAGCACCTGCATATGGTCGCTCGGCGTGGCGTCTTTGTCGTAGAAATGGTACGACTCGCCGTTGGCGACGCAGGCGACGACCGCCGCGGCCTGCGCGAGCTCGTGGTTGTACGTGGTGGAATCCGCGAAGAACCAGTCGTCGTTCCAGGTGATCTGGGTCGTGGCGGTGCCGTTGTCCTTGGAACCCGACACGGCGTAGTCGACGTTCGCGCGGATGGTGCCGTCGGACAGGGTTTGTGCAGCGCCGCCGGCCGAAGTCTCGACGGGCTGCGGGTCGCTGATGGTCGAGATGGAGGCGTGGGACAGCTCTATCCTCCAGCGCAGGACGCCGACGACGGCCGCTATCAGCGCGATCAGGACGCAGGCAACAACAAGGAGCGCGATGCGCCTGTGCCGGCGCTTCTTGGCCGCGTGCTCGATCGTGCTCGGCGTGTTTTCAGTTGTCTGGGGATGCTTCGGCACGCATAGCTCCTGCTCGATGATGTGACTGATGAATCATAAGTCAAACGGCAGCCCTTTGCGTTGCCGAGAGGAGCGTCCACGGCCCGCCCATGCCGGCCCGCCCACGCCGGGCCCGGTCGGCTTAGCGAGAAGTGCGCAGCTGGGAGGCGTCGACGACGCTGAGCCAGGCATCGTAAAGGTCGGGCGCGTGGCCGTTGACGATGCGAACCACGTCATGGCCCGCGATGAGCGCCCCGAGCGCCTTCGCCACGGTGACCGGCGAGCTGAAATCGTCGGCAGTCGGCGCGATGTTCTCCAGGTCAGCGACGATCTGGTCGACGTCGTCGACGTCGGTCGGGTCGGCCTTCGTGTCGCAGCCGATGTTGGCGGCAAAAGCCGCGCGCACTTCTTGCCAGGTGGCGTCGAAGCCGTCCATGCCGCTCTCCGGCAACCACAGGTCGTGGCCGTAGCGCTCGAATCCCCAGCTCGCAAGGGGCATCCGCGGCACGATGTCGGCCGGGTTCAGCACATTGAAGATGTTGCCGTAGGTAGAGGCCCTGCAGTTGCCGGAGTCGGTGACCCCGGGGGTGGCGAACGTGTAGCAATAGATGTTTGCGGCCGTAACGACCGAGCTCGCCCCGGCGAGCTCGGGGTTGGCCCGCTCGGCCTCGGCCACCTCGCTCGAGATCTGGTCCAGGTAAGAAGCGCAGATGTTGGCCGTCGCCCCGCCGCGCGAGTGGCCGCAGAACAGCAGGCACACGTCGTCGAGGGTCTCGCCGGCGTCCTCGTCGAGCACCGAATCGAGGAACTGATAGGTCGCGTTCGTGATGTCGAGCGCCGCGTCGGAGAAGCCCTCGTGGTCGCCCGCTCCCACGCCGAAGCCCTCGACGATCCCGCCCGAGATCTTAAAGCGCAGGTTGCTCAGCCATTCGGTGCCGTAGCTGCCGCGAACGGCCACCATGACCAGGAGTTTCTTCTTGCCGGTGGCGGGGTTGGTCACGTGCTTGGAGGCGATGGCGTAGGCGGTCGTGTCCGTCCCGCCCGGCGTGAAGACGTTGGCGATCTGGTCGACGATCTCGCTGCGGTAGCGGTACGAGGCGGTCGAGACGTTCTCGAACCCGAGCTTGGCGAGCAGCTGCTCCATGTAGGCGGGCACGTTGCTGCCCTGCTGGTAGTGGCTCGACTCGCAGTTGGCCACGGACGAGAAGACCGCGCACGCCCGCGCGAGCTCGCCGTTGTAGGCGGTCGGGTCCTGGAAGAACCACGCGTCGTCCCAGGTAAAGGTCGAGTGCGCCTCGGCGCCGTCCTCGGCGACGATGCTCGCGTAGTCGGCGGTGGCCTCGAAGCGGGTGGGGGAGCCGGCGGCGTTTCCGGCGCCGGCTTCGGTACCGGTAGAGCCGCTGTTGGAGTCGGTGCCGGCCGGCGCGTCGCCGTCGGCGGAGACGACTTTCTCGACCGGCGTCGGCTCGCCGATGGAACCAGCGCCGGCGCGGGCGAGCGAGATGCGGTACTGCACGAGGGCGTTTGCGCTGGCGAGGAACAGCAGGACGGCGGCCGCGAAGGCGATCAGTGCGCGCCTGGTGCGATGCGGTCTTCTCATGCGTCCTCCTGCCTCGGCTTGTATATCCTGCGCCCGCCGGCGCCCAACCAGACGATAATAAACGAGATGCGCCGCGCGCTCGCGGCCGTCTTCGACGTCAATGAATGGGAGATAGTTCCGTGACAGATATGACAAAGCCTGAACTCGAGGAAGCCGCCGCGCCGGTTGGGGAGAATGGCGCCGGGTCCGCCGCGCCGGTTGGGGAGAAGGTCGCCGGGTCCGCCGCGCCCGACAAGAAGGCCCCCGCCGCATCCGGTCAAGCCGCTGCTTCCGCCTCCGCCGAAGCCGCCGCGTCGCCCGCCGACGCCGTCTCCAAGTTCGCCCACGAGCTGCTCGTTCACGAGGACGGCAAGTTCGCGCTCGGCCTGCGCATCTACGGCTGGTGGCTCACCGTCTCCGGCTGGGTGACGCTGCTCGCCTTCGGACTCGCCGCCGGCGCCCTGGCCACGTACTACGTTCTCGGCGGCCCCTTCGACTTCAAGCTCTCCGACTACATCGACAGCAACCTGGCGCTTATCCTCACCGCCGTCTCGACGGTCGCCGCCATCGTCGAGTGCGTCCTCATGCTCAAGCTCGGCCGCTCGCTGCGAAAGAGCGTGCACCGCCGCGCCGCCGTCTGGTCGCTCTGGCTGGTATGGCTCGAGGCCATCAGCCTCTCGCTGTCGTTCATGCTCTCCGGCTTCTCGACCACCGCGCTGCTCTCGTTCGTGGAGATAGTCGCCCTCATCATCTTCTCGACCGCACTCGACCCCGCGCTCATCGCGGAGCGCCGCGGAAAGAGGGCCCACGACCAGGCCGTCGACCGCGACGCGGCTGCCCAAGGCATGCTCGGCCGCGACCTGAGCGGCAAGGGCTTTATGCGCGTGGACTTCTTCAACGTGTTCTGGATGTTCTTTACCTGCAGCATCCTGGGGCTTCTGCTGGAGATCGTCTGGCACATGACCGTCGTCGACCCCGGCGTCTACCAGGACCGTGCCGGCCTGCTCGTGGGGCCCTTCTCGCCCATCTACGGTTTCGGCGCGGTGCTCGTCTCGCTCGCGCTCAACCGCCTCTACGACAAGAACCCCGTGATCACGTTCGTGGTCGCCGGGCTCGTGGGCGGCGGGTTCGAGTGGGCGACGGCCGTGTTTATGCGCACGTCCTTCGGCATCACGGCGTGGGACTACAGCAGCTACACGCTCTTTGGCCTGTGCCCGGACCCGGTGGCGGGCCTGACCGGCGGCGACACCTCCACGTTCTTCCTGGCCATGTGGGGCGTGCTGGGCCTTGTGTGGGTCAAGCTGATCTTGCCGGTGATCCTGCGCGGCATCAACGCCATCCCGTGGCGGCTGCGCTACGGCGCCACGGCCATCTTCGCGGCGCTGATGATCGCCGACGGCCTGCTCACGCTCGGCAGCCTCGACTGCTGGTTCGAGCGCACCTCCGGCGTGCAGCCCTCGACGCCCATTGAGTGGTTCTTCGCCGAGTACTGCGGAGACGACTTCATGGCCAAGCGCTTCCAGTCCATGACCATCGACACGACCGACTCCACGCGTGGCGACACGGCTGCCCGCGCCGTCTCGGCCGCCGCCTAAACCGCTGCTGGTAGAATGGCCGTATCTGGCCTGATCGACTCCTTGGAGGAAACCGCATGATCGATCGCTACACCCGCCCCGAGATGGGCCACATCTTCTCGCTGGAGAACAAGTACGCCGTCTGGCAAGAGATCGAGGTCCTGGCCTGCGAGGCCCACGCCGAGCTGGGCGAGAGCGGCATCACCCGCGAGGAGGCCGCCTGGATCCGCGAGCACGCGACCTTCAACAAGGAGGAGGTCGACGCCATCGAGGCCGTGACCAACCACGACGTCATCGCGTTTCTCACCAACATGG
>CAVJHQ010000019.1:0-29592 GCA_963649365.1 Alloprevotella sp.
GGAACTTGGTACTATCTCTCTCAATGGTCTAATTTCAAGAGCTATGACTATGGCAAGGGCATAACGTCCATGGTTCACGAGTTCGGCCAAATGATTACTGGTTGGCTCAATCTTGGTACCTGGTATTTCTTCTCCCGCACAAGCGGTTGGGATGGTTATTCGCTTGGTGCCATGGTGACTGGCGTTCATGAGGTTGATGGGAGTAGGGAATACTTCGATAACGCTGGTGGTTGGGTATCCGATATGGGAGCTATGCTCAACCGTATCTGGAGCTGGTCGAGCGGCACTCAATATCTGATACTTCTCGATAGCGCTAGCTACCGCACGTTCATCTTCCAGGGCAGCGCCTATAACTGGACACCGCTTTATGTTTGGAGCTGCGGCGTCTGGATGAATGGATACTGCCCCGAGCTCCACCACTGCGACAGCTACGGCTGGTACAACGACTACACCGTCGGCGGGGATAACGCGTGCTATAACTACACCCGTTGGATGGACGGCCGCAACAGCTTCAAGGGCGGTTACCGCACGGACTACTACCCCGAGGACGACATCAAGTGGTTCACCGGCATCTGCCTTGACCTTGGCTTCCACTCGACCATCGGCTGGGAGGGCGGCTACAGCGACCCCAGCCAGCTGAGGGTCAACGTTTCCCACGGCTGCGTCCGCCTGCTCGAGAGCAACGCCAAGTGGATCTACGACAACTGCGGCATCGGCACCAGGGTCCGCTTCGCCTAGTTTCACCCCGTTCGTCTCTACGGTGCGCCGTCCCGGTTTTCCGGTGCGGCGCACCTTCACGTGTTTACGTCGACCCTTAAGGAGGACCCATGTCCACCGTATTCGTCACCTCGCTCGGCTCCGTCGCAGCGGACATCACCATCAAGACCCTGAGGCGCCTCGGGCACCGCATCATCGGCTCTGACATCAACCCGCGCGAGTATGTGGCCGACGCCATGGAGGTCGACGTCTTCTATCGCGCGCCGTATTCCGCCGACGTCCAGAACTACCTGACGTTCGTCGAGAAGGTCTGCGCCGAGCAGGGCGTCGACTACGTCTTCCCCATGACCGACGTGGACATCGACGTCTTCAACGCCAACCGTGAGCGCCTGGCCGCCACCGGCGCCGTGTTCTGTATGTCCCCGAAGTCGGCCCTCGACGTCATTCGCAACAAGAAGACCTTGGCCGAGTTCATCGACGCCCACTGTCCCGAGATCAAGACGATCGAGACCCGTCGACTGGTGGATTGCCCGGAGAACCCCTTCGGCTACCCCGTTATCCTCAAGCCCTACGACGGCCGCAGCTCCATCGGCCTCTTCCGCGTCTACAGCGAGACCGACTGGGCCGCCGCCATGAGCCAGATCGAGGAGCCTGAGCGCTACATCGTCCAGCCGTTCGTCGAGGGCCCCATCGTCATGACCGAGATGTGCCGCAACCCCGAGACCGGCACGTGTGTGGCCGTCACGCGCGAGGAGCTCGTGGAGACCGCCAACTTCTGCGCCATCAGCGTTCGTCACTACCAGGACGTCGAGCTCGAGGAGCGTTGCAAGAAGCTCGCGGCCGCGCTCGACATCCGCGGCAGCGTCAACTTCGAGTGGATCCTCGACCCGCAGGGCACCTACCACTTCGTCGAGTGCAACCCGCGCTTCTCGGCCGGCGCTGAGTTCACCGTCATGGCCGGCTACGAGGTCGTGGCAAACCACCTGCGCTGCTTCCAGGGCAAGGAGATCGAGGACTTCACCTATCGTCACCAGCTGATCATTGCCCGCAAGTACGAGGAGTACATTACCAAGGTCTTTGAGGATTAGGAGAGAGGCTTGACCGTCACCGACTTCCTGTTCGACTTCTGCACCATGTCGGCCCTGCTCGTCCTGGCCAAGCTCCTTCGCCTGAAGATCAAGCTGTTCCAGAGGTTCTATATCCCGGCGCCCCTTATCGCGGGCTTCCTGGGCCTCTTCTTGGGCAAGCAGTTCCTTAACGTCCTCCCGTTCTCGGACTCCATCGGCGATTATGCCGGCGTGCTTATCGCCGTCGTGTTCGGCACGATGTTCTTGGGCGACCGCCGTAAGGTCACGCTCAAGTCGATGCTCGACAGCGCGGGA
This sequence comes from Alloprevotella sp., assembly GCA_963649365.1. Taxonomy (GTDB): domain Bacteria; phylum Actinomycetota; class Coriobacteriia; order Coriobacteriales; family Atopobiaceae; genus Paratractidigestivibacter. Next base: position 2,100 of record CAVJHQ010000019.1, read on the forward strand.
GACTCGTTCTTTGTCAACGGCGCGGCCGAGATCGCGCAGTTCGGACTCTTTATGGTGCTGGGTGCCTTTGTCCTGCCTGTCGTGTTTCCCGGCATCAACGATGCTTTCGGCCTTATGGTGCCGGCAGGCTTCGCCGGCGGGCACGGCACGGCGGCCGCCATGGGCGGCGTCTTCGCCGAGAGGGGCTGGGAGGACGCGGCAAGCATCGGCCAGACCTTCGCCACCATCGGCCTTCTGGGCGGCATCGTCCTGGGCGTGCTTGTGCTCAACATCGGCGTCCGCAACGGTCAGACCCGCGTTCTGAAGAAGATCGAGGAGCTTCCCGAAGAGATGCGCACCGGCCTGAACCCGGTGGATTCCGGCGAGACTGTGGGTCGCAACACCATCAACTCCATCTCGATGGACACGCTGACCTGGCATGCGTCGCTCGTGCTTCTGACCGCGGGCATGGCCTATGTAGTCAACGCCGGCCTCAAGGCAGTGCTCCCGCAGGTGGCGTTCCCCACCTACGGCATCGCCATCATCTGCGGCATCTTTGTGCAGGCCGTCCTGCGCGCGCTCAAGCTCGACGGCCACACGGACAAGCAGGTGATCTCGCACATCGGCAGCTGCACGACCGACTACCTGGTCGCCTTCGGCGTGGCCTCCATCTCCATCAAGGTCGTCGTCCAGTTCGCGGTGCCCATCGTCGTGCTCTCCATCCTGGCGTTTGCGGGCGTGCTCTTCTGGCACTTCGCCGTTTGCGGTCGCTTCCTTAGGAACTGCTGGTTCGAGCGCGGCCTCTTCATCTTCGGCCAGTGCACGGGCGTCCTCGCCACCGGAATCCTGCTGCTGCGCGTCTCGGACCCTGAGTCGAGGACGGGTGCGCTCGGCGATTTCGGCCTGGTATGGCTCTTCTTCTCGCTCATCGACGCGGTGCTCGTCGCCTTTACCCCGACGCTCACCCTTGCCGGGCTGGGCGGCGTCACAGGATTCGTGCTGCTCGCCGTGGCCGCCGCTTTCCTGCTGCTCTCTTGGAAGATGTTCGGCGTGCGCGGCTTCAACAAGGCCGTCGGTGTCCCGCAGGCGGAGTAACGCTTTAACGTTTTCCGTGCTATCTGAAAGGCTGAACCTATATGACGCATAAGCTGATGATTCTCGGCTCTACGAGCGAGTTCGCGCCGCTGGTCCGTTGCGCTCAGCGCCGCGGCATCGCCACGGTGTGTTGCGACGGCTACGCCGACGGCCCTGCAAAGAAAGTCGCCGACGAGCGTTACGACATCGACATCCATGACCACGACGCCATAGCCGACCTGGCGCGGCGCATCGGCGTGGACGGCATCATCAGCGCGTTCTCGGACAACCTGCCCGAGCAGTGCGCGGCCATCGCGCCTAAGGCCGGGCTCGAGTTCTACCTGGGCGCCGATAGGCTCGCCATCCTAAGGGACAAGAGCCGCATGAAGGCCATGTTCGAGGAGCTGGGCATCCCGTACCCTAAGACCGCGCTCGTACGTAAGGCGACGCTCGAGCAGGACCTTGTCGGCCTTGCCTTCCCGGTGGTCACCAAGCCGCTCGACGGCTGGGGGTCGCACGGCGTCTACGTACTGCAGAACGCGGCTCAGGTTGCTGAGCGATTCGACGAGGTCGCCTCCTACTCCACCGGCGACGCCATCCTGGTCGAGGGGTTCAACGACGGCTACGAGCTCAACACCATGACGTGGGTGGTCGACGGCGAGCCCGTGGTGCTTGAGGTCGCGGACCGCGAGAAGACCGTAGGCGAGCCCTACGCCATCCCGCATGTGAGCCGCATCTGCTACCCGAGCGTGCTCACCGACCGCGTGATCGACCAGGTGCGCGACATCGTCGCGCGCGTGGCGCGCTATGTGGGCCACGTCAACGGGCCTTTGTGCATGCAGTTCTTCTGGTCTGCGGAGCGCGGCGTCCAGGTGTGCGAGTGCGCGGGTCGCGTCTTCGGCACGGAGCACGAGATGCTTGAGTACGCCACGTTCGGCCGCCTGACCGTTGAGGACCTGCTCATCGACACCGTTTACGAGCCGGAGCGCCTCAAGGAGCGCCTGGCCGGCCACGACCCGCACCTGGACCGCACGGCCTGCGGGCTCTTCTGGCACGGCAAGGAAGGCGCGATCGCGAGTATGGGCGGCTTCCCTCAGGTCGGCGTCGACGAGTGCGCGGCGGACACGCTCGAGTACTACGCGCCCGGTGACGTTATGCGCAAGGGCGCGCAGCCTTATGCTGTGCGCTCCTACATAACCGCCCCGAGTCGCGACGAGCTTGACCATCTGACCGATGGTTTCTTCTCGTCGGCATACGTGCGCAACGAAAACGGCGAGTCGTTGCTCTACGATAATGAGCGTATGGACTACCGCCGAGCGTTCGGAGATGCCTAGATGATCGATTTCAACGTCCCGCCCTACGTGGGCACCGAGATGGACTACGTCCGCGAGGCGGCCGAGGTAAACCATAAGATCTGTGGCGACGGCCCGTTCTCTCGCAAGTGTCACGCGTGGATGGAGGAGCGTTTCCGCGCTGAGAAGGTCCTGCTCACCACCTCGGGTACCGACGCGCTCGAGATGGCTGCGAACCTCTGCGGCCTGGAGCCCGGCGACGAGGTCATCCTCCCGAGCTTTACCTTCTCCAGCACGGCGACGGCGTTCGTCTCCGTCGGCGCCAAGCTCGTGTTCGTCGACGTCCGACCGGACACGATGAACATCGACGAGACCAAGATCGAGGAGGCCATCACCGACCGCACGCGCGTTATCGCGCCCGTGCACTACGCCGGCGTGGCCTGCGAGATGGATACCATCATCGAGATCGCGCGTCGCCACAACCTCATGGTCGTCGAGGACGCCGCCCAGGCCGTTATGTCCACCTATAAGGGCCGTGCGCTCGGCACGATCGGCGACTTTGGGTGCTACAGCTTCCACGAGACCAAGAACTACTCGATGGGGGAGGGCGGCGCCATCGTCATCAACAACCCCGAGTACATCGACCGCGCCGAGATCATCCGCGAGAAGGGCACGAACCGCCAGCGCTTCTTCCGCGGGCAGGTCGATAAGTACACGTGGGTCGATTCCGGGTCTTCCTACCTGCAGAGCGACCTTAACGCGGCGTACCTGTGGGCGCAGCTCGAGTGCGCGGACAAGATCAACGACGACCGGCTCGCGTCGTGGGCCTTCTACTATGAGCAGCTGAAGCCGCTCGCGGACGCCGGCAAGATCGAGCTGCCGGTGGTTCCTGGGGGCTGCGTGCACAACGCTCATATGTTCTATCTCAAGTGCGCCGACCTCGCCGAGCGCGGGGCTCTGATCAAGCACCTTAAGGATCATGGCGTGCTCGCCGTGTTCCACTACATCCCGCTCCACAGTTCGCCTGCGGGCGAGCGCTTCGGACGCTTTGCGGGCGAGGACGTCTATACCACCGTCGAGTCCGACCGCCTGGTGAGGCTGCCCATGTACTATGGGCTCACCCTCAAGGACGCGCAGGTGGTCGTGGACGCGGTCAAGGGCTTCTTTGCGTAAGACGCGTGCGACTAGCGCCTAGAAGATTCCGAGTTGCCTATCGTCGATTTGCCATTGTTTATAAGTTGATTGGGTTTTGCATGAGTGTAATTGGAAAGCGGCTCAGCCATTTTGTTGGTCTTCTAAGTGCATCTCTGATGCTATTCGTATTGACCCTATCGCCTATACTCTCATGCCCGAATGCCCTGGCTGCCGAGACTGACGGCGTGGGATTTGTTTATCTTGACGCCGGAACGGTTTCGTGCGGACAAACTCAATCTATCGTTATTGCTCTTGATAACGACCTTGAGATGTCTTATGCCAAGCTTGTGGTGAGCATGGGGGGCGATGAAGACGAAATCGAGGCCACGAAAGTTGTGGGGGATGCCGCGCTCTTCTCGGTAGAAGCTTTTTCAGAAGGGGAGGTTCGCCTTGTACGTCTTGAGGTTGTTCTTAAGGGTTCAAATGAGGTTCTGTCCTATGACTTAGATTCTGAGGACAAGCCTTGTGCATATCGGGTGAGCGGCAATGGCGATTCGGAGGCTCTTAACGCTTTAAGCTTTGATGACGATGAGGCAAACTCATCTTTGCCATCCGTTTCATATGTGGTTTCGGATGAGAACGGTTCTTCAGTGGAGTGCGCAAGCCTTTCCGATGCCGTTACTACTTCGGTTGGCTCTGATGCAGTGGCGCGTTCTACGGGTAGCGTGGTCATTGTATTGGATCCGGGCCACGGCGGCTATGATTCCGGATGCTCCGGTTACGGGCTTGAAGAGAAGAACCTCACCCTGAAAATTGCGCAGTATTGCAAAGCTGAGCTTGAGCGATATTCTGGCGTTAAGGTTTACATGACCCGTTCATCCGATACGTATGTCGGTCTGCAGGAACGTACGGATTATGCTAATAGCGTCGGAGCAAACGCCATCGTCAGCATCCACATCAATTCTTCCGACGCATCTTCAGCTGCTGGTTCGGAGGTGTGGTATCCGAACAATAGCTCGTATAGAAATGACCTTCATGTTTCGGGCTCCGAGCTCTCGCAGGACATTCTGGATCGATTGACAGCGCTTGGGCTGTCCGATCGTGGTGTGAAGACAAGAGACTACGGCGAAGGCGGAAGCTATGCTGATGGCTCTATGGCGGATTACTACGCCATCATTCGGCATGCAAGAGAGAACGGCTATCTTGGGATAATCGTCGAGCATGCTTTTATTTCAAATCCTTCTGATGCGGCGTTCCTAAGCCAGGACTCTAATCTATGCAAACTCGGAATTGCCGATGCAAGTGGAATCGCGGAATACTACGGTCTGAGCAAGGGGGTATGGGAGAAGGGCACTGACGGAAAGTGGCGTTATCTCGTTGATGACATTGCTCAGACAGGGTGGTTTTGCATCGCGGGTGCCTGGTATTGGGGTGATCCGACTGATGACGGCGCTTGCGCAAGCGACGGATGGCACCAAATAGACGGAACCTGGTACTGGTTTGAAGACTCTAACAGCTGTGCTATGGCGCATGACTGCTGGAAGATTCGTGATGACTCTTGGTATTACCTGGAATCCTCGGGCGCCGCGGCCAGGGGCTGGGCCCTCGTCGGCGGCTCCTGGTACTGGCTCGACGAGCAGACCTGCGCAATGGCCACCGGCTGGGTTGAGGTCGGCGGGTCGCGCTACTACCTCTCGGGCAGCGGCGCCATGATGACGGGGTGGCTCCTCGACGGCGGCGACTGGTACTACCTGGGATCCTCGGGCGCCGCGGCCAGGGGCTGGGCCCTCGTCGGCGGCTCCTGGTACTGGCTCGACGAGCAGACCTGCGCAATGGCCACCGGGTGGGTTGAAATTGACGGTAAATGGTCCCGCTTTTCTTCGTCCGGAGAATGGCTCGGATATGATGATGATTCCGAAGGCGACATGATGACCATTCTGGGTCGCCCGAGCTCTTCGAAGGAGAAAGTTATCGAAGAGATGATAGCTGCCTATGATAAGTCTGGCGCGACGTATCCATCTGGCGATCTTGGTGCTGGCGGTGCAGCGACTATTGGCGATTTTGCAAAGATCGTTTATGAGGAGGCTATCGATGAAGGAGTTCGACCTGAGGTTCTGTTTTGTCAGGCTATGAAGGAGACTGGATGGCTACGCTTTGGCGGAATTGTCAAAGTGAGCGATTTTAATTTTGGTGGCCTTGGAGCTACAGATACCAATCCCGATGCTAATAAATTCTCTGATGTGAGAACTGGCCTTCGCGCACAGGTCCAACATTTGGTGGCGTATGCAGATAAGAATGCGAGCGCCGATAATCTTGCCCACGATTTGGTGGATGCTCGCTTTAATCTTGTAAACAAAGGGTCGGCAGTATACGTCCAGTATTTGGGTATCCCCGATAATCCTTCGGGATGTGGTTGGGCGTCTTCAAAGGGGTACGGTTACGACATCGTAAAGATGGTTAACGAGTACTTTGACTAAAACTTCTGGCAAAAGAAATATGGATAGGGATTTAGAGCAGGCCGGTTGCCTTTCACATTGGCAACCGGCCTGCTCTCTAGTGAAGTAGTTTGTAATATCCGTCGTAAGGATTCAACGAGGGATTAAAAGAGGGATCGGAGAAACACGACCCGAGTATGTCCGTGACAACTGAATCACTGAGGCGGGGGCAATTCGGTGCATTCAATAGTGATCTGGGCTCGATTAAGTGCGCCGTCGCGTAGGGAAGATAGACGTTATTCTTTCCTTTTGACCAGGCGAGGACAAAGGCGTCGAGAAGCTGCTGTTCGCTGGGCAAGTCAATGGAGAATCCGAGCTCATATGCAACGTCCATCCGAATTAGGCAGCACTCGGGGTTGCCAACAACGTTGTCCATAGGGCGCTCAGAGCGGCCCACGTAGCCTCCATCCTCTGCTGGCAAGTGACGCAGGAGCCTGGTCACTGTGCCGTCAGGGGCCACTATTGAGCTAGCGTAGTCAAATAGGCCATCCAATCGAAGTACCCTGGGGGATGCTGAAAACATCCCGGGTCTAGCTGCATACTGCACCAAAGACAGCAAATCATCAATTCCGAGCTCGTGGCTCTTTGTGATGACGAGGCCAATTTCCAGTCCGTCTTGCTCTGTGCCATTTCCGACCATTTCGGCATAGAGATTGAGTGTCTCCTCTGTTTTCTTTGCTAGGCCGCCATCGCAGATAAGTTTAAGCGGGGGGAGTGGAGTAGGGGTTTCGAAGCTGGTCTTGTAAGTGAAATACGCTCTGCCCTTTTCAGCCTTGCCAGCGCTACCTGTTCTGACAAGGTGGTGATTGATGACCCGGGCGCCAGCATCCTGGGCATAGCTTTTCTGAGCTGGATTGCCTGCGGTGGAACCTGAGTGAATTCGCCAGTGATAGAGAATTTCCGGGATATGGACGACGGGGGCGCCCAGTTCGGCAATCTTAAAGGTCATATCGTAATCCTGGGCCCCCTCGACGTCTTTCCCGGAGAGATCAACGCTCTGCAGAAGGTCTCGTCGAACGGTGAGCCAATGGATGACGTAGTTGTTGGAAAGAAGAAAATCCTCGTTGTAGTCCGGTTTGAAAAGGGGTAAAGACGGCTCGTCATTTTCATCAATATTATCTTCGTCGCAATACAGTAAACCGGGTTTATCGGGAGCGCTATTGATGCGCGAAACCATCTGAGCAAGCGCGTAAGGCTCAACAGTGTCGTCATGGTCAAAGAAGCTGATGTACTCACCGGTGCAGTAGCCAATGCCTAAGTTTGTGTTGCCAGTGATTCCAAGATTCTCTCGGGTATTTACTATCTTGATTCGGGGGTCGGCGTACTCCTCGAAGATGGCCCTCATTGCATCGTTGTCAGGCGATGCGTTGACAACGATGAGTTCCCAGTTGCGATAAGTTTGCGTAAGGATGCTCTCCAACATCTTCTTTAGGAATTCAGGCGGAGTTCTGTAAGCTGGGGTAACAATGCTCATAAGCGGGCCCTTGGCCGGTATTGGCATTGCCTGAAGATTGGCTCGTCGTGTTTCGAGCCAATCTTTGTAGTTTGGGTCAACGGAAGCGTTGGCAATTGTCTGGCCATATTCTTCGATTGCTAGTTCTTGTGCGCATCTTCCGATGACGAGGCGTTCGCGGCCGCACAGGGCTATAAGTCGGCGCTCGTCGATTGAGGATAGAATTGAATATTCGTCTACAGTCCATGAATCCAGGTCGATTGTCGTGTGGTGCGCGGCAAGTTTAATCGGCTCAATTCGTCGAATACCACTGGGGAGATAACGTTTGTTTCCACGGAATGCTATGCAAGTCGGCTTGGGGGCAATCCGTTCTTCGTTTTTGTGAAAATGCAGAAGAATCCAGTGATAAGAGTGCGGACCGTCGGAGAAATTTCCCTCGGCGCTACGCAGGCAGCGCACGAGTCGAAGCGCGTTACCCCTGAGCTTCTCCTCCTTACTCAGCGGTGAGGTTGTGAGCAGGGATGCAACGGTCGTGGGCATGGCTCTCCTGGGTTAGGCAACGTTATATTGAAGTAATCATAACGAACCGTGGAAGTCGACAAGGGCTCGGAGGTAGTTATGATCTAGGGGGAGCGAATTGGATTCGCTGCGATTGGCCTGCAGGTTCGGTAAGTGTCATCTGCTCGCTTGTTCCTAGGTAATCTGTCTGGGGCTGCAGCCCATCTTTCCATTATGGGGTTGTTGTCGCATGCGGGCCCCTCTCTTGCTCTGATATTGTCTTGCGGGCTCGGTCGGCGTCGTCTGGCCCGAGGGCCTGCGTTATCTGAAGCGTTGATTTCGGGTATTCCTCCAGTAACGCGGTCGATTGAGTCCGAGAAGAAAGGGGTTCCTATGTCTGACGTTAAGTTCTATCGTTGCGCCCATTGCGGCAATGTGGTCGCGGTCTTGGTCGACGGGGGAGTTAACCCCGTCTGCTGCGGGGAGCCGATGCGGCTCTTGCGCGCGGGTACCACGGACGGTGCGCACGAGAAGCACGTTCCGGCTGTCGAATGCGAGGGCGATGCGCTGCGTGTGCGCGTCGGGTCGGTCGAGCACCCGATGCTGCCTGAGCACCACATCCAGCTCGTCGCGGTGGCCTGCGAGAAGCGTCTGCAGGTTGCGCACCTCTTGCCGGGCGACGCGCCCGAGGCGGTCTTCCATGTCCCGTCTGGCAAGCCGGTGACCGTCTACGAGCTCTGCAACTTGCACGGGCTTTGGAGCGCGGAGGCGTAGCGAGTCGGTGCTCCCCCGGTTGGAAATTGCCTCGAATACCAATGAGGGCTGCCCAGGGGGCCGCCTGAAGCGTTTCTGAATGTTTGGGCGCGCAGAAAACGCCGCGAGTCCCAGCGAGAGGAGGATTGTCGTTGGTACTCGCGGTTGTTTTGAAGCGCTCGGCGGCGGGGATTGGTATTCGGGGCAAATTCGAAGCCCGCGGCTGGGAGGAATTGGTATTCGAGGCAATCTTGAGACGCTCGGTCGGCGCGCCGCCCGCAAGCCGGGCCACCCGCAAGCCAGGCCACCCGTCTGCTTACTCCGCGATCCAGAACTTGAGGATGGGGAAGCTGACGACGACTGCGAGCAGGGTGTTCACGACGGAGGCGATGTTGCTCGCGAGCGCGGGGCCGACGCCGAAGGTGTCCGTGCAGAAGTCGGTCACGTAGCCGGGGAGCATGAGGTTGACCACGACGATGAACACAGCGAGCACCGCGTACTTCCAGGCCGACTCGCCGTAGCCGTGCTCGGACTTGAAGACCCACTTCATCTGGACGAAGTAGTTGACCACCTGCGCCAGCACCTCGGCGATCAGGAAGGTGATGAAGCCGCCGATGCCGTTGGAGCCGTCGCTCGTGTAGTTGAAGATGAGGAACCTGAAGGGCGTGGTCAGCCCGAGCACGTTGACGAAGAGCCCCGCGCCCGCGGTTGAGCACACGATGCGCGTGATGGTCGAGATGTTCGACAGGACGTTGAACTTGATGAACTCCCAGATGGCCGGGTGGTCCTCGATCCATTGCTTGTAGTTCATGGGGGATTCCTTTCGGTGCCTGTTGGCGATAAGGTCGGCCTCGGCGCAGCTCGCGGCGCCTGATGGCTTGACGGGTTACTTGACGGGCGAGGCGGCGTTCTGCGCGAGGTTGACGGCGAACTCGACAAGGAAGCGCAGGATGCCGACGACCCAGAACCCGCGGATCTCCATGACGAGGGCGTCGACCATCCGCATGTTCACCATGCCGTTGGTCATCTTCGCTAGGGCGCGCAGCGGCATGTTCCAGATGAAGAGCACGTTCAGGTTTGGCTTGCCCGACTTGTCCGCGCGGGTCTTCAGCGTCTTGAGCACGAGCCAGACGACCCAGAAGATGGGGGAGCGGCCGTGGTTGAGGTCTCGGAAGCACATGTTGCGCCCGATGGCCGCCCCTTCCTCGGGGATTGCGTGGCCGAGAAGCGCCTCGAAGGAAGCGTCGTCGACGTCGAGCACGTCGGCGGTCTCGTAGCGGCTTACGTCGCGGCCCTCGTAAGGCGCGGGCGCGTCGGTTCCCGCCACCTGAACGGTCGCGCGCAGGCGAACGTCGCGGCTGCTGGCGGCAACGCGCAGCTCGTAGGCGCCGCTCTCGACCTCCCAGGCGCCGGTCTTCTCGTTGAAGTAGTGGAAGGCCTTGTCGCCCAGGTTGACGGAGACGATCTTCGACTCGCCCGGCGCGAGCTCGACGCGCTCGAAGCCCTTGAGCTCCTGCTCGACGCGGAAGAAGGAGCCGCCCTTCTTTGCCACGTAGACCTGCACGACCTCGGCGCCTGCGACGGTTCCCGTGTTCGTGACGGTGAAGGTGACGTCCCGTTCGCTCGCCTCGAGGTTGCTGTAGGCGAAGGTGGTGTAGGAGAGGCCGTGGCCGAAGGGGAAGGCAACGTCCTTCTTCGCGGTGTCGAAGTAGCGGTAGCCGACATAGAGGCCCTCGCGGTACTGAGCCTGCTTGCCGTCGGAGGGGAAATCGGCGGAGCTGGGCACGTCTTCCCAGCGTACGGGCCAGGTCTCGGCGAGCTTGCCGGAGGGGTTCACGCGGCCGCAGACGACGTCGAGGGCCGCGCCGGCGCCGGCCTGGCCGCCGAGGGCGCAGTAGAGCACCGAGCGGGTGTCGCCTGTCCAGTCGGTCTCGACGCAGGACCCGGCCGAGAGAAGCGCCACGACATCGGGGTTGGCCTCGGCCACGGCATGCAGGAGCTCGACCTGGTTCTGGTTGAGCCGCATGTTCAGCCGGTCGGCGCCCTCCGACTCGGCTATCTCGTCCAGGCCCATGGCAAGAAGGACCACGTCGGCGCGGCGCGCGAGGTCGACGGCCGCGGCGCGCTTCTCGGCGTTTTCGCCCCCGTGGCGCTCGAAGCCGGGCTCGTAGCCGACGAACGCGAGGCCGGAGTCCCCGACCATGTCCAGCAGCGAGTCCACCTTGGTGGAGTTGACGGCAGAGGAGCCGGCGCCCTGGTAGCGCGGCGTCTTCGCGAAGTCGCCGATAAGGGCGACCTTGGTGCCCGCGGCGAGCGGCAACAGGGGAGAGGCGCCCTCGCCGGCCGGCTCGTTCTTGAGCAGGACGCAGCCCTCGGCGGCGGCGCGGCGGGCCAGGGCATGGTGCGCGTCGGCGTCGAAGGTCGCGGGCGCGGCCTTGACCGCCGGGTGGACGCTGAGCACGAGGTCGATCGCCTCGTCCACGCGGGCGTCGAGGTCGGCCTCGGACAGGGTGCCGGCATGGACGGCCGCCACGAGCTCGCGCACCGAGGCGAGGCCGGGCGCCGGCATCTCGAAGGTGGAGCCGGCCGCGACGCCGGCCACGTGGTCGTTCGAGCCGCCCCAGTCGGTGACGACGGCGCCGTCGAAGCCCCACTCGTCGCGCAGGATATCCTTGAGCAGGTGCTCGTTCTCGTTGGCATAGGTGCCGTTGATCAGGTTGTACGAGCTCATGATCGTCTTCGGGGCAGACTCGCGGACCACGATCTCGAAGGCGGTGAGGTAGATCTCGCGCATGGTGCGCTCGTCGACCACGGAATCGGACGCCTGCCGGCGCGTCTCCTGGGAGTTGACGGCGAAGTGCTTGGGGCAGGCGCCGATGCCGGTCGACTGGATGCCGCGAACGTAGGAGGCGGCCATCTTGCCCGCCAGATACGGGTCCTCGGAGAAGTACTCGAAGTTGCGGCCGCACAGGGGGTTCCTCTTTATGCAGAGGCCGGGGCCGAGGAGCACGCCGACGCCCTGGCTCGCCGCCTCCTCGCCCATGGCCTCGCCGACGAGCTCGCCGAGCTCGGTGTCCCAGCTGTTGGCCACGGTGACGGCGGTCGGGAAGCAGGTGGCGGGCTCCGAGCCGTTGAGGCCCAGGTGGTCGGCCGCGCCCTGCTGATGACGGACGCCGTTGGGGCCGTCGGAGAACTCTATGGCGGGAATCCCGGCCTCGTCGAGGCCCCAGCTGCCGAAGGTCGTCTTTCCCTGGAGAAGGGCGCACTTCTGCTCGAGCGTGAGCTTCTTGATGATGTCCTGATGCCTCATGGGGCCTCCTTCGCGAATGTTCTTCGACCTGATGGTAGGCCGAGGCTCGCGAAGGAGGCCTCGTGGCGGCACAATCGGACCAAACGAGGACACGATTGGTTGCATTGCGGCGCCTGCGGGGGCGGTTTGCTCCCGCAGGCGCGGGCGTCCCGACCTCACATGGTGAGGTAGAGGTTCCTGCAGTTGCCGACGGCTACGCTCTTAAGGGGCTCCTTCAGCTTGAGGGTGCGCGGCGCGGCGTAGCCGTCGAGCATGTCCTCGAGCCACTCCTCGTAGACGCCGCGGGCATCGTCCTGCTCATCGTCGTCGGAGAGGAAGTCCTCGTCGGCATCGTCGGGGCCGAAGAGCTCCTCGGTCGTGTGGAGGACGAACGGCGCGCCGCCCGCCTCGCCGATGCGGTCCTGGAGCTCGCGGGCGAGCTCGTCCTGCGCCTCGAGGAGGTCCGCGTAACGGTCGCAGAGCTCGTCGTTGGGCCGGGTGTCCTCATCGCTGGGGCCGTCCTCCCCATCGCTCTCGGCGCGGCAGCGGATGAACTGCGCGAGCGCGTCGAGCAGGGACTCGTCCTTTAGGTGTGCCTCCGACACATAGAGAACCGCGGTTCCCTCCTCGTACTCGGGTGAGGGCAGGCCCTGCGGGTCCTCGACGACCTCGACCGCGATCCGTGCCTCGGGATAGTACAGGCTCATGCTCGGCTCCTCTCGCCGTTGGCTGTGGTGGGGAAAGAGCCTACGGGATGCCCGCCGACGCCGAGCTGCCGGGACGCCGACGGGATGCTGACGCCGCAGCTCAGGCATGGTGGTTGCGTTGTATATAGGGAAAGGCCTCGGCGAGCGGCCTGTATTGCCGCGCGAGCGGCGCAGGCCTGTTCATGTGAGTGGAATGCTGACGCAGGTTGCTTACGGAACGCTGACACACGCGTCGCTTTAGGGCATATTAGAAAAGTTTCGCTTGTAAATAGGAAGGCCCCTTTTGATGGATTTCTCCCCCATATGCAGCGTCTGTCTCGCCGTCACGGCCTTGATGCTCGTGTTCGACGTCTTCGTCGCCGCCACCCGCGAGGGGCGGGTGCATCCGAGCGACGTCGCGTGGGGCTGCGCGTTTCTCGCCGTCCAGGCCGTCGTTTTCGCCTGGGCGCGCCAGGGGCTCGTCGTCGTGGACGAGGGCTCCCAGTCGCTCGTTGCCGTCGTGGTCGCCAACCTCGCCTGCATGGCCTCGGCGCATTTGGCATGCTCGCGGCGGCGCGTGACCGATAAGCTCCTTCTTGCCGCCGCCCCCTCGGACTGGGTCGCCTACCGCGTGATCAGCGTCCCCGTCGCCGTCTTCGGCGCGTGCGCGGTGGGCGCGCTCTGCACGCTCGCGGTCGAGCTGCCGCACAACCAGGCGCTCGACCAGCTGAACCCGCAGAGCGTGGCGCTGGAGTGGATGCTCCTGAGCATCCTTTCGGGCGGCCTCTACTTCCTGGGCCAGCGCCGCGCGCTGCTCATGGCGCTCGTTCCCGTGTCCTCCACGGGGCTCGGCCTCGCGGAGTACTTCGTGTACACGTTCAAGGGCCTTCCGATCCAGCCGGGCGACGTGCTCGCGCTCGAGACCGCGGCGTCCGTGGCGGACGGCTACGTCTACACCGTGGACGCGTGGTGCCTCTGGGGGCTGGCGGCCGGCGTCGTTGCGCTGCTGGTCTGTGTTCTTCTCGCCTGCCACCGTGGAACTGGGGATGGCGAGAAGGGCTCCGCGCTCGCCTCGCTGCGGCGCGTTGCCGAGCGGCTTGGCTTCTTCCCCGCGTCAGGCTCCGGCGCTCACGCCGCGCGCGCCGGGCTGGTTTCCCCCAAGGCCGAGAAGTCCGTCGACTGGCGGCCGGCCGGCGTCCTGGCCAACGTCACGGTGGGCCTGGCGCTTCTTGCCAGCCTGGTGTCGCACGTGAACGTCGTGGACTACGAGGCCGACCTCGGGATCTCGGTGAACGCATGGAGCCCCGAGCTGAGCTACGCGACGCAGGCCTACCTGCCTACCTTCATCAGCGCGTGCCAGACGATGATCCCGACCCCGCCGGATGGCTACTCTGTCGACGGGGCCGAGGCGCTCCTGGCCTCCTACGTCGACGCGTACAACGCCGACGAGGACCTCGGCAACTCGGAGGCGCGCGCGGCGGCCGCCGAGCAGTTCGACTACGAGCGTCCGACGGTCATCGCCGTCATGAACGAGACCTTCTCCGACCTCTCGCTCTTCGACGGCATGCACGCGGGCTACGAGGGCCCGCAGTTCTTCAAGAGCATCTCCGACTGCCTCGTGCGCGGCACGTTCTATACCTCGGTCTACGGCGGCGGCACCACGAACAGCGAGTTCGAGTTCCTGACCGGCAACTCCATCGCCAACTTCGGCTCGGGGGTCTACCCGTACAACATCTACAACATGGGGCGCGTGGAGAACCTCGCGGGGCTCTTTAAGGGCATGGGGTACGACACCCTGGCCATGCACCCGAACAAGCCTCAGAACTGGAACCGCACGAACGTCTACGAGAGCTTCGGCTTCGACGAGTTTCTTTCCATCGACGACTTCGAGGGGGCCGAGCGGTCCCGCGGGCACGTTACCGACGGGGCGACCTACGAGAAGATCCTCGAGCGGCTGTCGGAGGACGAGAACCCGCAGTTCATCTTCGACGTGACCATGGCCAACCACGCGGGCTACGAGACCGGCCTTATCCCTGAGGACCGGCTGGTCCGACTGGAGATCGACGGGACTGAGAACGAGTCGATCGATGAGTACGTGTCCTGCATCCAGAAGTCCGACGAGGACCTGCAGTACTTTATCGAGGCGCTCTCGCAGCTCGACCGAAAGGTCGTCGTGGTCTTTTTCGGCGACCACCAGCCGGGCTTTATGAGCAACTACAACGACGCCTGGTACGACGACGAGAACGAGGCCGAGCACATCTGCCGCATCTACCAGACCTCGTACTTTATCTGGGCGAACTACGACGTGGCCGGAAACGAGCAGGTGAGCGAGGTTCGCGACGTGGCGGCGAGCTCGCTCTCGTCGGTGCTTATGCAGGTAATCGGCGCTCCGATGTCGGACTACCAGAAGGCGCACATGGTGCTTCTGCGGGCGCTTCCCGTGGTCGACGCCGTGTGCTATCAGGACCTCTTCGGCTTCTGGCACCTGCCGAACGAGTCGTCCGGCATGGAGGCGACCGACCGGGCGCGCGCCGACTTCGAGGCCCTGCAGTACTACATGATGTTCGGCGACGGCGAGGACATCTTCAACACAAAGATGCAGGACGCGGCGAACTACTAGCAGGCCCGCGGCTGGGCCTACGGCCTCGCCCACGGCTGCGCCCACGCCTCCCCGCCCGTCTCACGACTGCGGCCCCTCCCAAGTTCGGAAGGCTTCCAAACTTGGGAGGGGCCGCAAACGGTTGGTATTTGCCGGCGAACGGTACTATTTCGAGTTCGGAAGGCTTCCGAACTCTTTGGAAGGCTTCCGAACTCGGGAGGGGCCGACTGGGAGAGAGGGGCGGGCGGCTAGTTGAGCTCCACGGTGGTCCCGATGGCGTTGGAGCGCAGGTTGCGGAGCCAGAACTCGGGCCGCGCCGCGCGGAGGGACGACTCGACGGCAGACGCGCGCTCCTCCCCGTCGGCCACGGCGAGCATCGTCGAGCCCGAGCCGGAGATCATGAACGCGCAGGCGCCGGCCCCGAGCGCCGCCTCGCGCAGCGGCTCGTAGTCGGGGATGAGCTTGCTGCGGTAGGGCTCGTGCAGCTTGTCGTGGTTCGCCTTGGCGAGAAGCGCCGCGTCGCCCGTCTCGAGCGCCCGGACGACGGCCACGCAGCGACCCATCTGCCACACGGCGGTGGAGGCGGGCACCTCGGCGGGAAGCACCCGGCGCGCGTCGGCGGTGCGGACCTCGTAAGGCGGCGCCACGGCAATAAAGCGCAGGTTGGGGGCCACGTCCATGCGGATGGAGGTCGTCTCGTCGCCCTCGACGAAGGAGCTCACGAGCCCGCCCATGATGGCGGGCGCCACGTTGTCGGGGTGCCCCTCGATGCGCGTGGCGATCTCCAGGCAGGCCTCGGAGTCGTAGGCGCCGTGCAGGCCCATGGCGCCCGCCACGCCCGCGATCACGCAGGTGGAGCTGGAGCCGAGCCCGCCCGAGAGCGGGATGGGGGAGAGGATCGTGATCTTGAGCGGCACGGCCTCGTAGCCGAGCTCCTCGCAGGCCGCGAGGTAGCTCGTCCACACGAGGTTGTCCTCGCCGCGGAAGCGCTCCTCGCAGCCGTCCACCTCGAGCGCGCCCGCATCGGAGCGCGAGAGCAGGAAGGTCGCCGTCAGGTCGAGCGCGATGCCCAGGCAGTCGAAGCCGACCCCGACGTTGGCCGAGGTGGCGGGCACGCGGACGACGACCACGTCGCGCTTCTCGCCGTTCTGGGCGATCACAGGAAGACCCTCGCGCAGGACGACTCGACGAAGGCGCCCATCTTCTGGCGGTCGGCCACCGTCTCGTGCAGGACCTCGGCCGCGCGCAGGCCGGAGAGCTGGGCGGGCGCGACGGTGCCGGTCTTGGCCTCGAGCGCGTCCATGCAGGCGAAGCCGTTCATGCCGTCGACGACGACGCCGAGCGCGGCCAGGACGTCGGCGCTGAACTTGTAGGGCGAGGCCGTGGAGAGGACCACGCGCGCGCAGCCGGAGGCCGGCTCGCGGTCGAGGACCGCCTTGGCCACGGCGGTGTGCGGGTCGATAAGGACGCCGAGCTCCTCCCAGGTGCGGCGGATCTCCGCGCGGGTCTCGTCGTCGTCGGCGCGGCCGCAGGAGAAGACCCCCTGGATGCGGGCGAGGACGTCGGCGGGCACGGTGTAGGAGCCCTTCTCGGCGAGGTCGGCCATGAGGGAGGCCACGAGCTCGCAGTCGCCGTCGCAGAAGTAGTAGAGCATGCGCTCGAGGTTCGAGGAGACCAGGATGTCCATCGAGGGGCTGATGGTCTTGTTGAAGGGGCGCAGGCGGTCGTAGGTGCCGGTGGTCAGGAAGTCGGTGAGGACGTCGTTCTCGTTGGAGGCCACGACCAGACGCCTCACGGGCAGGCCCATGCGCTTGGCGTAGTAGCCGGCGAGCACGTCGCCGAAGTTGCCCGTGGGCACGACGAACTCGACCTCGTCGCCGAGCTCGACGGCGCCGGCGCGCACGAGCTGCGCGTACGAGTCGAAGTAGTAGGTGACCTGCGGCGCCAGGCGGCCGACGTTGATGGAGTTGGCGCTGGAGAGAACCACGCCCTCCTCGGCCAGGCGCGCGGCCAGCTCGCGGTCGGCGAAGATGCGCTTGACCTCGGTCTGGCAGTCGTCGAAGTTGCCGCGGACGGCGCAGACGGCGACGTTGTCCCCGGCCTGGGTGGCCATCTGCAGGTACTGGATGTCGGAGACCTTGCCCTCGGGGTAGAAGACGGTGACGCCGCAGCCGTCGACGCCCGCGAAGCCCGCGAGCGCGGCCTTGCCGGTGTCGCCGGAGGTGGCGGTCACGATCATGATCTTCTTGCCGTCGGCGTCCTCAGAGCGGCGGGCGACGCCCATGAGCTGAGGGAGCATCTGCAGCGCGACGTCCTTGAAGGCGCTGGTGGGGCCGTGGTAGAGCTCGAGCAGCCAGTCGTCGCCGAGCTTGGTCACCGGGCAGCAGGCGGGCGTGTCCCACTGGTCGCCGTAGGCGGCGGCCACGCAGGCGGAGATCTCCTCGGCCGTGAAGTCGGGGAGAAGGGCGCCGAGGACGGCCTCGGCCGTCTGCTGGAAACCCTGGGCGCACACGGCGGCGAGGTCGAGCTTCTTCTCGCCCACCCAGTCGGCCACGTAGAGGCCGCCGTCCGGGGCGATGCCGGCGAGAATTGCTTGCTTACTTGTTACGGATTCGGACGTGCCGCGCGTGCTGTGGTAGAACGAATTCACTGTTGGCTCCTTGCGTCAGGCCGTTACCAGTCAGGATTATGTGCATCTTACCTGTCTGCGCGCGGCGCCCCGGCGCGGGCGGGCCCATGGACACACGTTAGAAAACTGGCACGTACCTGGATTGGCCGCCCTCGAGAAGGAACGGAATAACCCACAGATGATCAAGATCGCGAAGTTCGGCGGCTCCTCCGTCGCGTCCGCAGAGCAGTTCAAGAAGGTCAAGGGCATCGTCGAGGCGGATCCCGACCGCAAGTTCGTGGTCGTCTCCGCCTCCGGCAAGCGCTTCTCGGGGGACAACAAGATCACCGACCTCCTGCTGCTCGTCAACGCCCACATCAAGTACGGCGTCGACTGCACCTCTCTGCTCGGCGACATCCAGCAGCGCTACCAGGACATCGTCGACGAGCTCGGCCTCAAGTACCCGCTCGCGGACAAGTTCGAGGCCTTCAAGAAGAACATCAAGAAGCACTCGCCCGAGTACGTCGTCTCGCGCGGCGAGTGGTTCACCGCGAACCTCATGGCCGAGTACCTGGACCGCCCCTTCGTCGACGCCGCCGACGTCGTCGTCTTCCACCACGACGGCTCCGTGGACATGGAGCGCACGGCCGCGCGCCTGAAGGACGTCATGGTGCGCAAGGGCTCCTTCGTGCTCCCGGGCTTCTACGGCGCCACCGTCGACGGCCAGATCAAGCTCTTCCAGCGCGGCGGCGGCGACATCACGGGCGCCATCCTCGCGCGCTGCGTCGACGCGAACCTCTACGAGAACTGGACCGACGTCTCGGGCTTCCTCTCCGCCGACCCCCGCGTGGTCGACCACCCGCGCTCCATCCGCCGCATCACCTTCGACGAGATGCGCGAGCTCTCCTACATGGGCGCCTCCGTCCTGCAGGAGGAGGCCATCTTCCCGGTGCGCGAGGTCAACATCCCCATCCAGATCAAGAACACCAACCGTCCGGCCGACGAGGGCACCATCATTCGCGAGAACGCCGAGGCGGGCGAGGACGAGCACCTGATCACGGGCATCGCCGGCAAGAAGGACTTCATCAGCGTCCACATCAAGAAGGCGCACATGTCCAACGAGGTCGGCCTGGTGCGCAAGACGCTCGCCATCTTCGAGCGCTACGGCGTCTCGGTCGAGCACATCCCGACGGGCGTCGACTCCTTCGGCGTCGTCGTCAACGGCGCGGACGTGCGCGAGTCCATCTACTCCATCGTGAGCGACATCCGCAAGGAGATCCGCCCGGACGACATCTCGATGGTGGACAAGCTCGCGCTCATCTCCGTCGTCGGCCGCAACATGTCCAAGCGCTCCGGCACCTCCGGCAAGATCTTCGGCGCGCTCGGCGAGGCCGGGGTCAACATCCGCATGATCACGCAGAGCTCGCAGGAGATCAGCATCATCATGGGCGTGAACAACGAGGACTTCGACCGCGCGATCCAGGTCATCTACGACCGCTTCGTGCGCGACGAGGTCATCTCGGGCGGGGAGCGGTAAGAAGGGCTCGGGCTTGGATTCGGGCTCGGGCTTGGGCTCGGCGGCTTGTGCCAACACTTGCACCAAGCCTTGTGGCAAGCAGGTCGGCGCACACCGGGAGAACTTGCACAAACCCTTGCACCAAGGAAAGAAACTAGGCTGTTTACCAGGCCGTTTATCAGGAAGGTTTTGAATCATGGCTGGAAAGACCGTAGCAATCCTCGGCGCCACCGGCGTCGTCGGGACCCAGATGCTCGAGTGCCTGGAGGAGCGCGACTTCCCCGTGGAGAAGCTCGTCCCTCTCGCCTCCGAGCGCTCCGTCGGCAAGAAGGTCAGCTTCCGCGGCCAGGACGTCGAGGTCCAGCTCGCGTGCCCCGAGGCCTTCGAGGGCGTCGACATCGTCCTCGGCGCGGCGGGCGACGCCACGGCCAAGGAGCTTCTCCCCGAGGCCGCCAAGCGCGGCGCCGTCTGCGTGGACAACTCGCACGCGTTCCGCCTGGACGAGGACGTGCCCCTGGTCGTGCCGGAGATCAACTCCGCCGACATCGCGAACCACCCGCGCAACATCATCGCCAACCCCAACTGCGCCACGATCATCGGCCTCGTTCCCGTGTGGCCGCTGCACCAGGTGGCAGGCCTGAAGCGCCTGATCGTCTCGACCTACCAGGCCGCCTCCGGCGCCGGCATGCCGGGCCTGAAGGAGCTCGAGCGCGAGAGCCGCGTCCTCGCCGAGGGCGGCGAGGTGGGGGAGACCAAGCCCTTCGCCTATCAGCTCGCCTACAACCTCATCCCGCAGATCGGCGGCTTCAAGGACGAGATGTACACGTCCGAGGAGCTTAAGATGCAGAACGAGGGCCGCAAGATCATGCACCTGCCCGAGGTCCGCGTTAACTGCACCTGCGTGCGCGTGCCCGTGATGCGCTCGCACTCCGAGTCCATCACCGCCGAGTTCGAGCGCCCGATCACGCCCGACGAGGCGCGCGAGATCCTGGCCTCCGCGCCCGGCGTCAAGGTGGTCGACGACCCGGCGAACCTCCGGTACCCGATGCCGCTCGACACCTCCGACCAGGACCTCGTCTACGTCGGCCGCATCCGCCGCGACCTCTCGGCCCCCGACGGCGTGAACGCGCTCACCTTCTGGTGCTGCGGCGACCAGATCCGCAAGGGCGCCGCCACCAACGCCGTCCAGATCGCGGAGTACCTGGTCTAAGCCTCGCCCCGGCCTTCGGCCTCCCGCGCTGCCCTTTCCGAGTTCGGAAGGCTTCCAAACTTCGGAAGCCTTCCGAACTTTTGTTTAGGAATATATATCCGCAGGTAGATGACTTGCGCTCGACGGCTTGCTTGCCTCGCTAGAGTTCGGAAGCCTTCCGAACTTGGGAGGGCTGGAGGAAGAGCCTGCGGTGGAGCATGACTTGTTTTCGGGCGCCCTCGTCGTCGAGAACGTCCGGGTCGAGGCCCGCGCGCCTCTGTATTGCTTGGGCGACGGCGGCGAAATCCGCGAGTCGCCGGGTTCGCTCGTTGTTCAAGGTGAAGGTGTGGTATCCGGCGGCCTCCAGGGCGTCGATCCTGCGGTCGTCGTTGGTCCAGGTCCCTTGCGGGTGGAACATTCGGCTCTTGTATTCGCCCGCGGTTCTTGCCGAGGGGATGAGAAAGTCCGGCCTGATGACGTCCGTGCCGAGCATCTCGGCACCACGCAGGCTAAGTCTTACGGGTTCGTTGAGAAGAATGCCCTCGATCCCGAACCCGCCGTGGCCGGTCGGCAGGCTCAGCATCGTGTATACGGCCGATTCCGCAGGGGAGTTCGAGTTCTCGGCAAGGCACGCGAGGGCTTCTTCCCGCGGCTGACGGCCATACCGCGGCGTTCGCCCGTGGTCCTCGTACGCCTCTTTGAGGGCGCTTTTGGACAGGAGCGGGGCCTTCGTGTTCACAAAACCCGACTCTGACCTGGGCGAAAGGGCGTATGTCCCGCAAAACTCCAGCATCAGGAGCTCCGCGCCGGCCGCCTCCGCGCGCACGGACGCCTGCGCTATGGCGAGCGCGGGCGCGCAGACGTAGATTCCGGGCAGGACCTCCTCGAGGTCCTCCGCGCGCGGCGCGTTCGAGTAGTAGTGGAACGTGACGAGACGGGAGTTCCTTCGGCCGCCCGCGGTGTCGGTCAGCAGGTGGAGCGGTGCGGGCAGGCCAAGCTGCTCCATTGCGCTTATCGCCTGCTTGCAGACGTAGTCGTCGGGCCTGATTCGACGCTTCGATTCCCAGAGGACTTCGTCGTGGGCTTGGAATAGCGCGCCGGCCTGGGCCCGCCGGAAGTTCAAGGCCGAATGGCCGCAGATGATTATCGGCTGCTCCATTGGTTCCCCTCTCATCGGAAGATGAAGAGGATTCTCCATACCTAAGCTGCCGCAGCGCTGACGGCTTGCTTACGGAATGCCGACGGCTCGCCGACAAACGTTGAACAATGCTGAGGTCACGCGCCCGCGGACACGGGAAGAGGCCCCTGTAGCGACTTTTCCGGTCCACGAACTCCACATAAAAGGCCGCGCCCGAATCGATCCATAAAAGGCTGTGCCCGAATCAACCCAACGCCCACGCCCCTCTTCCCTGTCGCCCCTCCGCCCGCTCCTCTCCCCGAGTTCGGAAGGCTTCCAAACTTCGGAAGGCTTCCTAACTTTGATTGCAAGTTATATAACCGCAGGTAAATCGATTGCCGCAAATTCCGTTTCAAGCGCGGAGAAGTTTGGAAGGCTTCCGAACTCGGGAGGGGAGGCGGAGATGTGCGAGGCGGGGCGGGCTGTGCCATACTGCCTAGCGGTCAAGCGCTACCGAGCGACCAAGCGCTGCCGAGCGACCAAGCGCTGCCGAGCGCTCAACGGAGCGATTTTCGAGGAAAAAGAGAAGGACATGACGCTGCTGTCTAAGTATTACCTGCCGGGGCTCTACGTCGAGGACCACGCCGTCGACGTGCCGCTCGACTGGCGCGGGAACACCCCCGCCCGCGAGGCCGGAGTCGCCGACCCCACGCCCACGCGCCTCTCGTCCGCCTCCGCCGCGCTCGACCCCGACCCGGCTTTTTCGGGCAAGAAGCTCCGGCTCTTTTACCGCACGCTTTGCCTGCCCGAGAACGTCGGCAAGAAGCTCCCGCTCATCGTCTTCCTCCAGGGAGGCCCCGGCGGAGCCGGTCCCCGCGTGCTCGACGCCCGCACGGACGGCTGGATCGAGGAGGCCGTCAAGCACTTCCGCGTCGTCCTGCCCGACCAGCGCGGCACCGGCCGCTCGAGCGCCGTCGACGGCCACCGCATGGAGCTTCTCGCCGAGGAGGCGGCCTCGCTCGGCCTCGACCCGGCGCGGTATCAGGCCGACTACCTCAAGCGCTTCCTGGCCGACTCGATCGTGCGCGACTTCGAGTACCTGCGCCTGTCCGAGTTCGGCGGCGCGCGCTGGGTCACGCTCGGACAGAGCTACGGCGGCTTCCTCACGCTCTGCAACCTCTCGACGTTCCCCGCGGGCGTGGCCGCGGCCTTCGTCGGCGGCGGCATCCCGCATGTTCCGGCCTCGGCGGCCGACGTCTATGCGCATACGTTCCCGCGCATGGTGGGAAAGACGACCGAGTGGTATGCCCGCTACCCCGTTGACCAGGAGCGCGTTGCGCTTCTTGCCGACCGGCTCGCCGTCGGCGACGTCACGTTGCCCGACGGCAGCCCCTTCAGTGTCCGCAGGCTCCAGCTCATCGGCGGGGGTCTTGGCATGAAACCCGCGCCAGAGCGCCTTCACAACATGCTTGACCTCGCGTTTTCCGACGGAGACGGGTCGACGGCCTCTGCCCTTGCTTCCGTGGGCGGGGACATCACCAGGCTCTACGTCAACCGCGGCTTCGCCGAGGCGGTCATGGCCAACACCGGGTCGGCCTCCAACCCCCTCTATTGGACGCTCCAGGAGTTCATCTACGCCGACGGAGAGCTTGATGTCCCGATCCGCTGGGCTGCCGCCCACGAGGCGGCCTCCCGCCCGGAGTTCTCGACGGACGCGCGCCCGCTCATGATGTTCGGCGAGGCGATGTTCCCCTGGATGTTCGAGGAGGACCCGGCGCTTATCCCCTTTGCGGCCGCGATGGATGTGCTCATGGAGGACACGCGCTTCGGCAAACTGTACGATACGGCGCAGCTTGCTGCGAACGAAGTGCCGCTTCAATGTGCCGTTTACTTCGATGACCTATACGTCGACTCCAGCCTCCAGCTTGACACGCTGAGCCGCGTGGGCAACTCTCACGCCTGGGTCACCAACGAGTTCGAGCATGACGGGCTCCACGGCGGCGTCGTGTTCAAGCACCTGTTCGACGAGGCGAAGAACCGCGGCGACCTCGACGGCGTTCTTTAGGCGCCGCGGGGGGCGTGCGCCGATGCGCCCGGCGCGTTTCATCCCGCGCGCAGCGCCTTGCGTGGGCTATCGTAGGATGCCTGCGACGGAAGGAGCACCATGGCGAGCAGGCGGCTGGCAGACAACCTTGAGCGCGAGGCGGCGCTCCCGAGCACGTATACCAAGGGCAAGAAGCTCGCGCTCGGCGGCGCGGTCTGGGGCGTCCGCTCGAGCGAGGGCAGCATCGGCTCGACGGTCTGCGTCTCCGGCAAGGTCGACGCCTCCTACGGCGGCAGCTACGAGGTCGCCGTCGACCTCGACCTCGAGGCCGAGGACGTGCTCGACTACTCGTGCACCTGCCCGGCGGCCTACACCTACGAGGGGATGTGCAAGCACGAGGTCGCCCTGGCCCTCGCCTTCGCGGCCTCCAGCGGCGAGGCAGGGGAGGGCGCGGCCGTCTCTCCCACGGCCCCGCGCAAGCAGAAGGCCCGCGAGCTCCCGACGAGCGGAGCCGTCTCCGGCCTGATCAAGGACGCCGCCGAGAAGCGCCTGCGCGAGGCGGGCCGGCGGCGCTCCCGCTCCCACGCGGGGCAGGCCGACCCCGAGCAGAAGGTCTCCCTCTCCGCGGCCTTCGTCATACCCACGCGGACCTACGCCCCCGACGGCCTCGCGCTCAAGCTGACGGCCCATAGCGGGAAGACCAAGTACATCGTCAAGAACATCGCCGGCCTCGTGCGCGCCTGGCGCGACGGCGACGTCATGGAGTTCGGCAAGAAGCTCAAGGTCCCCTGCACGCGCGGCTGGCTCGACGAGCGCGCGGCGTCCCTCCTCGACCTGATCGCGCGCGTCGTCGACACGCAGCAGGCGTTCTACCTCTCCCGCTGGGACTACGTCGACGGCGGCCGCGGCACCGAGGTCAAGGAGCTCCCGCTGTCCTCGACCGACATCTGCGACGTCCTCGACCTCATGCAGGGCGACTCCGTGCAGATCGAGCTCGAGAAGAGAAGCGCCTTCGACGCCTGGGGCTACCGCGTCGGCGAGAAGAAGCTCTGCGAGTTCGCCGTCGCGGAGGGCGACCCGGGCGTCTCGTGCGCCATCACGGAGCGCGAGGAGGGCGGCTACGACATCGACGTGGCCTCCGACCTGTACCTTATTTGGGACGACACGCGCTGCTACGCCACCGACGGGCACCGGGTCCTGCGCACCTCGGCGGCCTTCGCGGCCGAGGCGGCGCCGGTCCTGAGCGCGCTTATCTCCTCGCGCGGCACGCCCCACGTGAGCTCCAAGGACGCGCCGGAGTTCTGCCGCTCCGTGCTTCCCGCGCTGCGCGCGTGGACCGACGCCGAGGTCCCGCAGAGCCTCGCGGACGCGGAGCCCCCCTTGCCCCTCTTCACGTTCCGGGTCGGCCTCGACGACGGGCGGGTCGGCTGCGAGGCGAGGGTTTTCTACGGCGACTGGTCGTGCGCGGTCGGCGCGCGCGAGGGCCAGCCGGGCGAGCCTGCGCGCGACGTCGCGGCCGAGTACCACGTGCTCGACGTGCTCGAGGACTACTTCCCGCTCGCGGGCGGGTCCTACGTGTTCGACGAGTCGGACGACGAGCTGCTCTACCGCCTGCTCACCGACGGGCTCGCCGAGCTCTCGGGCCTGGGCGAGGTGCTTCTCTCCGACCGCCTGCGCGACGTCAACGTGCGGCAGTCGCCCAACCTCTCGGTCAAGGCGAGCGTGAAGAGCAACCTGCTCGACGTCGAGCTCGGCGCGAGCGGGCTTACCGAGCGCGAGCTGCTCGACTACCTCGACGGCTGGAAGCGCAAGCAGAAGTACGTGCGCCTCTCCACGGGCGACATCGTCCGCATCGGCGAGAACCTCCACGTGGCCGAGGAGCTCGCGGCGGGCCTCGGCGTCGACGTCGAGGACCTGGTGGGCGGGTGCGACGCCGGCCTGCCCTCGAGCCGGGCGCTTCTCGTCGACGCCCTGCTCGAGCGCGCGGAGGGCGTGCGCCTTTCGCGCAACGCCGGCTTCCGCACCATCGTCCGCGACTTCGACACCTACGCCGACGCCGACATCGAGGTGCCCTCGGGCCTTCGCGCCGAGCTGCGCGGCTACCAGGAGGACGGCTTCCGCTGGCTGGGGACCCTCGAGCGGTTCGGGTTCGGCGGCATCCTCGCAGACGACATGGGCCTGGGCAAGACGCTGCAGGTCATCGCCCATATCCTCTCGTGCAAGGAGACGGGCGCCGCGGGGCCGACGCTGGTGGTCTGCCCGGCGTCGCTCGTGTACAACTGGGTCTCCGAGATCGAGCGGTTCGCCCCCTCGCTCGACGCCGTGGCCGTCGTCGGCACCAAGGCCGCGCGCATGGCGCTGGTCGGCGGGGCCGAGGGGCGCGACGTCCTTATCACCTCGTACGACCTGCTGCGACGCGACGTGGAGGCCTACTCGGCCCATCGCTTCGCGCGCGTGGTCCTCGACGAGGCCCAGTACATAAAGAACCCTAAGGCGCAGGTGACCAAGTGCGTCAAGTGCCTCGACGCCGGCGTCCGCCTCGCGCTCACGGGCACCCCGATCGAGAACCGCCTGCAGGAGCTCTGGAGCATCTTCGAGTTCCTCATGCCGGGCTACCTGGGCACGCGCGAGCAGTTCGCCAAGCGTTACGAGAGCCCCGTTGAGGCCAACGAGCACGAGTCCGCCTCGCTGCTGCGCTGCGCCATCGGGCCGTTCGTCCTGCGCCGCCTCAAGTCCGAGGTCCTGGCCGACCTGCCCGAGAAGACCGAGAGCGTCGTCTACGCCCAGATGGAGGCGAAGCAGAGGAAGCTCTACCTGGCCAACCAGGACCGCCTCGCCCTCCAGGTGCAGCACGCGGGCGACAAGGAGATCAAGAAAGACAAGCTCAAGGTGCTCGCCGAGCTCACCAAGCTCCGGCAGATCTGCTGCGACCCGAGCCTGTACTTCGAGGGCTACGACGGCGGCTCCGCAAAGCTCGACACCTGCATGGAGCTCGTGTCCCAGGCAAGGGAGGGCGGCCACCGGGTGCTTCTGTTCTCGCAGTTCACGAGCATGCTGGAGATAATCGCGGACCGCCTGGGCGCCGAGAAGCTCAGCTATCTCACGCTCACGGGCTCGACGAGCAAAGAGGAGCGCGAGAGGCTCGTGCGCCGTTTCCAGGCGGGGGAGGCCGACGTCTTCCTCATCTCGCTCAAGGCGGGCGGCGTCGGCCTCAACCTCACGGCGGCCGACGTGGTCATCCACTACGACCCGTGGTGGAACACCGCCGCCCAGGACCAGGCGACCGACCGCGCCCACCGCATCGGGCAGCGCCGGGACGTGAGCGTCTTCAAGCTCATCGCCAAGGACACGATCGAGGAGCGCATCCTGCAGATGCAGGAGGCCAAGCGGGGGCTTGCGGAGAGCGTGCTCTCCGGCGAGGGGGTCAAGTCCGCGCTTCTCACGCGTGACGACATCCTTGCCCTTCTGGGGAGGGATTAGGCGTGGGCCTTGCTTTCTTTACGCTCAATTTTCCGTGCTTGACCTGCGGCTTCGAAACTTTTTTCGGATTTGGCCAAAAAAGTCCTTGCATCGGGCGTCTGGACTTTGCATAATAGACGAGCTGCCTGACGAGGGAAGCAAATGGTGGGTGTAGCTCAGTTGGTAGAGCGACGGACCGTGGCTCCGTAGGTCGAGGGTTCGAGACCCTTCACCCACCCCATTTACAATTGGATATGGATCGTTAGCTCAGCTGGTAGAGCAGGGGACTCTTAATCCCAAGGTCCAGG
>CAVJHQ010000020.1:0-28925 GCA_963649365.1 Alloprevotella sp.
GCCCCGAGGGTGACCTGCCCGTTCCCGAGGGCGCCGAGGTCACGCAGGCCGGCTATGAGTACTACCCGCAGGCGCTCGAGCACGTGATCCGCAAGGTGGCCAAAGACTTCACCGGAGACATCTACGTGACCGAGAACGGCCTCGCGACCGACGATGACGAGCGTCGCTGCGAGTTCATTGTCAGTGCCGTAGGCGGCGTGCGCCGCTGCCTGGCAGACGGCCTGCCCGTGCGCGGCTACTTCTACTGGAGCCTTCTCGACAACTGGGAGTGGCAGCACGGCTTCAGCAAGACCTTCGGGCTTATCGCCGTCGACCGCGAGACCCAGGCGCGCTCCCCGAAGCCGAGCCTGCTCTACTTGGGTTCGCTGAGGTAAGAAGGCCAGGGAACGTGCACATAACGAGGGCCTGTCGCCACAGATTCACGCCTCCCCGAGGCGGTTTCGCACAGCGACAGGCCCTCTTCTTTTATCGGCAAGCGCACCTATGGCGTGAAACCCGCCTAAAGGCTGCGCAGCGCGTCCACCAGGGCGACCTTGCCCTCGGCGACCTCGGCCGCCTGCTTGATCACGCGCGCGGGGACGCCCGCGACCACGGCGCCGGGGGCCACGTCCTCGACGCAGACCGCGCCGGCCGCCACGACGGCGCCCTTGCCCACGCGCACGCCCTCGAGCACCACGGCGTTCGCGCCGATCATGACGTCGTCCTCGATGATCACGGGCGTGGCGCTCGCCGGCTCGACGACGCCCGCCAGCACGGTGCCGGCGCCGATGTGGCAGTGCTTGCCCACCGTGGCGCGGCCGCCCAGGACGGCGCCCATGTCGATCATGGTGCCCTCGCCGATCACGGAGCCGATGTTGATGACGGCGCCCATCATGATCACGGCGTTGTCGCCGATCTCGACCTTCTCGCGGATAATGGCGCCCGGCTCGATGCGGGCCTTGATGTTCAGCTTGTTGAGCATGGGGACGCCGGTGTTGCGGCCGTCGTTCTCGACGACGCTGTCGGCGATGGCGTCGGCGCCGGCCTCGAGCACGGGGCCGAGCACGGCCCAGTCGCCGAAGACGACCTTGTCGGCGCCCTCGCCGAAGACGTGGTCGGCGGCCGAGAGGTCGAGCTCGGCGCCCTCCTTGAGCTTGAGGTAGACCTTGACCGGGGTCTTCTTCGGCGCGGTTGCGATGTAGTTGATGATCTCCTGGGCGTCCATGCGGATGTGTTCTCCTATCGTTCGTCTGGTAAGAAGGGCGGCCCCGCGGCCGCCCTGAATCGTCTGGTTACTCGAACATGAGCTGCTCGAAGGTGTAGAACCCGTTCTCCGGGCGCGCAAGCAGGCGCTTGGCCGCGGCCACGGCGCCGTTGACGAAGATCTGACGGCTCGTGGCGCGGTGCGTGAGGCAGACCTCCTCGTCGGCCCCGAAGAAGTGCACCTCATGGGTGCCCGCCTCGGTGCCGCCGCGCAGCGAGTGCATGCCGATCTCGTTGGCCGGGCGGGCGCCGACCATGCCCTCGCGGCCGTGCGCGACCGAGCGCTCGTGGGCGGGGTCGACCGCGTCAAGGAGCAGCAGCGCCGTCCCGGAGGGCGCGTCGGCCTTCTGGTTGTGGTGGGTCTCGACGATCTCGCAGTCCCACTCGCCGAGCGCGAGGGCCGCCTGGGCCGCGGCGCGCTTGAGGGCCGCCACGCCGAGGGAGTAGTTTGCCGAGTAGATCACGCGGGTCTTCTCGCCAAGGGCATGCAGGCGGGCGAGCTCGTCGTCGGAGAAGCCGGTGGTGCCCGAGACCAGGGCCGCGCCCGTGCGCTCGACGTAGGCGAGCACGTGCGGCAGGCCCGCCTTGTTGGAGAAGTCGATGACGAGGTCGACCACGGGGGCGCGCCCGTCGAGCTCGTCCGCGTTGTTGACGTCGTAGATGCCCTCCACGGCGAACCCGCCGTCGGCGTCGAGCTTCTGGGCTATGAGCTGGCCCATGCGGCCGCCGCCCACCAGGATAACGCTCGTGAGCTGCACGTCGCTCTCGTTAGTCAATCAGACCAGCCCCTTTCATGGCGCCGTAGAGGCGCTCGCGATCGCCGTCGGCCATGGGCCACAGCGGCTTGCGGTAATACTCGTCGATCAGGCCCATCTTCGCCAAGGCGGCCTTCACCGGGATCGGGTTGACCTCGCAGAAGAGCGCGTGGATGAGCTCGAGGTTGTCGATCTGCGCCTTGCGCGCGGCGGCGACGTCGCCGGCCAGGAAGTCGGCGCACAGGTCGTGCACGGTCTTCGGCGCGACGTCGGCCCACACGGAGATGACGCCCGAGGCGCCCAGGCTCATGAGCGGCACGATCATGTCGTCGTTGCCCGACATCATGCGGAAGTCGTCGGAGAGGCAGTGCGCGATGTCGGCGGCGTAGGAGATGTCGCCGGACGCCTCCTTGATGCCCCAGCAGTTGGGGTGGACCGACAGGCGCTCGACGTTGTTGACCGAGATCTTGCAGCCCGTGCGGCCGGGGATGTTGTAGAGGACGCACGGCACGTTGACCGCGTCCATGACGTCGGCGAGGTGGTGGTACATGCCCTCCTCGTTGGACTTGTTGTAGTACGGGCTGATGATGAGCAGGCCGTCGACGCCGAGCTTCTGCAGCTCGAGCGACTTGCGCAGCGACTCGCCGGTGCAGTTGGAGCCGGAGCCGCCGATGACGGGGACGCGGCCGGCCACGCGCTGGACGACGCACTCGGCCACGGCCAGGTCCTCGGAGTCGGTCATGGTGGCGGACTCGCCGGTGGTGCCGAGCACCAGGATGCCGTCGGTGTCGTTGGCCAGGTGGAAGTCCACAAGGCCCTCGAGCTTCTCGAAGTCGACCGAGCCGTCGCGCTTGAACGGGGTGATGAGCGCGACGACCGAGCCCGTGAGGTTGCTCATGTCCATAGAGCGTTTCCTTTCATCGAACATCTGATGACGCGCAGAGGCTGCGCCCCCGCGTCACTTCTTTGCCAGGCAGGAGAAACGCGGGTCGTCGTCGAAGGTGGCGAAGTAGTCCGCCTGCGTCTCGGCGCGGCGGATCCGCTGAACCGATCCGTCCTCGCGAAGCAGCAGCTCCGCCGAGCGCAGCGACCCGTTGTAGTTGTAGCCCATCGAGAACCCGTGGGCGCCGGTGTCGTGAATAAACAGCAGGTCGCCGACGTCGGTCTTGGGCAGCATCCGGTCATGGGCGAACTGGTCGTTGTTCTCGCAGAGGCGACCGACGACGTTGTAGGCGCGCGCGGCGGGCTCGCCCTCCTTGCCCATCACGGTGATGTGGTGGTAGGCGTCGTAGATGGCCGGGCGCATGAGGTTCGCCGCGCAGGCGTCCACGCCCAGGTAGTCCTTGTAGGTGACCTTCTCGTGGATCACGCGCGTGACGAGGCCGCCCGCCGGCGCGAGCATCCAGCGGCCGAGCTCCGAGCAAATCCGCACGTCATCCATCCCGGCGGGAACGAGCACCTGCTCATAGGCCTCGCGCACGCCCTCGCCGATGGCGGCGATGTCGGCGGCGGGGTCCTTAGGCGCGTAGTCGACGCCGACGCCGCCGGAGAGGTCGATCAGGCAAACGTGGACGCCAAGCTCGTCGCGGGCGCGCACCGCGAGCTCGAAGAGCTGCCGGGCCAGGCGCGGGTAGTAGTCGTTCTCCTGCGTGTTGCTGGCAAGAAACGCGTGGATGCCGAAGTCCTCAACGCCGAGCTCGGCCAGGCGCGCGAACGCCTCCATGAGCTGCGGGACCGTCATGCCGAACTTTGCGTCCTGCGGGTTGCCGATGATGCCGTTGGCCGACGAGAAGGTCCCGCCGGGGTTCACGCGGCAGCACACCATCTTCGGCAGCTCGCCTCCGAGCGCGCGCACGAGGCAGTCGACCATATCGAGCGAGTCGAGGTTGATGATGGCGCCGAGCTCCGCCGCCTGGCGGTAGTCCTCGTCGGGCGTGTCGTTGGAGCTGAGCATGATGTCGGCGCCCGTGACGCCGCAGGCCTCGGCGAGCGTGAGCTCGGTGCCCGTGGCGCAGTCGCAGCCGCAGCCCTCCTCGGCGAGGATGCTCACAATCCAGGGGTTCGGCGTGGCCTTGACGGCAAAGTACTCCTTAAAGCCCGGGTTCCAGGCGAAGGCCGCGTTGAGCGCGCGGGCGCGACGGCGGAT
This sequence comes from Alloprevotella sp., assembly GCA_963649365.1. GTDB lineage: Bacteria > Actinomycetota > Coriobacteriia > Coriobacteriales > Atopobiaceae > Paratractidigestivibacter. The sequence continues at coordinate 4,144 of CAVJHQ010000020.1, forward strand.
CTCGGCCTCGTCGTAGAGGTGGAAAGGCGTGGGGTGCTCGGCGCAGATGGCCTCGAGCTGGGCTTTATTGATGAACGGGCGCTTCTCCATGCGCTCTGCTCCTTGCATATACGTGCGGGGGCGCCCTCGTGCGGGCACGGCACGAGACGGCCGGGCCCAGGCGATAGCGCTCCCACGGCCTTGTTGCCGCAGACAGTCCCGCGGGTGTTCCCCGCGGGCCCACCTCCGCCCCGTGCCCGCGGCGAGAAGTTCGGCGGGCAGTCGCCTCGCCCCGGGATCGGCGCCCGCCGGCTCCCCCGAGGATCTTCGTGCCCGCGCCTCTATCGGTCTGCACAACGTAACATCCGCACGGCCGCGGCTCAACCCTTATCACCCAGACGAAACACTCTACACAGCACTTCAGCCCCGGGCGCGCGGCTAAGGCTGCCCGAGGCCGCCCTGAATCCGCGCCGCGCAGCAACCCGGCCGTGCCCGAGCGCCCCCAACCTTCGCCGCGCAGCAACCCGGCCGTGCCCGAGCGCCCCCAACCTTCGCCGCGCAGCAACCCGGCCGTGCCCGAGCGCCCCCAACCTTCGCCGCGCAGCAACCCGGCCGTGCCCGAGCGCCCCCAACCTTCGCCGCGCAGCAACCCGGCCGTGCCCGAGCGCCCCCAACCTTCGCCGCGCAGCAAACCACAGCTCCCGGGCGCCCCGAATCCTCGCCGCGCAGCAACCCGTCGGGGCCATCCGCCCCGAATCCTCGCCGCGCAGCAACTCGTCGGGGCCATCCGCCCTCAATCCTCGCCGCGCAGCAATCCGTCGGGGCCATCCGCCCTCAATCCTCGTCGCGCAGCAACATGGCGTTACTGCGCAGCGTTGTTTTAGGGCTAATTAACGGCTCCCGTTACTGCGCGGCGCGGATGCGGGGCGCTCCAGGCGAAGCCGTTACTGCGCGGCGCGGATGCGGGGCGCTTCCGACGGCGGCGCTGCTGCGCGACGCGGGCGCGGGGCGCGTCGAGCGGAGCCGTTGCTGGGCGGATCACTTTCGGGGCGCCTATGACGGAGCCGCCGCCGGGCGCGGCGCGGGCGCAGGGCGCGTCGATCCCTGGGCGCGCGCCGGCTCGCCCGGCCAGGGCGTGGCCCTGAACGCCCGGGACGCATTTTGGGACTTGCGGCCCACCGGAACGCGCGGCGTGGGACGAAGGGGCATTACGCGGAAGCCCTCCCCTCCTCAACAATGAAGTCAAGAAACGAGGCGCCACGTCGAGAGGAGACGGCCATGAGCGTCGAGAGCGTCAACTACCAGTGCCCGGCGTGCGGCGGGGCCCTGCGCTACGACGGAGCGAAGGCGATACTCGTCTGCGACCACTGCGACTCGGAGTTCGGGGTGGCCGAGATAGAGTCGCGCTACGCGGGCAAGCAGCAGGCGGCGGAGTCCAGGGCGCGGGCAGAGGCCGCGGCAGTCGCATCAAATGAAGCGCAGGTCAGCGACGTCGATGCTTTGAGCGCCGCCTATCGCTGCTCCTCCTGCGCAGCCGAGCTCGTCTGCGACGACACCACCGCCGTGTCCGAGTGCCCCTATTGCGGAAACCCCGTCGTCGCCGCCGGGCGCCTCGCGGGCGAGTTCCGCCCGCAGCTGGTCATCCCCTTCAAGCTCGGCCGCGACGCGGCCAAGTCCGCGCTGACCGAGCACTACAAGGGCAAGGTCCTTCTTCCCAAGGGGTTCGTCGACGGGAACCGCATCAATGAGGTCCAGGGCGTCTACGTGCCCTTCTGGCTCATGGACGCGTCGGCGCGCGCGAACGCCACGTACACGGCGACGAAGACCCGCCGCAGGCGCGAGGGCGACGACGAGATCGTCGAGACCGACCACTTCGACGTGGAGCGCGCGGGCACGATGGGCTTCTCGCGCATCCCCGTGGACGCCTCCACGAAGATGCCCGACGCGCACATGGACGCCATAGAGCCGTTCGATTACGGCGCGCTCGTGCCCTTCTCGGTGGCCTACATGCCGGGATTCGTGGCCAACCGCTACGACGAGGACGCCGCGGCCTGCCGCCCGCGCGCAGAGAAGCGCGTCGACGCGAGCGCAGGCCAGGCGCTCCGGGCGAGCGTAGAGGGCTACGACAGCGTCTCTTGCCAGCGCTGCGACGTGGATAAGGACTGGGCAGAGCCCGTCTACGCCCTGCTGCCCGTCTGGATGCTCGGCACCACATGGGAGGGGCGGCAGTTCCTCTTTGCCATGAACGGGCAGACGGGCCGGCTCGTCGGCGACCTGCCGGTAGACAAAAAGAAGCGCGCCCTCATCGGCGCAGGCGTCTTTGCCCTGCTCTTCGCCGCCTGCCTGGCAGCGGTCAAGCTCGGCGGCTTCCTTGCCCAGAACGCCGCGCCCATCCAGTGGGGCTTCATGCTGCTCGTTCCCCTGCTGGCCGCGGCGATCGTCTGCGCGAGCCTCACCGCGCAGATGAGAAGCGCCGTCGAGGCCTCGGGCGCGGACGGCTACCTCGACGCGTCCACGCTGGAGATCACCAGGAGACGGGACACCTTCACGCACACGACGACCGAGGTCATCCACCACGAGAAGGCCGACAAGAAGTCATAGCTGAGCGCGGCGTCGCGAAGACGCCGCGACGCGCCGCTGGTCAAACGGCGCACCCAACGAAATCGCCGACGAGAGGAGAAGGTCATGGGACTACTTAAGGCAGGCGTCGGGGCGGCCGGCGGCGTGCTCGCCGACCAGTGGCGCGAGTACTTCTACTGCGACGCGCTCGATGCGCAAACCCTGGTGGCGAAGGGCGCCAAGCGGACCGGCGGGCGCAGCTCCAACGCCCGCGGCGAGGGCAACGTCATCTCGGACGGCTCCGTCGTGGCGGTGGCGGACGGTCAGTGCATGATGGTCGTCGAGAACGGCGAGGTGGTCGAGGTCTGCGCCGAGCCGGGCGAGTTCGTCTACGACACGGGCACCGAGCCCTCGGTGTTCGCCGGCAACCTCGGCGACGCGGTGAGAAGGTCCTTCGAGCAGGTGGGCCGTCGATTCTCCTTCGGCGGAGACGCGGGCAAGGACCAGCGCGTCTATTACTTCAACACCAAGGAGATCGTGGGCAACAAGTACGGCACCGCGAGCCCCGTGCCCTTCCGCGTGGTCGACGAGAAGATCGGCCTAGACGTGGACATCACCGTCCGCTGCAACGGCGAGTACTCCTACCGGCTCGTGGACCCGCTCATGTTCTACAAGAACGTCTGCGGCAACGTCGAGGGCGCCTACACGCGCGACCTCATAGACTCGCAGCTCAAGAGCGAGCTTCTCACCGCTCTGCAGCCCGCGTTCGCGCGCATCAGCGAGATGGGCATCCGCTACAGCGCGGTGCCCGCCCACACCAAGGAGCTCGCCGACGCGCTGAACGAGGAGCTCTCGCACCAATGGAGAGAGACGCGCGGCATCCAGATAGCGGCCTTCGGCGTGAACACCATCTCGGCTCCCGAGGACCAGGAGCAGATGATCCGCGACCTGCAGAAGGCGGCCGTCATGGCCAACCCCGCGATGGCGGCGGCCAACATCGCCGCGGCGCAGAGCGACGCCATGCGGACCGCGGCGGCCAACCCCGCCGGGGCCGCCATGGGCTTCATGGGCATGGGGATGGCGAGCGGCATGGGCGGCATGAACGCGGCGCAGCTCTTCGGGCAGTCGGCGCAAACGGCGCCGCAGGCGGTAAACCAACCGCAGGTCGGCGGCGTTGCGGCGGCCTCGGAAGCCGCGCCCTCGGCAACCGACGGCGCCTGGACCTGCTCCTGCGGCGCCCAGAACACCGGGCGCTTCTGCGGCAACTGCGGAAGCCCCAGGCCCGAGGCCGCCGGCCCCTGGTTCTGCACAAACTGCGGCACGCAGAACACCGGCAACTTCTGCTCCGCCTGCGGCACGAAGCGGCCTTAGGTCGAAACCCTGATGGCCGGGCCGCCCCCCGCCGCGGCATCCACCTGGGCGGGAAGGGCCGCGGGCAACCGGCTCTCCCCTCCCCTTCCCGCCCCGCCCGCGTCGCGCGACAACGCACGTAAACGCTCGAGAAAGGAGCGCACCATGAAGAAGAGATTGATCTCCCTGCTCGCCTGCGCCCTCTGCGCCGTCGCGACCTGCCTCGCGATCGCCGGGTGCGGCGCCTCGGAGCCCGCCGGCAAGGGCATGCCCGGCTACTGGGAGCTCTCCAGCGGCACCGCCGACGGCGAGGAGCTCACCGCGGAGGACGTCGAGTTCATGGCCTCCCTGGACGCGAGGTTCATCCTCTACCTGGCCGAGGACGGCACCGCCACGGTCGACGCCTTCGGCGCCGTCGAGGACCTGACCTGGGACTACGACAAGGCGACCCTGGCCTTCGCCGGCGTGACCGGCGACCTCAAGCTCTCCGGCGACACCCTCACCTACGGAGACGGCGAATCCAACGAGCTCGTCTTCAAGAAGGGCGACGACACCCTTGCCGACAAGATCGAGCAGGACCGCAAATCAATGGAGGAAGGCGAGGCCGGCACGGCCGTGGAGACCCAGCGCGTCGCCATCGACCCGCCCATCGTGATCGCGGACGACGAGGTCGCCAACATCACCGCGGTCGCCCGCGTGGTGGACGAGAACGGCATGGGCGGCATCGAGCTCGCCATCACCAACAAGTCCGGCGAGCGCTTCGCGTCGCACACGCTCGCTGACGCAACCGTCAACGGCGGAACGTATGAGATCTACTACTATGCCGACGTCAACGCCGGGGAAACGGCCAACGAGGTCGTCGCCTTCGACGGGGTAACCACCATCGACGAGCTGAAGGACATCAGCTTCACGCTCACCATCTACGAGGTCAAGTACTTCAACGACCTCGGCGTCTACGAGGTCAGCATCCCGTAGCCGAGGCGGCGCGCACCGACGCCAAGCACCAAGCAGCGGGCAAAGGGGCCGTCCCTTTGCCCGCTATTCCCTGCCGAGCCCGGGGACGATGTTGCCCTCGGCGACGGCGTGCACGGCGAGCCGCAGGATGTTGTCGTAGCCCGTCTTTGCCAGGATCTCGCCGATGCGGCGCTTGACGGTCCCCTCGCTCATGTAGAGCTCGGCCGCGATCTCCTTGCGCGTCTTCGCCTCGCACACCAGGCGCAGGATCTGGACCTCGACGTCCGTGAGCGCCGCGGGCCCCGAGAAGATCGAGTCGGGCGCCGCGGGATACGTCTGGTAGCCCGACGCCGTCGAGCGCATAACGGCCAAAAGCTCGTCGATGCCCACGTTCTTGTACACGAAGCTGTCCACGCCCGCGCTTCTCGCCTGCTCGACGAAGGTGACCTCGGGCATGCCCGTCATGATGACCACGCGCGCCCGCGGGTCGGCCTCCTTGATGCGCCGCGCGGCCACGATGCCGCTCGAGCCGTTCTCCGTGCAGACGTCCATGAGCACGAGGCCGCAGCCGAGCTCGGCCGCGAGCGCAGGCGCCTCGGCCGCGTCGGCGAGGCTCGCCGCCACGCGCATGTCTGCCTGGGCATTTATCGCGCAGGCCAGGCTCTCGCGCAGCATGGCCTGGTCCTCGACAAGAAGCACCTCGATCATCGCGAACCCCCTTCGTCGCAGGGAACCTCCGCACGCACCGTGAACCTCGGCGCGCAGGTAACGGAGAGCGACCCGCCCAGGCAGGCCGTCTCCCTTCTCATGCCCGTAATGCCGCCCCGCTCTACGGGCGCCGCGCCGGCCGCCGCGCCCGCCTCCCCGTCGTCGGTGACGGTGAGAAGCGCACGGCCGCGCGCGTCTCTCTCCAGCTCCACGAGGACCCGCTTGGCGTGGGCGTGCCGGCACGAGTTCGTGCACGCCTCGCGGACGATGCGCGCGAAGGCGGCGCCGGCCTTGCCCGCGGGCAGCTCGCCGCGCACGTCCACATCCACCCCCACCAGCGCGAACGCGGCCACGACGGCGTCGAGCTCGGCGCGCGGGTCGGCGCCGGCACCGCGCAGGTCCGTCAGAACCGACGAGAGCAGGCGCTCGAGCTCCGCCACCGACGCGGCGTCGGTGCGCCCCGTCTCCAGATAGCGGTGCAGGATGGAGAGCCGCTGCCCCACGACGTCGTGGACCCGCGAGCGCATGCGCAGGTAGGCCGCGGCCTCGGCGGCTCGACCCACGCCCGCAAGCGTCGAGCGCAGCTCGTCGGCCGCCTCCTCGAGCTCGCGGTTCGTCCGGCCGAGCGCCGCGTTGGCGCGCACCGCCTCGGTCACGTCGAGGCACACCACCCTGGCGCCGAGCCCCTGCGCGCCTCCCGCGTCTCGGGCGAACAGCCAGGTCGTCGCGTCGGGAAGCTCCACCAGCAGGCGTTGGTCGCCGACGCCGAGCGCGCCGGGCGCGCCAAGGGAGCTCGCCTCGGCCGAGAGGTCGCGGCCGATCGCGGAAAGACGCCCCCACAGCCCGCTCTGGTCGCCGAGGTCGCACGGCAGCCCGAGGGCAAAGAGGCACTCCCGCATCCGCACGTTCATGAAGGTGGAGCCGCCGGTCGCGCCGACGACCAGGATGCCCGCGGGCATGCCCATGAGGGCCTCCGCCAAGCTCAGCTCCGTGAGCTCGTCCGAGCGCCTGACCAGGTCGTCCACGATCCCGGAAAGCCCCCGGAAGAGAAACCACGCGATGTCGAGAACCGCCGCGACGTTCCAGACGGGGCCGAGCGCAATGATAGGCGCAGGCGCGCAGAGGCCCATGAGCAAGGCGTCGAGAAGGCACGCCGGCCTGCGCAGGCGCGCCGCGACAAAGACCGCCAGCGCCGAGAAGGCCGCGTTGGCCCACAGCAGCCAAAACGCGCGCGACGCCTCGAGCGCCCACCCGAGGACCGGCGCGCCGATAAGCCCGGCGCCCACCGTGAGAACGAGCGCAAGGCCCAGGTGGGCCAAGACCGCCGCCTCATGGGCGCACGAGAGCCGCCCGGACGCGCGGCGCCCCCGGAACGCCACGAGGAAAAGATGCACCACCTGGAGGCCGACGCAGACGAACTCGCCGGCGACGACGGCCATCAGGCTCGCCTCGTTGAGCAGCGGCGCGTTCACGCGGCGTCGCCTCCCCTCACGCGCGCGAGCAGCAGGAGGCGCCCCACGTCGCCGGAGACCGAATAGACGACGTCGCACGCGTCGAGCCGCTCGCGCAGGGCGCGCGTCCTCGGCAGGTCCCCCAGGTCCGCCTCGTCCTCGGACTGAAGGTGCGCGCGGAGCTCGACCATGCCGTCGCCCCTCTCGCCAAGGTGGTACATGAGCACCGGCGAGGAGCATTCGAACGCGACGAACGCCATGGCGTAGATGCAGTCGTAGAGCGTGCTCGCCTGCGCGGCGGGCACCGGGCGGCTCAGGTTGCAGACGGCGGCGCAGTCGATGCCGACGGCGCGCAGGTCGCAGGCGAGCTCGTTGGCGATAAGGCGGATCCGGTCGCGGTCAAGCTCGGGGTCGGCGGCCTCGGCGAGCACGAGCGACCCCTTGCGCTTGCAGTAGGCGACGAGCATCCGCGCGCGCTCGAGCTGCCGGCGACGCGCCGCGGGGTCGTCCGGAAGGCCGCGAAGCAGCGCGGAGACCTCCTCCATGGACGCCGAGAGCGCGGCGTCGACGTCACCCACCAGGCGCGACTCCGCCTCAAGGCCCGCCAGGAGCTCGGCCACGTCGCGGTCGTGCTCAAGGGTGCGGCGGTCGCGCTCGAGCTCGGAGCCGCGGCGCGCGAGCGTCCGGTTGAGGGCGCGAAGCCCGCCCATGTCCTGGGTGAGCAGCGCCGTGCCGCCGCAGAGCGGCCACGCGCAGAAGACGTCGTCGGGGCAGTCCGGCAGCGTGAAGGTGCCCGGCGCGGCGCTTCTTGCCAGCTCCGCCGCGGCGGGACGCACAGGGGCGGCCGCACGGGTCTTGCGAAAGAGCGCGCCGTCGCGGGAAAGGACGGCCAGGTTAAACGGCAGGTCGTCGAAGACGCGGGCGAAGGAGCGCGTCGAGGGTATGAGCCCCAGGTCGAGGCAGAGCTCGAGGGCCGCCATGGCCACGATGCCGTAGACGAGCGAGAAGTTGAGCGAGGCGGCCCATTCGAGTCGGAAGGCGTAGGCCGCGCAGAAGAGGATCCCGACCAACGCCGTCGCGGCCGCTGGGACGACGAGCCCTCGCAGCGTGGCGCGGCTCGCCCGCCACAGAACCCCAAAGAAAGCCAGGTAAAGCACCGCGCTGTACGCGAAGAAGGCCCAGTACGCGGGCCCGTAGCCGTAATGCCCGACGATCCCCGGGTTCGGCGCGCCGAAGGTGAAGAAGAGCCGGTGCGCGTCGTTCGTGAGCGCAAGGGCGGAGAACGCGGTCGCCGCCGCGACGCAGGCGCGGCGAAGGCGGCGGCGCCATGCCCCCGCCTCGACCGCGGCCGCTCGCAGGGCGCACGAAAGGCACAGCGGCGGGACGCACGACATGGGGATGTAGTAGCCGTACCACAGGTAGCGGGCAAGGACCTGGTCGGTCGTGTTCCATTTTACGGTGACGGCAAGAAGCCACAGGTCGAGCAAGACGGCCACCGCCGCGAGCCGCCGGGAGATCCAGGGGTCCTGGCAGCGCAGGTACGCCATCACGCCCCAGACGGGGACGACCACGCCGAAGACGCAGTTCAGGGCCGTGCGGTCGATCCCCGCGGAGCCCACCGCCGCCGCGGTGGGCGGGGCGGGCGGCGGCGAAGCCCACGCGAGCAGGGCGACCAGCAAGGCGTACGCGCACGCCGCCGCCGCGCACGCGGCGACCAGGCGGCCCCGACGCCCTCGCGTGAATATGGCCAGAACGGACCCGTCGGACATGCGCGGCACCTCCCCTATCACCGAAGGTACGCGATTGGGCGCGCCCGCCGCAAGGACATCGGTCCCGAATTCGTCGGGCGGCATATAGACGGTGGTGGATACCCAATCGTCGAGAGGGGCCTTGCCCGGGTACTCACCCCGGCCGAGCAGCGAAGGCGGCGTCGACTGCGAAGGAGCCGCGACAGCCGTAAGGGTGCGGACCCGCTACGATGGGCATCGATGCAAAAACCGTCAATGCCCAGCGTCGCCAGGAAAGGAACGCAAAATGGACCTTAAGCTCGTGGAGATCGCCAAAGGCTACGCCCGCACGGCGCACGAGGAGGAGCTCGCGTTGCTGCGGGAGCTGGCGCGCGTGCCTGCGCCGACGGGGCGAGAGGGGAGGCGCGCCGCCTTCGTGGAGCGCTGGCTGCTCGCACAGGGCGCGGCGCGAGAGCAGGTGGCCGTCGACGACGCCGGCAACGTGGTCCTCACGCTGGCGGGCGCCGACCGCTCGCGCTGCTCGGTCTTCTCGGCGCACATGGACGTGGTCGCCGACGACGAGGACGAGCTCCCCTTCCGCGAGGACGGCGAGCGCATGTACGCCCCCGGAGTAGGCGACGACACCGCGAACCTCGCAGGACTGCTCATGGCCGCCAAGCGGCTGCTGGTCATGCGCCCGCGGCTGGCGCACGACGTGCTTATCGTCGCGAACACGTGCGAGGAGGGGCTCGGCAACCTGGCCGGAACCAAAGCACTTGTTGCAAGCCTTGTTGCAAGCGGAAAGACGATCGAGTCGTTTACCTCGTTCGACCTCTACCTCGGCCAGCACATCGTGAGCGCCGTGGGGTCGCATCGCTGGCGCGTGAGGTGCCGCTGCAAGGGCGGGCACTCATGGGAGGACGCGGGCGCGCCGAGCGCGGTCGAGGCCGTGAGCCGCGTCATCTGCGCGCTCTACGCGTTGCCACTCCCCGACGGGGCCAAGACCAGCGTGAACGCGGGCTGCGTGCACGGCGGCACCACCGTCAACGCCATCGCGTCGGAGGCCGAGGCGCTGCTCGAGTACCGCTCGGCGAGCCAGGAGAACCTCACCCTTATGCGAAAGCGCTTCGAGGCCATGGTCGAGGGCCTGCGGGGTCACGGGGTGGATATCGAGCTCGAGCTCATCGGCGAGCGGCCCGCGAGCCCCGCGGTCGAGCCGGACGGCCTGGACGCGCTTATCGCTGCCGGAGACGAGGCGATCCGAGCCGCCGCCGGCGTCGAGCCGACGCGCCAGCAGTCCTCGACCGACGCGAACGTGCCCTTGTCGCTGGGCATTCCCGCCCACACCATGGGCGCCGTCGCGGGCGCGCTTCTTCACACCCGGCAGGAATGGATAGACAAGTCGAGCTTGGAACCCGGCCTCGCCCTCATCCTCGCGCACATCATGGACGTCGCCGGCGAGTAGCCCATTACGAGGCCTCTTTGCGAGCACGCGCCGCAGGCGAATTGGTGCTCGGACCATTGCGCGAGCGCTCGCCGGCCTACCGCGGGCTCGTCGCCATGTCCGGCCGTCAAGCCTTCTGCCGGCAAAGAAAAAGGAGCCCTCGGCTCCCCGTCCCTGCCTATGCGTTGTACTTGACCACGATGCCGGCTTCCGAGTGGTTTGCGGCGTGAGAAGCGAACCAATCATGGACCTCGCGGAACAGCCAAGCGGGGCTGTCGGCGAAGAACTCACGCTCATGATTATCAAAGATTGCACGGTAATTACCACCGACAAGCCAGCCGTTACGACACGCGTTATAGACCTTACGCTGGGAATCGTTAAGGTTCCAAAGAGACATAGTATTTCCTTTCGTCGTTCGTTTGTTGTCGTGGATAGGATACCGTCAAACGCGCCGAGGCAAACGTAAAAACGTTTGAATGTGCATGTCCTGTGTTCGGCGATATACTCTGTGTATATCGTTTGCTACTCAATAAGGATTTCGCTATGAATCTCAAGCAGCTCGAGTACTTCATCGCAATCGCCGAGGAGCACCAGATCACCGCCGCGGCCCGCAGGCTCCACATCTCGCAGCCTCCCCTCTCCTACGAGCTGGCCAAGCTGGAAAAAGAGCTCGGCGTCCAGCTCGTCGTGCGCGGCCCCAGGAGCGTCTCGCTCACCGAGGCCGGCAAGGTGCTCTACGAGCGGGCGACCAGGCTCGTGGCCCTCGCCCGCGCCACGGAGCGCGAGGTCGCCAACGTGGGATCGGGAGCCGGCGGCACCATCACGCTCGGTATCGACCCGAGCTGCGCCGGCCTCATGCCGTCCGACCGCCTCCTCGACCTGCGCCGACGCTTCCCCAACGTCGAGTTCGAGGTCAGGGAGTCCGCCACCCCCGGCGTCATGGACCTTCTCGACGGCGGCATCGCGGACATCGGCGTGGTCCGCACGCCCTTCAAGTCCGACGGGCTGCGCTGCCGCTTCGCCGCGGCGGAGCCCCTCGTCGCCGTGATGCCGCCGAGCATGGATGTCGGCCAAGAGGCCACCTGCACGGTCGACGACCTCTTCGGCACGCCGCTCATCGTCAACCGGCGACTCTTGCCGGAGGTCGAGAAGGCCTTCGAGATCACCGGCGGGGAGCTTTGCGTGGCCATCACCGTCGACGACCCCCGCACGGCCGCGCTCTGGGCCCGCGAGGGCATGGGCGTCGCGCTCGTTCCGCGCTCGCTCATCCGCGTGACGGACACCGGAGACCAGTTCATAAAGACGGTCGAGAGCCGCGAGCTCGAGACGCGCCCGGCCGTCATCTGGAAGGCTCAGCACGCCCCGTCCGACCTCTTCCGCACCGTGGTCGCCCTTCTCGGCGACCTCTCGTAGCGCCCCGCCGCCCATCGACCACCGCCCAGCGCCCGCTGCCGAACCCGGAACGCAAAGAAGCCCCGACCGCTAAGGCCGGGGCTTCTTCGGGGAAGAGGAACATCAAGCAGGTGACGTCGACGGGCTACTACGCGTCCACGTCGTCGGGGTCGACGGCCTCGGCCTCGGAGACCGTCGCGGAGGCGGCGGCAGGCTCGGGGTCGTCTCCCTCCATGCCCTCGCGGAAGTTCTTGACCGTCTTGCCGATCGAGCTGCCGAGCTTCGGCAGGTTCTTCGGGCCGAAGATGACGAGGCAGACGGCGAGGATGACGGCGAGCTCGGGAACACCAAGACCAAGGATCATTTGTAAGACCACCTTTCGGGGACGTGCGACGCGTTTATCGTAGGGCCGCCCAATCCATAGGTCTAATACATGTTTTAGACGTTCCCATCCACGCCTTGTATGGCACTGGCAAGAAGAACGGGCGCCCGTCAACCGCCGGGCGCCCGCGCGCAGCACGTGCCTCTTTCCGGCCGCCGCTACAGGTCGGACTGCCTCAGCGCCTTGAACCCCTTGGCCTCGAGCGTCCACACGGCCTTGGCCGCGGCCGCGGCGTCGGCCACCTTGAGGGCGAAGACCGCCGCGCCGTCGCGGTGGCTGAAGCAGTAGCAGTACTCGATGTTCACGTCGAGGTCGTCGAGCGCCTCGAAGAGCTCGGCCAGGCCGCCGGGGCGGTCGGGCACGGCGACGGCCGCGACCTTGACGACCTTGGCGCGGTAGCCCGCCTCGCCGAGGGCGCGCACGGCCCCCTCGGGGTCGCCGCACACGATGCGCGCAAGGCCGTACTCCTCGGAGTCGGCGAGCGAGAGCGCCGTCATGTTGATGCCGGCGTCGGCGAGCGTGCGCGCCACGGACGCCACGCGGCCCTTCTTGTTCTCGAGAAAAACGGTGATCTGGTCGATCATGGCCTACTTCTCCTTCCTCAGGTCGACGATGCGCTTGGCCTTGCCCTCGGAGCGCGGGATGGTCTTGGGCTCCACCAGCTTGACCTTGACGCCCACGGAGAGGGCGGCCTTCATGGCGGCGCTTATCTCGCGCTGAAGGCGCTCGACGGAGGCCATGGAGTCGAGGTCGACGTCCGGGTTCGGCTCGGCCTTGAGCGTGACGATGTCGAGCGAGCGGTGGTCGGTGTCGACCTCGATCTGGTACCAGGACGACATCTGCGGGAAGGTCTTCATCACGTCCTCGATCTGCGAGGGGAAGACGTTCACGCCGCGGATGATGAGCATGTCGTCGGTGCGGCCGTGGATCCGGTCGATCCTGCGGTGCGTGCGGCCGCAGGGGCACTGGCCGGGGATGATGCGCGTGATGTCGCGCGTGCGGTAACGCACGACCGGCGAGGCCTCGCGGTCGAGCGTGGTGAGCACGAGCTCGCCCCACTCGCCGTCGGGAAGCACCTCGCCCGTCTCGGGGTTGATGATCTCGGGGTAGAAGTGGTCCTCGGCGATGTGGAGCCCCTGCTGTTCCCAGCACTCGAGCGCGACGCCGGGCCCCATGGTCTCGGTGAGGCCGTAGACGTCGAGCACGCGGTAGTTGAGCTTGCGCTCGAGGTCGCGGCGGAAGTTGTCGGAGAAGGGCTCGGCGCCGTGGATGCCCGCGCGCAGGTGGAAGTCGCGCGCCGGGTCGAGCCCCATCTCGAGGGCCGTGTCGGCGATGTGCATGGCGTAGGAGGGCGTGCAGCACAGGATGGTCGAGCCCATCTCGCGCAGGACGCGGATCTGGCGCTCGGTGTTGCCCGCGCTCATGGGGATGGTCGTGCAGCCCGCCGAGACGCCGCCGTAGTGGGCGCCGATGCCGCCGGTAAAGAGGCCGTAGCCGTAGGCCACGTGCATGACGTCGTTCTCGTCGCCGCGGGCGTACTCGACGCCGCGCGCGAAGCACTCGCCCCAGATCTTGAGGTCGTGCTCGGTGTAGGCGCCCACGGTCGCGACGCCGGTCGTGCCGGACGACATGTGGATCTCGCGCACGTCCTTAAGGGGCACGGCGAGCATGCCGTAGGGATAGGCGTCGCGCAGGTCCTGCTTCTCGACGAAGGGCATGCGGGCCACGTCCTCGAGCGAGCTCACCGAGTACGGGTCGAAGCCGGCCTCGTCGAAGGACTTCTTGTAGAAGTCGATGTGCTCGTAACAGTCGATCACGGTCTTCTTTATGCCGGCGAGCTGGATCTCCTCGATCTGCTCATGCGGGGCATAGAGGACCTCGGTCTTCTTTGCCATGGGGTCGGCCTTCCTCTCTCTTCTTTCCAAGGCGCGGGGCCGGGGCGGCCCGCCCAGGCGGGGCGCCTCGCGGGCGCGCGCAACGAAGAAGAAGGTAAACCCGCGGCCTATCCCCGCGCGGCCTCCAGTCGGCGCACGGCCTCCTTTACCTTGCCGATGGCGTCGTCGACCCGCTCGGCCGCGTCCGAGATCTCCCTTTGGACAAGAAGGTCCGCCAGCCAGTTGTCGCACGCGATGTCGAAAAACGCGTTCCAGCTGCTCACGTTGGCGTTGAGGCCGGCGAGCTCGCGCACGTCGGCGAGCTCGCGGGAGAAGCGCCTGATGGCGTCGCGGGCCTCGGCGAGCGCCCGGTTGGCGTCTCCCAGGCGCGCATGCTTGACCACGCTGGTGAGAAGCCCGCCGCCCAGGATGTCGACGACGCCCCAGCGCTTGGCGGAGTCGAGCGAGTCGGCGGCGTCCTCGAGCGCGGCGAGCGCGTCGCGGCCGGCGGCGATGGCCTCGTCTATCTCCTTGACCCTGTTGTACATGACGCGCTCCTCTTCCCGCGGCCGACACCGTGTACAGCGTACGGCATCGAGGCGCGCGCCGTGCCGCACGGGCATGTAAACAGCGGAGAACCGCGCGCGATTCCGGCGCGGCAGCTGCCCGGCGTGGTCTATTCTTTGCACCGTCTGTGTTGCAAGTGCCCCAGGTCCGCCGGACGCGCGAGCCGAGGCCGAACCCGAGAGAGGAACCGCAATGCTTCGAATCGGTCTGCTTACCAGCGGCGGCGACTGCCAGGCCCTTAACGCCACCATGCGCGGCATCGTAAAGACGCTTTTCCACAACATCGACGGCGGCATCGAGATCTTCGGCTTCGAGGACGGCTACCAGGGCCTCATCTACGGCCGATACCGAGAGATGAGCTACGGCGACTTCTCCGGCATCCTCACCCGCGGCGGCACGATCCTCGGCACCTCGCGCACCCCGTTCAAGCTGCTCGACACCCCGGGCGAGGACGGCATCGAGAAGGTCCCCGCGATGCTGCACACCTACCACAAGCTCAACCTCGACTGCCTCTTCGTGCTCGGCGGCAACGGCTCGACCAAGACGGCGAACCGCCTGCGCGAGGAGGGCTGCAACGTCATCTCGCTGCCCAAGACCATCGACAACGACACCTACGGCACCGACATCACCTTCGGCTTCACCTCGGCCATCGACATCGCCACCAAGTGCATCGACGACATCCACACCACGGCCAACTCCCACCGCCGCGTCTTCGTCATCGAGATCATGGGCCACAAGGTCGGCTGGATCCCCCTGTACGCGGGCGTGGCCGGCGGCGCGGACGTCATCTTGATCCCCGAGATCCCCTACGACATGGACAACGTGATCCGCGCCATCGAGGCCCGCGACGGCAACGGCGGGCGCTTCGCGATCATCGCCGTGGCCGAGGGCGCCATCTCCAAGCAGGAGGCGGCCATGAAAAAGAAGGAGTACAAGAAGAAGGTCGCCGCCCGCGTGAAGCCGTCGGTGGTCTACGACATCGCCGAGGAGATCGCGGCTCGCACCGACCGCGAGGTCCGCGTGGCCATCCCCGGCCACACCCAGCGCGGCGGCCAGCCCGACGCCATGGACCGCATCTTCGCCACGCAGTGCGGCGTCGAGGCGGCGCAGGCCTGCATGGAGGGCGCGTTCGGCGTCATGATCGCCCAGGTCGCGGGCAAGATGTGCCGCGTGCCGCTCGAGGAGGTCGCCGGCAAGCTCAAGTACGTCGACCCCGAGGGCGACCTCGTGCGCGAGGCCAAGGCGCTCGGCATCAGCTTCGGCGACGAGTAGGGGCACGGCGGGCGCAGGACGCGCCGGCGGCGAGGGCCGCGCGCTGTGCAAGCACACAAAAATCGGCCCCGCGAGCTGCAACGCATTGAAGCGGCAAACGTAGGCTCGCGGGACCCGCGAAGATAAGCTCTTCTCGTCTGAAGCAACGGCGAGAAGGGCTTTCTTCCTATGTGCGAGTGGAACCGCAACCTCATCATCCAGGACATCGTGCTGGCCATCGTGATCAACACGTCCGCCACCCTGCTCGGCGGAGACCCGTTCGACCACACCTGGTACACCTTCACCTGCGTGGCGCTGGCCACGAACGTGGTGGGGCAGTTCGTCTTGCCCACGGGATCGGTGGCCACGGCGCTCACCACTCCCCTGGGCGACGCGTCGTGGCGCATCTACGTGCAGATCTTCATCGAGAACCTGATCTTCGTCACCGTGATCAGCTTCACCGAGGCGTGGGTCCACACGGGCGGCGCGGGGATCATCGCCGCCTGGCTCGCCACCTACGCGCAGCTCGTCCTCGTGGGCTACGTGACGTCGGTCATCCTCTACCACGCCCTCAAGCCCCGCGCGTAACGAAGCGGGCGGGCGCATGGCGAAAGGCCTGCGCCCGCCTGACCGCCGAAATGCGCCTGAAGCAAACGGGCCGCACGGCCCTAACGGCCCGGCAACAGTGTTATCGGCTCGCTGCGCGCGCGTAAAAGAAACGCGCTAAACAGAATCCTGAAGGTCAGCTTGACGCTTCGGCTTGGTTATCGTTCCCTCGTCATCGGATACGGCCTCGCTCGCGACCGCGCGGCCCACGAACGAAGGGACCCCCACATGTCCGCATCGCTTTCTCGTCGTCAGTTCATCGCGCTCGCCGGCTCGGCCGCCGGCGCGCTCGGCCTCGGCCTCGTCGGCTGCGGCGGCTCCGGCTCCTCGTCCAGCGACGCGTCCGGCTCCTCCTCAGCCGCCTCGGACGGCTCCGCCACCTACATCGTCGCCATGGACACGGTCTTCGCCCCGTTCGAGTACACCGACGAGAACGGCGATTTCGTGGGCATCGACGTCGACCTGCTCGACGCCATCGCCAAGGACCAGGGCATCAAGATCGAGAAGAAGTCGCTCGGCTTCGACGCCGCGCTCGCCGCGCTGCAGTCGGGCCAGGCCGACGGCGTCATGGCCGGCATGGGCATCAACGACGAGCGCAAGAAGAAGTACGACTTCTCCGACCCGTACTTCCTGTCCACCACCTGCATAGCCTGCAAGGCGGGCGTCGGCCTCGAGGGCATCGACGCCATCCGCGGCAAGAAGGCCGCCGTCAAGACGGGCTCGCAGGGCGCCGAGTGGGCCGAGAGCCTCCAGGACGAGTACGGCCTCACCCTCACCTACTTCGACACCTCGGACCTCATGTACCAGGACGTCCTCACCGGCAACTCCGACCTGTGCTTCGAGTACTACCCCGTCATCGACTACGGCTGCAAGCACGACAACGGCCTCGCCATCGTCTACAAGAACCCCGAGAACACGAACAGCTGCGGCTTCGCGGTCCAGAAGGGCCAGAACGCCGAGCTCCTCGAGAAGTTCAACGCCGGCCTCGCCAACCTGCACGCGAGCGGCGAGTACGACAAGATCGTGTCCAAGTACGTCGACTAACCCGAGCTTAAGCTAAAGGGCGGGCAAAGGGACGGCCCCTTTGCCCGCCCTTTTACGTTACGCGGCGAACGGCTCCGCGTCGTTGCCCGCATCGGGGTCATCGAAGACGGGAAAGCCGGTAAAGACGGGCACGCCGGTATAGGCGCGCGGCTCCTCGGCGCCGTCGAGCACGCGACGGGCGCCGGCGGCCATGGCCTCGAGCTCGAACTCGCCGGGGTAGGCGCTCACGGGCGCGATCCAGCCGCAGCGCTCCTCGATGGCCGTGACCAGGCCCTTGTTGTGGACCATTCCGCCGCCCAGGAGGATGCCGTCGACCTGGCCGCCGAGGACCGCGGACATGCTGCCGATGGCCTTGCAGATCTGGTAGACCATGGCGTCCCAGGCACGCGCCGCCGCCTCGTCGCCGGCCGCCGCGCGGTTGCTGACCTCGAGCGCGTCGGAGGTGCCGAGAAGGTCGACGAAGCCGCCGGTCTTCATGCACATCCTGCGCACCTCGGAGGTGCTGTGCCCGGCCTCGAGGTAGTCGAGGACCTCGGCCACGGGGACGCCGCCGCAGCGGGTGGGGGCCATCATGCCCTCGCCGCCGACGATGTCGCAGCCGTCGACCATCTTGCCGTGGTCGTGGGCGGAGATCGAGATCCCGCCGCCGATGTGGCAGACGACGAAGCGGCAGTCCTCGTAGGCGCGCCCCGTCGAGGCCGCGTGGCGGATGGCCGTCTCCTTGAGGTTGAGCGCGTGCAGGTGCACATGGCGATACACGCCGCGGATGCCCGTCATGCGCGCCTCGTCGCAGAGCTCGTCGGTGTCCGGGGCGTTCACCACAAAGGCCGGCTTGCCCGCCTGGGCCGCGAACGCATGGGCGATCTGGGGCCCGAGCTGCGCCGGGTGCTGGACGCCGTTCGCGCCGCGCGTGGCGTGGTCGAGAAGCACGTCGTCCACGCGGTACGTGCCGCCCGGCATGGGAAGAAGCCCGCCGCCGCGCCCGACGAACGCGTCGATGCTGTCGAGCTCTACGCCGTTTTCGGCGAGCGCGGCCTCGATAAGCGCGACGCGGTAGGGCAGCTGGTCGGAAACGCCCTCGAAGCGGGCGAGATCGGCGGCCTCGTGCGCCACGTTCACGGTGAAGACGGCCTTCTCGCCCTCGAAGACGCCGACCTTCGTGGAGGTGGAGCCGGGGTTGATGACGAGGACGCGCCACTTGGAATCAGCCATGGCTACTCCTCCCCCGCCATCGCCTGGGCGCGCACGCAGCTCATGACCACGTTGCCCACGATCTCGGAGACCGGGGCGGAGCGGCTGCAGTCGCAGACGATCTTCTTGAAACCCTGCAGCATCGGCCCGTACGCGTCTGCGCCGGTGAGGTTCTGGATGATCTTCACGCCGATGTTGCCCACGTTGATGTCGGGCCAGATGAGCAGGTTCGCACGGCCGGCGACCTCGGAGTCGTGGCGGACCTTCTTCGCGGCCACAGCCGGGTTGATGGCGGCGTCGAACTGGAACTCGCCGTCGATCTTGAGGTCGGGGCGGGAGGCCTGGGCGATGTCGCGGGCCTCGCGGACCTTGTCCACGAGCTCGTTGTCCATCGAGCCGTCCGTGGAGTGGGAAAGAAGCGCGCAGCGGACGTCCCAGCCGGTGAGCGCGGCCACCGTGTCGCACGAGGCGATGGCAATGGAGGCCAGCTCGGCGGGGGTGGGGTTCACGCAGACGGCGGAGTCGCCGAAGCCGATGAGACCGCCCTCGCCGCCGTCCCAGCCGGGGACCTGGGCGATGCCGCAGGAGCTGATGGTCTCGACGCCGTCGGCCAGGCCGACGATGGTCTGGCCGGCGAGGATGATGTCGCCGGTGGCGTTGGCGATGCCCGCGAACATGACGTCGACGTCGCCCAGGACCTGCATGATGAGCGCGCGCTCGAGCGGGCGGGTCATGCGGCGCGCGGCCCCCTTGGGCTTGTACTTGCAGTCGGGGTGGGCGAGGTAGCGCTCGCAGCAGGCGGCGTTGCCTGCCTCGTCGCACACGTCCACGACCTCGATGCCCTCAAGGCTGATGCCACGCTCGCCGGCCAGGCGCGCGAGCTCGGGGCCGTCGCCCACGAGCACGCACTCGGCGAGGCCCGCGTCGGCGAGCTCGCGCACGGCGCGCATCATGGTCTCGTTGTCGCCCTCGGGGAAGGCGACGCGCATCGGGCGGGCGGCGGCCCGCTCGCGCAGGGTCTGCATCAGATCCATGCGCTACTCCATCTCTTCCTCGACGCGCTCCACAAGCTCGCCGATGGTCTTCATGACCATGACCTCGCGCACGGGGACCTCGGCGTCGAGCTCGTTCTCGATCATGGAGGTGAGCGCGATCATCTTCATCGAGCCCTTGCCCAGCTCGTCGAAGGTCGTCTCGGCCGTGATCTCGCCCTCGTACTTGTAGGCCGACTTGGCGAACTCCGCGACCTGCTCGAAAACCTCGTTGCTCATGATGAATTCCTTTCTGATTAAGCTGTTTACCAGCGAATATGTAAGTAGCGTTTAGGCTTAGTCGAGCTCGAAGCAGAGCTCCTTGTAGCCGGGGCGGTCGATGACCTTCGCGTGCACGCCCACGGTCTCGCCGGCCATGATCGCCTCGCGGATCGCGGGCGCCTTCTTCTTCGTCACGCCGAAGACGACGTAGGTGTACTGCGCGCCCTCGTCGATCTCGACGGTGCCGTAGGCGTACTTGCCGACCTCCTTGAGGTAGGGCTTGTCGTTCTGCGGCCCAGGAAGGGTGAAGTCGAGGAGCTTGCCGTGTCCGGAGACCTCGACCCAGTCGGTGGTGTGGTAGCCGCAGCCGTTGCACGCCAGGTGCGGCGGGAACTCGACGGCGCCGCACTCAGGGCACTGACGGCCCCAATAAACGCCCTGCTCAAGCCCGGTGTAGAACTTCTTGACCACGGGCTCCATCTGCTCAAGCTTCATGTGATTCTCCTTATGTGTGCTCAGGGTGTCGCGGTCGCGCTAGCCGACGGTGCGCAGGATCTGGCAGCGGACGTTCTGGGAGCCGCCGAAGCCGCGCAGGAACGTGGTCTGCGGCGTCTTGGTCATCTGGGTCTCGCCCGCCTCGCCGCGCATCTGCTTGACGGCCTCGTAGATGTCGGCGATGCCGGAGGCGCCGTGGGCGTGGCCGAAGTTGCAGCGGCCGCCGTGCGGGTTGATGGGCTTGTCGCCGTCGTAGGCGGTGCGGCCGTCGATGGCGTACTTCCACGCCTCGCCGCGCGGCAGGTAGCCGCACTCCTCGGCCGAGACGATCTCGGAAGCGAGGAAGAAGTCGTTGCACATAAAGAGGTCGATCTCGTCGGGAGAGACGCCCGTGAGCTCATAGACCTGCCGGGCGGCCACGCTCGTGCCCCAGTGCTCGTTGTGCGCGAGGCCTGCCTCGACGGCGGAGGCGCCGGTGCCCAGGACCTCGATCGGGGTGTGCGGCACGCCCATGGCGAGGGCCTTCTCGGTCGGCATGACGACCATGGCCGCCGCGCCGTCGCACTTCTTCTCGAAGCCGGTCACGCGCAGGTACTGGGTGACCTTGGGGTTGTAGAAGCTCTTGAGGTACTCGTCGGCGTCGTCGAATCCGTTGGCCGCGGCCTCCTCGTCGATGGTCTGCTCGAACCAGCCGAGGGGGTTCTTCACCGCGCCGCGGCGAAGCGACTTGGTGAGGCCGTTCAGGGCGTCGTCGATCTTGTCCGCGTCGATGCCGTAGGTCATCGAGTACTCGTTGATCCAGTTGTCGAAGCTGATGCCGAAAGCGCCGTCGAGCGGGCGGCCGTAGGCGCGGTCGTAGATCTTGTCGAGGGAGGGCAGCATGACGGAGAGCGGGAAGTCCTGGCGGATGTGGGAGGGCATGTGCTCCACCGGCAGCGTGCTCGCGAGGTCGACGGCGCCGGAGAGGACGACGTCGTAGGTGCCGGACGCGACGGCCATGACTGCCTGCTCGAGGGCGACGTAGCCCGTGCAGCAGGCCTCGGAGTGGTGGACGGAGGCCTTCGAGCGCATGCCGAACCAGTCGGCCACCTGCATGTTGGGGGTGATGCAGTCGTTGATGAGGTAGGGGTTCGCGCTGCCGTGGTAGTAGAAGTCCACGTCGCGGGGCTCGAGGCCGGCGTCCGCGATGGCCTCGAGGGCAGCGTAGCCGAACGCCTCGCCCTCGCCGATGCCCTGGGTCTCCGGGTGCTCCTCGAAGTCCTTGAACGGCGTGCAGCCCACGCCGACGATGGACACGCTTCGAGCGTTTTTGCCGAGCTTGACCATAGTTCACATCCTTATCCATAGAGGGTCGTGCTTTCCATGGCTTGGATGCTATTTGGGCGGGGCTTCGGCGAGAAGAACAGGCGCGCGGCACGTGTTCCAGGGTGTGGGACAACTCAACGCTCAGTGTTTCTTTGCGCAGGTAAATCACTATAAAAAGAGCGGTGAGAGACATGCCGCTCACCGCTCGGAGGCTACCGTTGACCTCGCATCGCCTAATCGCCGAAAGGGGAACCCGGGCTTGTGCGCGCGTGCTCTCCGTCTAGGAAGAAGGGCGCGTAGAAGAGGCGGTTGAGGACGGCGGCCACCCGCTCGGGCGTGACGTCGGGCCGCTCCTCGAGCCAGTACTGGATCACGTTGTTGTGCCCCGCGAGCGCGAAGGCGAGGTAGAAGTCGCGGTAGTCGGCAGAGCCCGGCACGCCGGCCAGCCGGTCGCGGAAGTGGTCGTGCATGAGGATCGTGGCCTTGTGAACGAACTGCGGGTCCCCGTGGGGGCCGTTCAGCGCCACGATCTTGTCGCGGCGCTCGGCCAGGAGCTCCATGCGGCGGATCATCGTGGGCGTGGGGTCGAGCTCCGACTGCCCGAAGCGCGCCTTCAGCGCATAGGAGTTGATGTCGTGCATGTTGGCGAGGAGGTCCGTCTCGAAAGCCTTGACCACGGCGTCGACCGAGTCGAAGTGCCGGTAAAACGTCGAGCGCGAGATGCCCGCCGCGCGCACGACGTCGCCCACGCCGATCTTGGGGATGTCGGTCGTCTCCATGAGCGAGAACACCGCGTCCTCTATACGCTCGTCCACCGAATCGCGCCTCTTGTCGCGTCCCCACGCCGTCATGCAGCATCAGCCCTTTCGCTTTCGTTTACCATGTCTGCGGCCGAGGCTTCCGCCTCCGAACGCCCCCGCAATGTCGAGAGGAGCCCCTATGAACGCGAGCGAGACCACCGTCGAGCAGGCGAGAAGGACGCTCGTGAACGCGCTTCTTGCCGACCGGGGGCTCGGGCACCTTGCCGAGGTCGCGGCAGATGTGCTCGGAAACCCGGTGCTCGTGGTCGATCCCACCTACCACAACGCCGCGCGCGCCGGCTTTTCCGTCGACGACGCGGACGACTCCCCCTTCGCGCGGATCACGCGCGCGGAGCTGGCGAGCGGCGACACCATGCTCGACGAGGGCGTGCGCTATATCCTCGAGGAGGGCATCGACGAGGAGCTCGCCCGCGCGAAGGCCCCGGTCGTGCGCATGAACGCCGTCTACGGCCTCAAGACGATGACGTCCACGGTCATGGTGCACGGCACCTGCCTCGGCCGCGCGATGATGGTCGAGCACGACAACCCCTTCGGCGATGCCGACGCGGAGATCTTCGCCCTTTTCGTGCGGCTCGTTGCCCAAGAGCTCCAGAAGGCGGGTTTCCTCACCCTCGGCGGACCGCAGCAGGGGCCGTACTTCCTGGGGCGGCTCCTCGACGACGAGCACCCGAACCCGATATCGTGCGCGCGGCGCATGCAGCTCGTGGGCTTCTCTCCCCTGCCGGATCTCTTCGTGGTATGCGTGCGCGGGCGCAAAGGGGCGCTCGACCGGCGCTCCGCCGAGAGCATCCGCGGCCAGCTCCAGGCCATGCTCCACCACAGCCTGGCCACGCTCTACGAAGGTGAGCTCATCGCGCTCGTGAGCCGCTCGGACGCGCCGCGCCTGCCGGAGAGCGACGAGGCGACGCTCGCGCGCGTGGCGCTGTCCAACGACCTCGTCGTCGGCGTGAGCAACGAGTTCCGCGAGGTAACCGACATCCGCGCCCACCTCGAGCAGGCGCGCGCCGCCGTGCGCTACGGCTCCACCTACACCAAGATCCTCGACGACACGCACGTCTACCGCTACTGCGAGTACACCTACATGGAGATGCTCGACATCTGCAACGACCACATCAACCTTATGAACTACGTCCACCCCGCCATCTGGGGACTCTGGGAGCACGACCAGGCGCACGACTCCGAGCTCGTCGAGACGCTCTTCGCCTTCATGCAGAACGGCTGCAACACCGCGAAGACGGCCGCCCTGCTCTCGCTCCATAAGAACACCCTTCTTTACCGGCTGAACCGCATCAAAGACGTGACGAACAACGACCTCGGGTCTGGAGAAGACCTCTTCCTGTTCCATCTCTCCATCCGCGCCCTCATCTATCTCGGGATCTTCGAGCCCAGGACAAAGCCGCGCACAAGCCAGGACCTGCACAACCCGAAGTAAGAGGCGCTTGGGCGAGAACGGCGGCACCCGCGCGCTCGGCCCTTGTCGCTCAGAGCGCCGAAGAGAACCCAAGCGCCCAGGGCGGCCCCCCCGGCCGCCGACCCCGTGTGTTTATAGCTGGGCGAGTTCCGCATGAGCCGGACGAGACTTACTGTCTCGTCCGTGCGAAAAGGACTGCCCGAGTCCCAGCGATACATGCACGGGGTCGGCGGCCGGGACGGCCCCACGGCCTAGTCGCGCTTGATCTCGAGTGTCGGGAACTGCATCTTGGCGTACTTCTCCATGAGGGGCTTGACCTCCTCGATGTGGGCGAAGAACTCGTCGCGGGTCTTGTTGATCTCGTTCAGGTGCTCGGCGCGGGCCTTGTCGTCGTTGCGGTCGCGCACGAGGCCGTTCTCCGCGATCCTCAGCTTGGGGCGGCCGGTCTTCTCATCGGTCTCGATGTCGCCGCCGGCGCCGCAGACCGCGCACTCCCACGGGAACTCGATGCCGTCCCAGTGCTTATCGCCGGGATAGACGAGCGAGCTGTGGCAGTTCGGGCAAACGCCGTCGTCAGGGTCGCCGAGCCAGCCGCGCTCCTCGACCGGGGTCTGGATGGCCCGCACGATGTTCTCGCCCATCTTGCGGGCGCGACCGAGCTGGTCTCCCCACTCGACGTCGGCGCCCCACACGAGCGCGTTGCCGGGACGGCCGTCGCGCTGGGCCATGTAGCGGTCGACGACCTGCATGGACATGGTGAACATGGTGGCCTGCAGGCTCTCGAGCGCGAGGGACTGCCAGTCATGCATCGAGCCGCCGACGCTGATGAGGCCCGCGACGGTGTGAGGGTTCTCCTTGACGGCCCCGATGGCGAGGAGGAACGAGAGCTCGTAGGCGAGGAAGCGCTGCGCCAGGCGGGTGTAGACCGAGCTCGGCGTGAGGTCGTAGGTCGGGACGGCGAAGATGACGCCCTGGCAGGTCTGGATCTCGGAGATGATGGCGTCGACGTCGTCCTTCT
>CAVJHQ010000021.1:0-26364 GCA_963649365.1 Alloprevotella sp.
CGATGCCCTCGAGGATCTCGCGCGAGTAGACGGCGCCCGTGGGGTTGTTCGGGTTGATGACGACGATGGCCTTGGTGGCCGGCGTGACCTTCTTCTCGATGTCGTCGAGGTCGGGGTTCCACTCGTTGGCCTCGTCGCAGATGTAGTGGACGGGGTTGCCGCCGGCAAGGGTCACGCAGGCGGTCCACAGCGGGTAGTCGGGCGCGGGGATAAGCACCTCGTCGCCGTTCTCGATAAGCGCATGCATGCAGAGCTGGATAAGCTCGGAGACGCCGTTGCCGGTATAGATGTGCTTCATGTCCACGCCGGCGATGTTGCGCAGCTGGGCGTACTGCATGATGGCCTTGCGCGCCGCGAAGAGGCCGCGCGAGTCGGAGTAGCCCTCGCACTCCGTGAGCTGCTGGCGCATGTCGTAGACGACCTCGTCGGGGGCCCGGAAGCCGAAGGGCGCGGGGTTGCCGATGTTGAGCTTGAGGATGCGCGCGCCGTCCTCCTCCATGCGGGCGGCCTCGTCGACCACCGGCCCGCGCACGTCGTAGAGGACGTTCTCGAGCTTGCTGGACTTCTTGAACTCACGCATGGTTGTGCTCCCTTTGGTCGTGGCGTTTGAGGTTGTGCGCGACGCGGCTGCGGCCGCGGATCCGTCGTTGTTTCCGGGCGCGGGCCCCGGGTCGGCGAGCTTTCCCGCGAGCCAGCCCGCCTCGACGCCGAGAAGGGACGCGAGCAGCGCCATAACATCGCCCCGCGGCACGACCTTCCCGCTTACGTACTGGCTGACCTGGCTTTTTCCGAGCTTTTGCCCCTGCTCGGCGGCAAGGCGGATAAGGTCGGACTGCTTGAGCCCGGCCTCGGCCATAGCCTCCTTGAGGCGATGCGAGAACGTGATGTTCGGCATGGTCTGCGCTCCAGAAGTTCAATTTAGGTTCAATTTGTTTCTGTAACTGGCGGCACTATAGCACGGCTAAATTGAACTTTTGAGCTCAGGCAGGACAGAGGGGCAAATTTTCGCTTCAGAAGAGCTTGAGGGCCTGCGGCCGGCTGCTCGACGCCTAGAGGCCCTTCCGGAGCGTCCGGAGCATGTGGCGCGGAACCGAGTGCAGGGCGCACGGACCGATCACGTGGCCGGCGGCCTTCTTGGCGGCGTCGGAGCCGTTGCTCGTCGCATAGGCGTGGCCATGCCCCGCAAAACGCTCCAGCATCTGGATATCGTTGCCGCCGTCGCCGTAGACCGCGACCTCGTCCTCGCCGATGCCCAGGTAACCGGCGAGCCACGCCACCGCCTCGCCCTTGTTCACGCCGCGGCGGGTGACCTCGAACATCGAGGGGTCGAAGGGCGCGTTGACCACCTGGCCGGACCAGTCGGCAAGAAACGCCGCGATCTCGCGCGCCTCGTCCAGTCCGCGGATGTGGCCGTTGACCTTGCACACGTCCAGCGAGGCGATTCTCTCGGGCGTGCACTCGTAGACGTGCTCGGGGCCACCGGTCATGCTCATGCCGCGCATGACCACCTTGCGCCACAGCGGCATGTTCCCGAAGGAGGCGGCGTGCTGCTCCTCGGTTCCGGTGTGGTAGGTGCGCTCGCTCGTGATGTAGTCGAGCGGTGCCTTTGGGAAGGCCCGGACAAGCGCCTCGACGAACTCGCCCGGCATCGTCGCCGTGCGGACGACCTGGCCGGCCTCGTCGAGCACGAGCGATCCGTTCGCGCAGACCACGGCGACGTTGCCCTCGAACCCCATGGCGCGGTTCGTCCGCAGCGTCCGCCCCGTCGCTATAGAGAAGTGCGCCCCGGCGGCGCGGATCTCGCGCAGCGACCGCAGGATCACGGGGTCGGTCACATGCAGCGCGTTGAGCAGCGTTCCGTCCAGGTCGGCGGCAAATAGCTTGATCACGCGCTTCTCCCCACATCCGTGGCCGCGGCCGCGCAGGCAGGCGGCCCAAACGGTCCTCAGTCTAGCGGCACTTTGCGCTACGATGCATCCAGCACACACGACGAACAGCGGGAAACCATGAACGACATCGCCGGTTACTTTCTTTCCAACAAGCCTTGGGTGAGCCTCGCGGCCATCGCGGCCGCGGCCTTCTGCTGGAGCCGGCTCGAGATCGCCCGGGTTTAGGAGGCGAGAAGCGCATGCTCAACGTCGTTCTCTACGAGCCCGAGATCCCTGCGAACACGGGCAACATCGGCCGCACCTGCGTGGTCACGGGCTCGAGGCTGCACCTCATCGGCCCCATGGGCTTCTCGCTCGAGGACAAGATGCTCCATCGCGCGGGCCTGGGCTACTGGCGCAGCCTCGACGTTCGGACCTATAGCAGCTGGGCCGAGTTCCTGCAGGTAAACGAGCTGACCGTCGACGACCGGCGCATCCACTACCTGACCAAGAAAGCCCGGCGCACCTACGCCGAGTCGTCTTACGCCAACGGCGACTTCCTCGTCTTCGGCAAGGAGTCGACCGGCATCCCCGAGGAGCTTCTGGCCCAGGCGCCCGGGCGCTGCGAGCGCATCCCGATGCTGCCGGACGCCGCGACCATACGCGACGCCGAGGACTGGGCGGAGCCGGCGGGCCAGCCGAGCAGCCACCCGATTCTTCGCCAGGACATCTGCGGCAACTTCATCGACCCGGCCGATTACCGCATCAGCGCGCTCAACCTCTCGAACGCCGCCGCCGTCGTGCTCTACGAGGCCTTACGACAAACCGGTTTCCCGGGCATGTAGGGAAGCGCCGCACGAAAAAGGGGCGCCGCGGCGCCCCCGAACGTGCGGATCCCGGCTAAATACCGAGAAGTACTAGACCAGCTTGCCCTTGCAGTGGTCGATCATGTGCTGGACCATCTGGGCCTCCCAGCCGAGGAAGTCCTTCTTGCGGGCGACGAGCTTGCCGTCGACGAGCTCCTGGTAGGAGACCTTGGCCTTGACGAAGCGGGTCACGCGGCTCTCGCCCTCGTGGGTCATGCAGCTCTCGACGAGCTTCTGGGGGCCGAGGCCGATGAGGAGCTTCGGGTTGTAGAGCACGTGGTCCTTCTCGTCGTCGCCCTTGTACACGACGACGGCGCGGGCGACGCCGATCTGGTTGGCGGCGAGGCACACGGCGTCCTCGAGCGAGTTCATGGTGTCGACGAGATCCGCGGCGAGGTCCGCGTCCTCGGCGGTCGCGGGCTCGCAGGCCTGGGAAAGAACGGGGTCGTCGCTCTGTACGAGTTCCTTGATGGACATGTGGTTTCCTTTCGGGCGGGTCGGCGCAGGCGTTCGCGCCATCAGCGTCGAAGAGTATATCATTGCAGCTGTATGTGCCGATTCCCAAGGTGGTGCGCCGATGCCGGTGGAAAAGAAGAAGGACAAGGCCGCGCGCGCCGCCGAGGTGTGCCGCCGCCTGGACGAGAAGTACGGGCCCGTCGAGTGCTTCCTCGACCACTCGAGCCCCTTCAGGCTCGTGATCTCGGTGCTTCTATCCGCGCAGACCACCGACGCGCAGGTCAACCGCGTGACGCCGGAGCTCTTCCGCCGCTTCCCCACCCCGGAGGCGCTGGCGGCGGCCTCTCCCGCCGAGGTCGCGGAGGTCATCCACAGCCTCGGGTTCTACAAGACGAAGGCGCGCCACTGCGTCGAGTGCGCGCAGGCCATCGTCGCCGATTTCGGCGGCGAGGTGCCGCGGACCATGGCGGAGCTCACGAGCCTGCCCGGCGTGGGGCGCAAGACGGCCAACATCGTCCTCAACGTGGCCTTCGGCACCGTCGAGGGCATCGCCGTGGACACGCACGTGAACCGCATCGCGCATCGGCTGGCGCTCTCGCCGAAGACGCACGAGAAAGAGCCGCTCAAGACCGAGCAGGACCTTCTTGCCCTGCTGCCTCGCGAGCTCTGGCGCGACGTCAACCACCAGTGGATCAGCCACGGGCGCGACACCTGCACGGCGCGCGCCCCCAAGTGCGAGGGCTGCGTGCTGGAGGACATCTGCCCCAGCGCGCACCGCCGCTAAGAAGGGCGCGCCGCCGGGCACGCGCCGCAGACCGCAGGCCCGCAGGCCCTTCTTTCCATGTCAGACCTTTGCCGCCGTAAGGAGGCTCCTTGATCGCAAGCCAAATCATCGTCTGGTTCAGCTTCTTCGGCCTGCTGGGCTGGGCGTTCGAGTCGCTCTACTGCTCGGTCGTCGAGAAGCGCTGGTGCAACCGCGGCTTTCTCTTCGGGCCGCTGTGCCCCATCTACGGCGTGGGCGCCGTCGCCGCCATCGCGGTCTTCGGAAACCCCCTGGTCAGCGGGAAGCTCCCGCCCTTCTGGGCGATCTTCCTCGTCTGCGGCCTCGGGGCCTCGGCCATCGAGTGGGTCACGTCCATCGTCATGGAGCGCGCCTTCGGCACCGTCTGGTGGGACTACTCGAACCTGCCGCTGAACATCAAGGGCCGCGTCTGCGCGCCCGCGGCCGCCCTCTTCGGCCTCGGCGGCCTCGCCATCGTCTACGTCGCGCTGCCGCTCGTGCGCCTGGCGACCTCGGCCATACCCCCGCTCGCCTTCGAGGTCGCGGGGATCGCGCTCACCTGGGTCCTCGCCGCCGACACGATGCTGACCGTGGCCACCTTGACCGAGGTCGTCGCCATGGTCGAACGCCTGGAGAGCGACATCAACGACCGCGTCCAGGGCGCCGTGGACGCCGGCTCCGCGAGCGTGCGGGCCGGCGCGGAGAGGCTGCGCGAGGGCGGCGAGCTGCTCCGCGGCACCGGCGCCGAGGCCGCGTACCGGCTGCGCGAGGGCGGGGACCTGGCCGCCTTCCGGCTGCGCTTTATCGCCGACCACATGAGCGCCCGCCAGCAGCACGTGCTGCACAACGCGCGGCGCTTCCGCGTCAACAGGCTCGGGGGCACGGCCCGTAGGCTCGAGCGTGTGCTCGACGTGCTTCTTGCCAACAGAAAGAAGGGCGAGCGATGAGGCCGAAGACAAAGGAACGCGTGGCCGCCCGCGTGGCGGCGCTCGAGAACGCGGCGCGCGTGCCCGCCATGCGCGAATCGGTGCAGCATGGCCGCGTGAGCACCTGGGAGCACTGCGTGCGCGTGGCGAACACGGCGGTCGCGCTCGGCGAGGCCCTGCACCTGCGGGTTTCCGAGCGCGAGCTCGTGCGCGCCGCGCTGCTGCACGACTACTTCCTCTACGACTGGCACGAGCCCGGCCACACCAGGCACGCGACGATGCATCCCGTCTTTGCGCTCGAGAACGCCCGCGAGGACTTCGACCTCACGCCGCTCGAGGAGAACGCCATCGCCGCCCACATGTGGCCCCTGCCGCCCGGGCGCGTCCCCGCGAGCGCCGAGGCCTGGCTTATCTGCGCCGCGGACAAATGGTGCTCGCTCGGCGAGACGCTCTTTATGCGCCGATAAGCGCAGGCCGGCCGCCGCCCCCTCGAGTTCGGAAGCCTTCCCAAGTTCGGAAGCCTTCCAAACTCGAGGGGGCGCTTCTCGCCGTCGGCGACAAGCCGTCTACCTGCACATATAGGGAACTAAACCAAAGTTCGGAAGCCTTCCTAAGTTTGGAAGGCTTCCGAACTCGGGGAAGAGGGGCTGCGTGGCCGGACCCTAAACGGCCGCCTCTCCCCGCTCGCCGGTGCGGATGCGCACGCACTCGTCCACCGGGTACACGAAGATCTTGCCGTCGCCGACCTCGCCGGTGCGCGCGATGACGCAGATGCGCTTGATCAGCGGCTCGACCTGGACGTCGCCCACCACGAGCTCGACCTTGACCTTCGGGACCATGTTGAGCATGACCTCGTTGCCGCGCACGTACTCCTTCCAGCCGCGCTGGCTGCCGCAGCCCTGGACCTCGTAGACGGTCATGCCGTGGATACCCATCTCGTTCAGGGCGTCCTTGAGCTCCTCGAGCTTCTCGGGGCGGATGACGGCGGTTACCTTCTTCATATCTCTTCTCCTTTGATGCAAAGAATCGCTATCGTGCCTTGCCCAGGCCTATGCGTCCATGCCGGTATAGGCCGGGTAGGCGCTCTCGCCGTGGGCCGAGAAGTCCATGCCCAGCGCCTCGTCGTGATCGGAGACGCGCAGGCTGCCGCCGAAGGCCGCCTTGACGATGTTCACCAGCACGAGGTCGAGCACGACGACGATCACGAGGGTGACGAGGATGCCCACGACCTGGCTCACGAGCAGCGAGGGGTCGCCCGTGTAGAAGAGGCCGCCGTGCTCGGTCCAGCTGAGCTCGGGCACGCAGAAGAGGCCGGTGAGCACGCCGCCGAGAAGACCGCCGACGCCGTGGCAGCCGAACGCGTCGAGCGCGTCGTCGTAGCCGAACTTGGCCTTGAGCTTGGAGATGGCGAAGTAGCACACCGGCGAGACGATAAGGCCCATGACCACGGCCGCCCAGGGCTCGACGAAGCCGGCGCCCGGGGTGACGACGACGAGGCCCGCGACCAGGCCGGTGGCCCCGCCGACGAGGGTCGGCTTGCCGGTCTGGAGCTTCTCGACGACGAGCCAGGAAGCGAGGCCGGCCGAAGAGGCCACGACGGTGTTGAGGATGGCGAGGGCGGCGGTGCCGTCGGCGGCGAACTCGGATCCGCCGTTGAAGCCGAACCAGCCGAGCCACAGCAGGCCGGCGCCGAGCGCGACGAAGGGGACGTTGTGGGGACGGGCGCTCGTGAGGCCGAAGCCGCGGCGGCCGCCCAGGTAGCAGCAGAGGATGAGGCCGGTGATGCCGGACGAGATGTGCACGACGTCGCCGCCGGCGAAGTCGAGCGCGCCGATCATGTCGCCGATAAGGGAGCCGTCGCCGCCCCAGACCATGTGGGCGAGCGGCGCGTAGACCACGAGCACCCATGCCCCGATGAACGCCAGGATCGCGCCGAACTTCATGCGCCCGGCGACCGAGCCGGTGATGATGGCGCAGGTGATCATGGCAAAGGCCATCTGGAAGCAGATGTTGACGATGCTGGGATAGACGGTGCCGTCGGGCACGGCGTCCTTCTCGGCGAGCATCTTCGACACGACGCCGTTGAGCCCCAGCTGGTCAAAGCCGCCGAACCAGCTGAGCGAGCCGTCGCCGCCGTAGGCGAACGACCAGCCGGCCACGACCCACAGAAGGCCGACGACGCCGATGACCGCGAAGCACATGAGCATGGTGTTGATCACGTTCTTGCGCCTCGAAAGGCCGCCGTAGAAGAACGCGAGCCCCGGTGTCATGAAGAGAATGAGCATGGTGCAGATAAGCATGAACGATGTCGATCCGGTGTCGTACATATGCGCCTCCAAATCCGCGTTTTGGCAAACGATCTCGGTTCCCTTGATGTCGCACACGACGATTGTTGTTTTGCGGCGCCGGCTGGTATCGCAAATCAGGGACCTGTTTACGACACTGGTTGCGTGCCGTAACTTCCGACATCGCGAAGAAACGCAGGGTCCCCGGACAGAAACCCCGACGCAATAGACAGCTCCCCCGGGTGAGCTTGCCTCGCGCGCTTTCAGCCCGTCCTAAGCAACGGGAAATAACGGCCACGACGTGCCGCGACGTGCCCCGCGTGTGGCAAACTCGTATAGTTCAGCGCTCGCTTGCCGTATATCGAATAAGGAGGCCCCGCAGTGGTCGAAGAGAGTCAAGCCCCCACGGACGGCCAGGCATCCGAGCCCGAGCAGGCGCCGAGCGAGAAGGTCCCCGTCCACGGGCGGCTCATCCGCGAGCTCGCGCTCGTCTTCCTCGCCTTCATCGCCGTCGGCGTGGCGCTGAACTGCCTTCTGAGCTACGTGAACACGCGCTCGACCTACCTCTCGACGCAGACCGACCGTCTGAACCAGATCGGCGACTACGCGGTCGACACCATCCTCTCGTCCGTGAACATCTCGGACGAGTACGAGTCCTGGCTCGAGTACCGCGGCACCATCAAGACCTACACGGACCGAATGACGGCCTACTGGGATTCGAACAGGCTGACCGCGCAGGTCGACGCCCTGACCACCAGGATCGCCGAGGAGGAGGAAGCCGGGGAGGACGCGTCCGCCGACCGCGCGCTTCTTGCCGAGACCCAGGAAAAGTCCGACGCCGCCTACGCCGCCTACACCTACCTGTCGGTCGAGGACATGCTGAGCCGCCTCGTCAACAAGTTCGAGGCCGCCCACATATCGCTGCTCAAGGCGTACCCGCAGTCCAAGTCCGTCACCTACATAGCGCAGAGCGAGGACGCCGACGAGGACGGCGCGGGCCACAAGCTCCTCGAGGAGGAGGCCCGCCCCGAAGGCTACGACTCGCTGTGGAACATGCTGCAGAGCGGGGAGGAGCTCGACGAGGTGGCGGTCTCCCCCGACGGCGGCCAATACCTCATGTACGTCCTGCTGGAGGCCGACGACACCAGCTGGGTGCTCGAGGTCGCCATGGACAGCGACGAGTTCGACCAGTACGTATGGAACCAGATGGCCAGCACCCTGGCCGTCTCGTTCGTCGTCTTCAGCGTGTGCCTGGCGGGGATGCTCTTTATCCTTCGCAAGACGCTCGTGGTCCCCATCGAGACCCTCGCCTCCCACGTGCGCGAGTACGGGCGCACCAAGGACGCGGGCGTGGCCGGCCTCATCCACGGCGAGAAGTTCCCCTCCGACGAGGTCGGCGACCTTGCCGACGCGACCGAGTCGATGATCGTGCAGATCCAAGAGCACGTCGAGGACGTGGCGCGCCTGAGCGCCGAGCGGGAGCGCGCGGCCTCGGAGCTCGCCGTCGCGCACCGCATCCAGCTCTCGGCGCTGCCTCCCGTGGACGCCCCCTACACGGGGCAGAACGGCTTCTGCATCGCGGCGTCCATGCACCCGGCCAAGGCCGTGGGCGGCGACTTCTACGACTTCTTCATGGTCGACGAGAGGCGCTGCGCGTTTTTGATCGCCGACGTCTCGGGCAAGGGCGTCCCCGCCGCGCTCTTCATGATGCACGCGAAGACCCTGCTGCGCCAGCTCCTGACGCTGGGCGTCGAGGCGGCCGAGTCGATGACGCTCGCCAACAACGGCCTCGCGCAGAACAACGACGAGGAGATGTTCGTCACGGTCTGGCTCGGCGTCCTCGACACGAAGACGGGCAAGCTCGACTACTCGAACGGCGGCCACAACCCGCCGCTCATGCGCCGCGCCGACGGCAGCGTCGAGTGGCTGCGCGAGCGCTCGGGCTTCTTCCTGGGCAGCTTCGAGGACATCGAGTACCGCGGCAAGCAGCTGCAGATGAGCCCCGGGGACACGCTGCTGCTCTACACCGACGGCGTGACGGAGGCCATCGACCTGGACGAGCGCTGCTACGGCGACGACCGGCTGTACGGGCTCGTCGCCGGCCTCGACCCGCATCAGACCCCGGGCGAGCTCGTCGAAGACGTCAAGAAGGACGTGGCCGCCTACGCCGGCGAGGCCGAGCAGGCCGACGACATAACCATCCTCGCGCTGCGCTACGAGGGCTGACGCGAAGCGGCGGCAGGCGAGGCCCGCGCCTCCCCTGCCGCCGCTTACGTTGCTCGCCGCGGGCTTCTTTCCAAATAGGCGATGCCTGAGAAAGGCCGGAGGCTACTCGGCCTTGACGGCCTTCCAGTCGTCGATGTTGCCGTAATCCATCGGCGCCTCGTAGATCGGCTGCTCCATGGTGGAGGCCAGGTGCCGCACCGCCGGCGGGATCTCGGGGCACAGGTCCATATACCAGTCGAGGGTCTCGAGCACGTAGCGGTGCTTGAAGTCCTCGGGGGCCAGGACGGCGCAGCGCAGGTTGTGCAGGCGGTCGGCCGCCTTGACCACGCGCGCGATGTCGTTGGCCATGATCCCCTCGACGTACTCGCTCATCACGTAGTTCTCGCTTTTGGTAAGGGCGCGGACGGCCTCGAGGACCTTCGGCCCGCCGATCTCGAGGATCTCCTCGTCGGTGGCGTCGGTGTCCTCCAGAAGGTCGTGGAAGAAGGCCGCGATGATGTAGTCGCGCCCGTACCCCCAGCAGTTGACGATGTCGGCCACCGCGATGGGGTGCACGATATAGGGCATGCCGCCCATGCGCACCTGCTTCGCGTGCTTCTCGGTCGCGAAGGCGATGGCTCGGATGTAGTAGGGGCTGTCCTCCGTGGGCTTAGTTGCCATGGTTACTCGCTCAACTCCTCATAAACACGCTTAAGGTACTTTGCGCGCGTCTGCGCGCGGCCGGCGTTGCTGAGCCCCAACGCCAAGAACTCCCCGATCTCCTCGGCGCTCAGCCCGCGGCGGCAGACCTCCGCGTTGCAGAGATAGCGCAGGCCGGTGGAGGACGAGATGATGTCGAGGTCGGTCGACTCGAGCGCGCGGCTCAGCAGCTTGCAGGCCATCTCCTCGTTCTGCGCGAGCAGGCGAGAAATGCCGCCGATGGTCTTGATCCCGAGCCAACCAAGCTGCGCCACGTAAGCGCCCGGGTCGCACTCCTCGATCTGCGCCCCG
Source organism: Alloprevotella sp. (assembly GCA_963649365.1). Lineage (GTDB taxonomy): Bacteria > Actinomycetota > Coriobacteriia > Coriobacteriales > Atopobiaceae > Paratractidigestivibacter. The sequence goes on from CAVJHQ010000021.1 coordinate 10,399, forward strand.
GAATCGGCCGCCATGCGCGCCAGCAGCGCGCGCATGCGCTTGTTGTTGCGCACGTACTCGTTGAGCGACACGGTGTCGATGGGCACGTCCTCGGCGGTGTCGTCGATGATGCTCCGGCGCACGGACTCCGTGTAGTCGCTCATGAGGTCGCGCATGCGCACGAACTCGTCGTCGGCGAGCTCGAGAAGGGCGCTGATGCGCGCGTAGCCGCGCTGAACGGCGCGGGGCACGCCGAACTCCGACTTGTAGCCGGTGTCGTGCTCGATGTCGCTCCAGATGTGCTGCAGGCAGGTGCGGATCTGGATCTCGAAGCGCCAACGGCAGAGCTCCTCGGGGTACTCCTCGGACTTCGGCAGGCTCGCGATGTAGTGCAGGCTCAGGTAACCGAAGGACTCCGCGTCGATGAGCTGGCGCTTATCGCTCGAGTTCTCGCGGTCGATGACGAATTCCTTCTCGACGAGCGCGCCCATGCGGTCGACGTCGTCGTTGAAGTAGCAGATCACGCGGGCGCCCATGATATCGGTGAGCTGCTCGAAGTTGTCGTACCAGCCGCCGCGCCTTACGAGCTTGCCGGCAAGGGACTTCTCGCCCTTCACGCGGTGCTGCACCTGGAAGGTGCGGATGCCGGACTCGGCGGCGAGGGCGTCGAGCTTCTTGTGCACGATCTCGCCGATCAGGGTGAAATCGTCGCGGTTCTTTCGGTAGTCCTCCAGGATGATGCGACTCTTCAGGTCCATCTTCCCTCCCTTTCCCATAAGGCGGCGCGCGGCGCCGCGGCCACATCCGGCGCGTTACTTGAGCGCGAACGCGAGGATGAGGATGTTCGCGTCGTGCACACGGTGATACCTCATCGACGTCGTCATCCTGCGCACCATGTGGATGCCCAGGCCGCCGATGGGGCGCTCCTCGACCGAGAGGGTGGTGTCGGGCTCTCCATGGGCGGTGGGGTCGAACTCGGCCCCATTGTCGCAGAACTCGACGAGAAGCTCCCCTCCCTCGCGGACGGCGGACACCACCGCGCGGTCGGCCCCGCTGTAGCGGCAGATGTTGGAGTAGATCTCGTCGGCGACGACCTGCACGCGGTTGGCCACGCGCGGCGTGACGCCGAGGTTGTGCAGGCGCGCGTCGAGGAACTCGCTGATAAGAACGATGGAGCCTCTGTTCGCCCGCGTGACGATCCTCTCGGTCCCGCGCATGGCGCGCACGTCAACCGCCAGCATGGTGATGTCGTCGGACTGCTCGGCGCCCTGCGAGAACTCCCTCACGGAGTCGAGCACCGACTCGCAAAGGGCCCGGGGATCGTCGCCGTCCTGGGCATTCAGCTGCATTTCCAATCGGCCCTCCCCATACATCGAGTCATCGACGTCGCAGGCCTCGGTCACGCCGTCCGTATACAGGTACATTCTGCAACCCGGCTCGAGCATGAGCACCTTCTTTTGGTAGCGGGTGCCCTCTATGCCCGCGAGCACGAGGTTCGGGCGCTCGTCGCGCAGGTATCTCCAGGTGCCGTTGGGGTACTTGACCAGCGGCGGGTTATGCCCCGCGTTCGCGTACGAGAGCGTCCCCGTCTCGAGGTCGAGCTTGCCGAGCCACGCCGTGACGAACATGTCGAGGTCGTTGGCCTCGCACAGGCGGCGGTTCGCCTCGGTAAAGGCCTCGTCGACGCCGAGGCCGCTCTCCATGAGGGAGTGGATCTCGCTTTTGGCCTTCATCATAAAGAGCGCCGCGGGCACGCCCTTGCCCGAGACGTCGGCGATGAGGAACACGAGCACGTGGCTGTTGAGCAGGAAGAAATCGTAGAAGTCGCCGCCGACCTCGCGCGCCGTGTTCATGGTGGCGTACAGGTCGATGTCCTTGCGCCCGGGGAACGGCGGGAAGACGTTCGGCAGGGAGCTGTGCTGGATATGCTGGGCGAGCTCGAGCTCGGAGTCGCGGCGATGCTCCGCCTCCGAGATGAACTCCCGGAGCGAGGCGACCATGGCGTTGATGTCGTCCGAGAGCGTGCAGAACTCCTGGTGCGTGCGCACGTCGACGACGGTGTCCAGCTGGCCCGCCGCGATGGCGTCGAGCGAGCCGCCCACGTAGTTGAGCTTCTCGACCACACGCTTGCGCATAAGCTGGAACAGGATGATGAAGAGCGAGGCATGGACCAGGATCTCCATGAAGACCGTCAGGTACGTGATCACGTCCGAGAAGTAGTCGGCCTCCGCCACGGGAAGAAACGCGACGATCGAGCACGTCTGGTAGGAGTGGTGCATCGCGTAGCTCTTCTTGCCGAAGATCGTGAGCTCGTAGAGCTCGTCGTCCTCGAACTTGTCCGGGGCGTCCGCGATGACCTCGCCGTTCCGGACGTCGAGGTCGCGGCCCCTCTTCGAGAGGACGACGCCGTTGTAGCGGTCGTACACGATGACCGCGCCGGTCTGCTGGATGCGCCACAGCGGGTTGACCCCGACGAGGTCATCCCAGCCCCAAAGCCTGATCTCGGTCGTCACGTCCTCGATGCTGAGCTCGAGGGTCTTCGCCGCCTGGCTCTCGGAGACCCTGCCCGTGATGTCGACCGTGAACCACGTCACGGCGCTGAAGGTCACGAGCACCGTGAGGAAGAGCCTGATGCCCAGGTCGTTGATCAGGTACGGGGGACGGGTGAACATCCGCTCGTGGTTGACGTAGCCGCGGCCGATCAAGGCGATGCCCGTGGCCAGGCCCACGAGGATGATCATCTGGTCGCTGCAGCCCTGCACGTACTCGAAGGCGACGTCGAGGTCCTCCATGTTGGTGAGAAGCACGAGGAGCATGTGCAGCGTCTCGGCGGTGATGCCGATGGCTATCGCGTAGCCCATGGCCGGGGGCCGGTCGTCGAACACGAGCTTGCGCAGGGCCGCGGAGCCGAGGCCGGCGATGACCGTGCTCACCGAGCACGCGAGCCGCGTGGTCGCTCCCCCGCCCCACAGCACGCAGAGCCAGCGCTCGAGGCCGCCGATCAGGCCGGCGATGATGCCCGCGGGGCACCCGAAGGCGAGGCTCGCCACGATGGGCGCCGCGTCGCGGACGTTGACCACGCCGCCGTCGACCACGCGCACGCCCGTCTCGGTGGCAAAGACGGCCACCAACCCGAAGCCCACGCCATAGCAGAGCTGACGCGCCCACTCCGGCACGCCGCGCCATGCGGCCGTCCGGTCAAGCAGCGAGAAGCTCAGCGCGACGATGCCGGGCAGCAGGGCCTGGACTATGAGGACGGGGGCCATGGGAAAAGCAGCGGGGTCGCTACTCGATGACGAGGAAGTCCATGAAGCCGGTGATGTCGAAGATCTCCATCACGGCGTCGCAGACGTGGGTGAGGCGCATGGAGCCCTGGGTGTTCATGGTCTTCTGGGCGCGCAGGATCAGGCGCAGGCCGGAGGACGAGATGAACTCGAGCTTGGCGAGGTCGAACACGAGGTCGGTGGCCTCAGGCAGGACCTCGTCGAGAACGGCCTCGAGCTCAGGGGAGGTGGCGGTGTCGAGACGGCCGCCGAGGGCCAGGGTCACGTTGCCGCCGTCGACGGTCTTCTGAATATCGAGTGCCATGCTTGGGTCCTTTCTTCGGAGGGCGCCCGGCGGCGCCCCATCGCTCATTAGGGTAGGCCAACCAAAGATAGTACCGCCGCAAGAAGCGCAAGGCACGCAGCATCGCCAGAGTTGCGGCCAAGAAACGCCCCTAGACCTGCTGCCGGCTGACGAGCTCGGCGAACAGGCCGTTTCTTTCCATGAGCTCCTCGTAGGTGCCGTCCTCGGCGATCCTTCCGCCGTCGAGCAGCACGATGCGGTCGCAGCGGCGGATAGTGGAGAGCCGGTGCGCGATCACGAGGCGCGTGCACTTGAGCGCGCCGAGGCTCTCGCTCACGATGCGCTGCGTGACGTTGTCGAGCGCGCTCGTGGCCTCGTCGAACATGAGGATGCGCGGCTTTCCGGCCACGGCGCGGGCAATCATGAGCCGCTGGCGCTGACCGCCCGAGATGCCCCCGCCGCCGTCCGTGACCATGGTCTGCATGCCCATGGGCATGGCGCGGATGTCGTCGGCGAGACCCGCCATCTCGGCCGCCTCCCAGGCCTCTTGCTGCGTGAGGCCGGGGCAGCTGATGGCGATGTTGTCGTAGATGGACCCGGCGAAGAGCTTGCCGTCCTGGAGCACGACGCCGATGTTGCGACGGACGCTGCGCACGTCGAGCGAGCGGAGGTCGCAGCGGTCGTAGCTCACCGCGCCGCGCTCGGGCTGCTCGAAGCCCAGGAGTATGCGCATGAGGGTCGACTTTCCGCAGCCCGTCTTTCCGACGACGGCCACGTAGCTGCCGGCCTTGACCGAGAGGCTCAGGTCGTCGAGCACCACCCGGTCGCTGTCCTCGTAGGAGAACGTGACGTGGTCGAGCTCGAAGGCGCCGGAAAGACGCCGCACGCTCCTCTTGCCCTCCGAGGACTCGGGGACGGCGTCCATCATCGGCTTCACGCACTCGAGGCTCGGCTTGACCACGGCGAGCTGGCCCGCCGTGGAGGTGAGCGAGGAGAACGCGGCGCTCACCATGCCGAAGGCGGACGCGAAGGCCATGTACTCCGAAACGGTGACCCCGCCCGCCAGGGAGGCGGAGTAGAAGGCCAGGGTTCCCGCCAACGATATGGCGGTTCCGATGACCGACGAGTACCTGAGCAGCCTGGGGCCGTTGAGCTCGAGGTTCGCGATCTCGGCGTAGCCGTTGGCCCACTTGGCGAAGGCGCGGGTCTCGGCGCCCGAGAGCTTGATCTTCTGGATGCCGTTGATGATCGAGTACTGCCAGCCGCTCAGCTTGCCGGAAAGGGCGTAGACCTGTCGGGAGTAGGCCTGGCGCACGAAGACGAGCACGATCGAGAAGGCCGTGGTCACGGCGATGACCGTGAGCGCGGGGACCACCAGCGCCGGCGCGAAGCTCGCTATCTGCGCGATGTAGGCGAGCGAGAAGACCGAGCTCAGCGACGTGGAGAGAATCGCGTTCTGCAGGATGCCGGCCGCGGAGGTGATCACGCCGAGCTTCGAGGCCAAGTCGCCGGTCTGCTGGCCGCGGAAAAACGAGGTGGGCAGCGAGAGCAGCCGCATCATGACGGCGGCTTCCAGGGGCAGCGTGAGCTTGGTCTGGATGCGCGACATCACGAGGCCGCGCACGGCGCCCAGCAAGAGCTGCGCCACGGACGCCCCGAGCAGCAGCGAGACGGCCGGGAAGAGGAGCCGCGTGTCGCCGGAATCGATCACGGGCCCGAAGATGACCTGGTTGACGGTGGGGACCAGCATGCCGAGCAAGGTGGCCGCAAGGGTGGCGAGGACGACGAGCGCGTAGTCGCCGCGGTCGAGCGAGCGCAGCGAGTAGGCGACGAGGTCGCGTGCGGTAATGGCGCGGGCGGGAAGCGGCCGGTAGAAGCAGTAGGCCTCCTCCTTGAGCTTGATCCGCGTCGTGGACACGGGCTCCAGCGAACCGGTGGCCGGCGAGAGGACCGAATAGCCGCCGCGGACGCGCGGCAGCAGCGCCACGGGCACGTCCTCCTCGGTAAAGCCGATGAACGCGCCCACGGCGTCCTTGTGCCAGCCGCGGGTCAGGCGCACGGGGCGGGCCATGAGCCCGGTGGGGGCCAGGCGCCCCTCGACGACCTCGATGATGCCCTCGTCGCCGGCAAGCTCGACGCCCTCCGGCAGCTTGGCGCCGTAGTAGGCGAGCACCGCCTCGAGGGCGGCCTGCGCCTGCGCCGCGGCGTCGGAGCCGCCGGGGCGGGCCTTGCCGACGACGGCGTCGGAGATGGCCCGCAGCGACTCCTCGAGCAGCTGCTCGTCGGAGCGGCGGCGCTCCTCGATCTGGCTCTCGAACCAACCCATGGGCCACCTATTCCTGCGAGACGAGGCGCGCGTAGGCCCCGTCTTGCGCATAGAGCTCCTCGTGCGTGCCGCGCTGCACGACCTCCCCGCGCTCCAGGACCACGATCTCGTCCGCGTCGCGGACAGTCGAGAGCCGGTGGGCGACCACGAGCAGCGTGATGCCGCGCGCGCGGACGGCCGCCATGACGTCGGCCTCGGTCTTCGCGTCGAGCGCGCTCGTGGCCTCGTCCATGATCAGCAGCGTGGGATCCATCGCGAGTGCGCGGGCGATCTCGATGCGCTGGCGCTGCCCGCCCGAGAGGTCGCGGCCGTCCTCGGCGAGCACGTGCCCGTAGGCGCCCTCGCGCTGCATGATGTCGTCGTGTATCTGCGCGTCGCGCGCGGCGAGGATGACCTCGAAGTCCTCGATGGTCGGGTCCCACAGGCGGATGTTGTTGCCGATGGTGTCCCGGAACAGGACGACGTCCTGGTCGATGACGGCGATGGACCCGCAGCGGACCGAGCGCGGAATCTGGGCGAGCGGCACGCCGTCGACCAGGATCGAGCCCTCCCAAGGCGTGTACAGCCCGGCCACGAGCTTTGAGATGGTCGACTTGCCGCAGCCGGAGGGCCCCACCAGGGCTATGCAGCCGCCCGGCCTCACGTGGAGGCTCAGGTCCCGGACCACGGGCTCGGAGAGCCTGGAGTAGCCGAAGGTCACGTGCTCGAGCCGCAGGTCGCCGCGGAGCTTGCCCAGGCCGAGGCCCTTCTTCGCGTCGCCGGCGGACGAGTGGCCGTCGACGCCCGCGGCCGCGGCGGCGCCCTGCGGGTCCTTCTCGCCCGCCGCGCCGCCGCATCCCGCGGCATCCGTCGCAAGCGGGTCGGACGGGTACTCCATGACGTCCTTGATGCGCTCCATGTCCGTGCGGAGCTCCTGCATGACCTGCATGAAGCCGATGAGCGACTGCGCCGGGGAGTAGAACCGCTGGATAAGCGCCTGCATGGCAAGAAGCGCGCCCGTGGTGAACTCGCCTTTGAGGATGAGCCACACGCCCACGGCCAGGATCGCGGAGTCGCACAGCAGGGTCACGAGCTGCGGGACCAGGCCGTAGGTGGTGCCCATCCTCTGGAGCTCGACGTTGCTCTTGTTGACGCTCGCCTGGAAGCCGGCCCAGCGGCGGAAGAAACCCGGCTCGACGCCCTGCGCCTTCAAGGTCTCGATCATCGAGATCGCCGCCATCGAGGTGGACGAGAGGCTCGCCTGGTCGCGCGTCATCACGCGCGAGGCGTTCACGCGCTTCTCGGAGATCACGCGGGCGGCGATGAGGTCGACGACCATCGAGGCGATGCCCGCGCACGCGAGCACCGCGGAGTAGCGGACCATAAGGACCAGGTAGACGAAGAGCATGACGAACTGGACCAGGAGCGGGGCGAGCTGCTGCGTGAGCTGCTCGGCGATATGGGAATTCGTGCCCATGCGCTGGACGATGTCGCCGGTCATGCGCTGCGAGAAGAACTCCATCGGCATGTGGAGCACCTTCCAGAGGAAGGCCGAGTTGGCCGAGGCCGACATCTTGCCCTCGACCCGCATAAGATACGTGCTGTTAAGCGCCGAGACGATCACCTGGACCGCGCACACGACGGCCAGAAGCGCCAGGAACGCGGGCGCCCAGTCCGGGTTTCGCCCCGTGAGCAGCCGGTCCAGGAAGACCTGCGAGAAAACCGGGGTAACGATGCCCAGCAGCGAGACGATGGCGCTCGTGAGGGCCACGAAGGCGAGCGCGCTTCTTGCCCCGCCGAGCCGCTGGAGCGCGAAGTCCTTGATCGAGGCGGGCTCGCCGCCGGGCTCGAAGGCGTCCGTCGGCCGGAACTGGAGGACCACGCCGGTGAAGTCCTTGTCGAAGTCCTCGAACGAGAGGGTGGTCGAGCCGGCCGACGGGTCGTTGACGTAGACCTTCTCGCCCTTGAAGCCGCGCAGGACGACGAAGTGCGAGAAGCCCATGTGCGCGATGCAGGGAAAGACGCCCTCGCGCCGCAGCGCCTCGGGGCTGTAGCGGTAGCCGCGGGCGTCGAGGCCGTAGGAGCGCGCCGCCTTGACCATGTTCAGGGCCGTGGAGCCGTCGCGAGAGACGCCGCAGTCGGCGCGAACCTGCTCCAAGGGCAGCCACTTGCCGTAGTAGGCGCAGACCATCGCGAGCGCGGCGGCGCCGCACTCCAGGGTCTCCATCTGCATGACCTGGGGGACCTTCGCGGCCATGCGGCCGGGCTGGGAGGGCTTGTTCTGAGGTCTTCTCGCCATGGGCTACGACCTGTTGAAGAGAAGGGCCATGGGCTCGAACCTCGAGAGGGTGACCTTGCCGGCGTACGTTCCGTCGGGCAGGTTGATGGAGAGGCTCGCCTTGACCGCCCAGCCGCCGGAGGCTCCGACGGCGCTCGCCTCGTCGTCCGAGAGCGACCCGACGTGGACGGGCTCCGAGAAGACCGCGACCACCTTGCCCTCGACGCCCGAGACGGTGACGGTGTCGCCCGCGTCGAGCTCGGAGGCGTAGCTCTGGTCGACGTAGCAGTACGCCTGCCCGCCCTCGACGCTCACAGCGGCGCTCTGGACGTCGGCGACGCTGCCGAAGACGGCCCAGATGCCGAAGCCGGCGAGAAACGCGACGATGGCCGCCAGGACGATCCAGACGCTCGGGTTGGAGACCACGATGTAGTCGTCCAGGTGCTCAGGCGAGGCCCGGCGCTCGAGCGCTTCTTCGCGGAACACTCCTGCCATGTATCGCTCCCTCGTCGCCCTCTTCGCCGCGCTGCATGAATGTCCATCTTAGCGGTCTTCGAGGTGGGTCGTTGTTTTCGGCGCTCCGGGAATCCGATTCGCCCTTCTTCGGGGTACCATAGGGCCGTTATGGCAACGACAGAAGGAGGCCCAATTGGCCGCTAAGAAGCCCGTCAAGATCGTGATGCTCACCGGTTATCTGGGTGCCGGCAAGACCACGCTGCTCAACCACATCCTCTCCAACGACGGCGGCATCCGCGCCGCGGTCATCGTCAACGACATCGGCGAGGTCAACGTCGACGCCAGCCTCATCAAGGACGGCGGCCTCACCGAGGCCGAGGACATCATCCCGCTGACCAACGGCTGCATCTGCTGCACCCTGGCCGACGACCTCGCCAACCAGCTCTCCAGCATCGCCGACTCCGGCGACTTCGACTACATCATCATCGAGGCCTCCGGCATCTGCGAGCCCGTGCCCATCGCCTACACCATCTCCGCCTTCTGCGACGAGGAGAAGGCCGGCGGCGAGCCCAAGCTCGCGCTCGACAACATCGTCGCCGTCGTGGACTGCGCGCGCATGTACGACGAGTTCAACGGCGGGCGCGACCTTCTTGCCGACGACATCGACGAGGACGACATCGAGAGCCTGCTCATCCAGCAGATCGAGTTCTGCTCCACGCTCGTCCTGAACAAGACCGACACCGTGACGCCCGAGCAGCTCGCCGAGCTCAAGGCCATCGTGCGCAGCCTCCAGAAGGAGGCCGTGATCGTCGAGGCCGTCGAGGGCGAGGTCGACCTCAAGGAGCTTCTCGACACCGACCGCTTCGACTTCATGCGCGCCTACAACTCCGCCGCCTGGATCGAGGCCATGGAGCACCCCGAGGAGCACGACGACCCCGAGGTCCTCGAGTACGACATCCAGACCTTCGTCTACCACCGTCGCCAGCCCTTCGACCACGCGCTGTTCCAGAAGTACGTCGAGTACAACTGGCCCGACGAGGTCGTCCGCGCCAAGGGCGTGCTGTGGACCACGCTGAACACCGACATGTGCTACCTCTTCGAGCAGGCCGGCCACCAGATGCGCCTCTCGGAGAACGGCCTGTTCGTCGACTCCGCCCCCGAGGCCGAGAAGAAGCAGATCCTGGCCGAGACGCCCGAGATCCTGGACACCTGGGACCCCGAGGTCGGCGACCGCGAGACCAAGCTCTGCATCATCGGCCGCCACATGGACCGCGCCTCGATCGAGGCCCAGCTCGACGCGCTTCTTACCACCTGGGAGCGCTAAGGCGCGCGAACTTACGCCCGCAGCCGCCGTCCGCCAAATGCGGGCGGCGGTTTTTTCGTCTCTGGCGATAAAATGGCGAGAAGCACGTCCGAAGGAGCCCCCATGGCCAAGAATGCCGAAACCATCGCCTTGCCCGACAACCGCGTCTGCGCGGGCGCGGGCCACGACTGCGCGTTCAGCCGCGCGGGCAGCTCCTGCATGGACAACATCCGCCTCTTCGCCGACCTGCCGGTCGACGCCAAGCGCGAGCTTCTTGCCTGTTCAAGGCACTCGACGCACGATTCCGGGTCCATCATCGTGCACGAAGGCGACGTGATCGAGTCCATCATCGTCGTGCGCTCGGGCCGCATTAAGACCTTCCGCACCAGCTCGGACGGCGAGGAGTACGTGCTCGACGTGCTGCACGACGGGCAAGCGCTCTGGCACGGCATGTTCCTGGCCGACCACATCTATCGCTACTCGGTCGAGTGCCTCACGCGCGTCAAGCTCTGCCGCATCCACCGCGCCGACTTCGAGGCGCTGCTCGCCAACCACCCGGACGTGGCGCTCGGGCTTATCCGCATGGTCACGACCGAGCTCGACGACGCGGAGGAGCGCATCATGATGCTCTCCATCCGCGATCCCAGACAGAGGCTCGCCGAATACCTGCTCATTCGCGACCGCCGCTGCGCCGGGCCCGAAATCCGGCTCAAGCTCGAGGACATCGCGGCGTCGGTGGGACTGCGACCGGAGACCGTGAGCCGCAACATCGCGCAGTTCGTCCGCGACGGCCTTGTCGAGCGTCCGGGGCGCGGCCGCATCCTCGTCGTCGACCACGAGGGCCTGAAGAGGGTGGCCTCGGAGTAGATGCCGCGGCCGAAGGCTCAAACGAAGCCCCCCTTCGGAGTCGGCCACTGACTCGCCTGCACACTTTTTCGAGATTCTGCGTGCACAATTAAAGGTTTTATTGGCCATTTAGGGCCAGGAAACGAAGAATTCCTGGCCATTTGTTGCTTCACCCAGGCTGGCGGCCCCTCTCCTGGCCGGCGAAACCAGAATAATCCAAGCAGAATCTCGAAAAAATGATCCGAAAAGCCCTCGAGGCCCCGTTTTCCAGTTCCTACAGCCTCGTTAACGTGTATGGCGGCCAGATGGCGCCACCCCTTCGGCCCTCGGACGAATCCCCCGTAACAAAAAGGGCCCGCCTGCAATCGCAGGCGGGCCCAAGTCGCATCAATCTATGCGGCCAGCTGAGCTACGTGCTTGCTCTTACATGCTCTCGTGGCAGGTACGGGCGATGACGTCGAGCTGCTGCTCGCGGGTAAGGTCGATGAACTTAACGGCGTAGCCGGAGACGCGGATGGTGAAGTTGGCGTACTCGGGCTTCTCCGGGTGCTCCATGGCGTCCTTGAGCTTCTCGACGCCGAAGACGTTGACGTTGAGGTGGTGAGCGCCGTGCTCGAAGTAGCCGTCGAGGACGTTGACGAGGTTGGCGGTGCGCTGCTCGTCGTCGTTGCCCAGGGCAGACGGGTTGATGGTCTGCGTGTTGGAGATGCCGTCGAGAGCGTACTCGTACGGGAGCTTGGCGACGGAGTTGAGGGAGGCAAGCAGGCCGTTCTGCTCGGCGCCGTAGGCGGGGTTGGCGCCCGGGGCGAACGGGGTGAACGCCTTGCGGCCGTCGGGGGTGCCGCCGGTGGCCTTGCCGTAGACCACGTTGGAGGTGATCGTCAGGATCGAGGTGGTCGGCTCGGAGTCGCGGTAGGTGTGGTGCTTGGCGATCTTGGACATGAACGCCTTGAGCAGCCAGACGGCGATGTCGTCGACGCGGTCGTCGTCGTTGCCGTACTTCGGGAAGTCGCCCTCGACCTCGTAGTCGACGACGATGCCCTGCTCGTCGCGGATGGTCTTGACCTTGGCGTACTTCATCGCGGAGATGGAGTCGACGACGTGAGAGAAGCCAGCGATGCCGGTCGCGAAGGTGCGGCGGACGTTGGTGTCGATAAGGGCCATCTCGGCGGCCTCATAGTAGTACTTGTCGTGCATGTACTGGATGAGGTTCAGGATGTTGACGTACAGCTCGGCCAGCCAGTCCATCATGAGGTCGAACTTGTGCATGACCTCGTCGTAGTCGAGGTACTCGGAGGTAACCGGGGTGTACTCCGGGCCGACCTGCATGTGGTTGCCCTGCTTGTCCATGAACTTCTCGTCCTTGCCGCCGTTGATGGCGTAGTTGAGGCACTTGGCAAGGTTGGCACGAGCGCCAAAGAACTGCATCTCCTTGCCGGTCTCGGTAGCAGAGACGCAGCAGCAGATGGAGTAGTCGTCGCCCCAGACCGGACGCATGACGTCGTCGTTCTCGTACTGGATGGAAGAAGTGGTGACCGAGATCTTAGCGGCGTACTTGCGGAAGTTCTCGGGCAGGCGCTTGCTGTAGAGAACGGTCAGGTTGGGCTCGGGAGCGGGACCCATGTTCTCGAGGGTGTGCAGGAAGCGGTAGTCGTTCTTGGTGACGAGGCTACGGCCGTCCTGGCCAAGGCCAGCGACCTCAAGGGTGGCCCACACGGGGTCGCCAGAGAAGAGGGCCTGGTAAGAGGGGATGCGGGCGAACTTGACCATGCGCAGCTTCAGGACCAGGTGGTCGATGAGCTCCTGGGCCTCGGCCTCGGTGATCTTGCCGGCCTCGAGGTCGCGCTGGATGTAGATGTCCAGGAAGGTGGAGACGCGGCCCACGGACATGGCGGCGCCGTTCTGGGTCTTGATGGCGGCCAGGTAGCCGAAGTACAGCCACTGGACGGCCTCGGCGGCGGTGGTAGCCGGCTTGGAGATGTCGTAGCCGTAGGCCTCGGCCATCTTCTTCATGCCCATGAGGGCGCGGATCTGCTCGGTGATCTCCTCGCGCTGACGGATGACGGCGTCGGTCATGGTGCGATCGCCGCAGTTGGCGAGGTCTTCCTTCTTGCCGGCGATCAGGCGGTCGATACCGTAGAGGGCGACACGACGGTAGTCGCCGACGATGCGGCCGCGGCCGTAGGTGTCGGGCAGACCGGTGATGACGTGGGAGTGGCGGGCAGCGCGCATCTCAGGCGTGTACGCATCGAAGACGCCCTGGTTGTGGGTCTTGTGGTACTCGTTGAAGATCTTGTCGAACTTGTCGTTGACATGGAAGCCGTAGTTCTCGGCAGCCTGCTGGGCCATCTTGATGCCACCGTAGGGCATGAAGGCGCGCTTCAGCGGCTTGTCGGTCTGCAGGCCGACGACCTTCTCGAGCTCCTTGGTGTCCTCGCCGATGTAGCCCGGGCCGTAAGCGGTCAGACCGGAAACGATCTCGGTCTCGCACTCGAGAACGCCGTTGTTGGCGCGCTCGGCAGCCTGGAGCTCCTGGACCTTACCCCACAGGGTGTCGGTCGCGGCAGTGGGGCCCTCGAGGAAGGAGTCGTCGCCGGTGTACTCGGTGTAGTTGCGCTGGATGAAGTCGCGGACGTTGATGTCGTCCACCCAGTGACCACCCTTGAAGCCGTTCCACTCGTCGCGTAGTGCCATGTATGCCTCCTTGTTTTTTCTCGCCCTGGCTCCACTTGCCAGGACGGTGATTACCTACATCTCGCCCCGAAGAATCGCCTGCGCACGCTGCGTGCGCTCCGGCGTCGGGGGGTCGACGTCGCGCAGTGTGTAGGGGATGCCCAGCTCATCCCACTTAAAGATGCCCAGCGTGTGGTACGGAAGCACCTCGATGCGCTGGACGTTTTGCAGCTGGGCGATAAAGTCGCGTGTGCGGTAGAGATATTCGTCGACATCGGTGATGCCCGGAACCAGCACGTGGCGGATCCAGACGGGCTGGCCCGCCTCGCTTAGGTAGCGAAGGCCGTCCAGGATGTTTGCGTTGTCGCGCCCGGTGAGCTTCTTGTGCTGCTCGGCATCGATATGCTTGATGTCGGCCAGGATAAGGTCGCAGGCGTCGAGCATCTGGTTGAACTTGCCAAACCACGGCTCCTCGCGCGTAAAGGGCGCGAGCGAGGTATCGAGGCAGGTGTTGATGCCGCGCTTGTGCGCGTGCTCGAACAGCTCGGTCACAAAATCGATCTGAGAGAGGGCCTCGCCGCCCGAGACGGTGATACCGCCCTCGGGACCCCAGTAGCCGCGGTAACGCTCGGCGGTGTCGAGCAGGTCGTCGACGTCGGTGGGGGTGCCGCCCTGACCGTTCCACGTGTCGGGGTTGTGGCAGTAGGCGCAGCGCATGGGGCAGCCTTTGAGGAAGACGATATAGCGAACACCGGGGCCGTCGGCCGATCCAAATGATTCAGTCGAGTGAACCAGTCCCTGCATCGTCGCTCCTTCCGTCCGTCGCGCCCGCGGGCATGCGTCAATACGGTTGAAATGTACTAAGCGGCGCGGGCGCGTTCCTTGATTAGAATCAAGTAAGTGCGAAATATCATGGAAACGATGTGGTTGTCTACGGATTTGTAGAGCGGCCGCCGCATATGCGTACAAGGGGGTTTGTCTGCGCGCACAGCGGGTGGGGAAGAGGGGGTTAGTCTTCCAGTTCCGAGACGGCCCTGAGCCCCTCCGGATCCAGCACGCGCAGGCGTCCGCGCCCGGGGCGCTCGATCAGGCCCTCGCGCACAAAGCGGGCGATGTTGCGGCTCACCGTCTCGGGGCGCAGGCCTACCGAGCTGGCGATGTCTTCGAGCTTGAGGCGGATCTCGGGGCCGGCGCACTGGCGGTCGCGCAGCAGCAGGTACTCGGCCAGGCGGCGGCGCGGGTCGCGGATGGAGAGCATCATGATCTTCTCTTCGGCCACGTCAAGCTCGGTGGTCACCATACGGATGAGGCCGAGCGCCACGTCGGGGTGGTGGGCGAGCAGGTTCTCGAAGTCGGCGCGGTGGATGCGGCAGAGCTGCACGGGCGTGAGGCACTCCACGGAGTAGCGGTAGATGTGCTCGGCTAAAAACATGCCGTGCCAGAGCGCCTGGCCGTCGTGCAGGACGTCGAGCACGTACTCCTCGCCGTTCGAGCTGCTGCGGAAGGTCTTGATGCGCCCCGCGCGCACCACGATGATCGACTCGATGGGGTCGCCCTCGTGCACGATGATGGAGCCCTGGGCATGGGAGGAGTGCCGCGAGCATGCGAGCAGCTCGCGCTTGGCCTCGACGGGCAGGTCGGCAAACAGGCGGATGTTGTCCATGCAGGAGCTGCCGGCGCGGCTGAAGGCGCAGTTGTGCCCCGCGCCCGCGCACACGCGGTTGTCGGTCCGCTTGGTCTCCTGAGACTCTGCCACGCGTCGCGCCCCCTCTCGTCCCATACGCTTGCATCGCGATCATTTTAGCAGGCGCGCCGCGGCGCCCGTGTGACCGCCTGCTTACCTAAAAAGAGCCGGCCGACGCACGCGCGCCGGCCGGACGTTTCATCGTTGTGCGTAGACGGACCCTACTCCTCGCGGTGCCAGTCGGTCAGGCAGGCGTCGAGGGAGGCGATGACGGCATCCTTGTCCATGTGGCGGCCGATGATGCACAGGCGGGTCTCGCGGTCGCCCACTTCGTCGTCCCAGTACTCCTTAATCTCGGGGTTCTGGGCGAAGATGCGCTCCTTCTCGTCTGCGGGGGCGGAGTCCACAAAGAGGCCGTTTTCCATCATGCGCATCTGGTGGCCGGCCTGCTCGAAGATATA
This sequence comes from Alloprevotella sp., assembly GCA_963649365.1. Taxonomy (GTDB): domain Bacteria; phylum Actinomycetota; class Coriobacteriia; order Coriobacteriales; family Atopobiaceae; genus Paratractidigestivibacter. The sequence goes on from CAVJHQ010000021.1 coordinate 25,951, forward strand.
GCACATGTCGGGGTTTGAGGCCTGCCACAGCGGGCCCTTGACGCGAATGACCTCGTCGGGCCAGTCGTACTCCACGAACTTGGTGAACTTCTCGAGGTCAAAGGGCTTGCGGCGCGCGTAGACAAAGGTCTCGATGTCGTACTCGAGGACCTCGGGGTCGTCGTGCTCCTCGGGGTGCTCCATGGCCTCGACCCACGCGGCGGAGTTGTAGGCGTCGTTGAAGCTGAAGCGCCCGGTGTCGAGCAGCTCGGAGAGCGGCACGTCGCCCTGCTCGGCCTCCACGATCACGGCGTTCTTCTGCAGGCCGCGCACGATGGCCTTGAGCTCCTTGACCTGCTCGGGCGTCACGGTGTCGACCTTGTTGAGCACGAGCGTGGTGCAGAACTCGATCTGCTGGATGAGCAGGCTCTCGAT
>CAVJHQ010000022.1:0-26151 GCA_963649365.1 Alloprevotella sp.
TGGTCACCTCCCTCATGGGCAAGGGCGCCATGCGCTGCTCCAACCCGCTGAACCTTGGCCCCGTGGGCATGCACGGCTCCAAGTACGCGAACATGGCCGTGACGGAGTGCGACCTTCTCATCGCCGTCGGCGCGCGCTTCTCCGACCGCGTCACCGGCAAGGTCTCCGAGTTCGCGCCCCACGCCAAGGTCATCCACATCGACATCGACCCTGCCGAGATCGGCAAGATCATCAACCCCGATGTGCCGATCGTCGGCGACGCGAAGGTGGTCTTGGGGGCCCTGAACGACCGCCTGACCAGGAAAGAGGCGCAGCCCATCGACGGGGAGTGGGTCAAGGACGTCTTCTCCTGGCGCGACCGCTGGCCCTTCTACACGAGCGATTTCGCCGACTATCCCGACGCCATCGCGCCCGAGGTCGTGCTCCACAAGCTCTCCGACAAGCTCGACCCCGAGGCGTCCATCGTCACGACGGAGGTCGGCCAGCACCAGATGTGGGCGCACCAGAACATCCACCGCGAGCACGCGCGCACCTTCATCAGCTCCGGCGGCCTCGGCACCATGGGCTTCGGCTTCCCCGCGGCGATCGGCGCGAAGTTCGGCTGCCCCGACTGCGAGGTCGTCTGCGTCGCGGGCGACGGCTCCTTCCAGATGAACACCCAGGAGATGGCCACCGCCGCCATCAACGGCGCCAACGTCAAGGTCATGGTCATCGACAACCGCGCGCTCGGCATGGTCCACCAGTGGCAGAGCCTCTTCTACAACAAGCGCTACAGCTTCACCGAGCTCGCCGACAACCCCGACTTCGTCAAGCTCGCCGACGCGTATGGCTGGAGGGCCAGGCGCATCACCAAGCCGGAGGAGATCGACGAGGCCCTCGACGAGATGCTCGCCTCCGAGGTGCCGTACCTGCTCGACGTCATGATCCCGCGCGACCAGACCGTCTACCCGATGGTCGCCCCCGGCGCCCCCATCGACGACATCATCGGCGCGCTCGACGTCACCCTGGGCGGAGTCCGCGTGTCCGAGAAGGGCTTCGGCAAGCTCCACCGCAAGGGCGGCCACGCCGCCGACTTCGAGGACAGCGACGATTCGAAGGGAGGGGAGTAGCATGGCCGACTCCTACGCCTCCAAGCACATCCTGAGCGTGACCGTCGAGAACAAGTCCGGCGTGCTCTCGCGCGTCACGGGCATGATCTCGCGCCGCGGTTTCAACATCGAGTCGCTCACGGTGGCCCCCACCGAGGACGAGAGCCTCTCGCGCATGACCATCATCGTCGAGGCCGACGAGCTCGGCTTCGAGCAGATCACCAAGCAGCTCCACAAGCTCGTGAGCGTCTACCACATCAGCGACCTCACCGAGGAGGACGCCGTCGAGCGCGAGCTCGTGCTCTTCAAGGTCCAGGCGTCGCCGGACCGCAGGCACGAGATCATCGAGATCGCGAACGTCTTCCGCGCGAAGGTCGTCGACGTCGGCAAGAACACCCTCACCATCGAGGCCACCGGCAACGAGTCCAAGCTCGACGCCATGGAGGACCTGTTCCGCGGCTATGGCATCCGCCAGCTCACGCGCACCGGCAAGATCGCGATGGGCCGCGGCCACGACGCGTAAGGCCGCCCCTGACGCGCCCCGGGCTTCTCGACGCCCGACGATTGGTTTCTCCCGCCAGGCCAGGCGGTTGGAATACGCACTGCAAGAAGCACCACAAGACTAAGGAGTTTTAAGCATGGCCGTCACCATCTACTACGAGAACGACTGCAAGCCCGAGGTCATCCAGGGCAAGAAGATCGCCATCATCGGCTACGGCTCTCAGGGCCACGCCCACGCGCTTAACCTCATGGACTCCGGCTGCGACGTGCGCGTTGGCCTGCGTGAGGGCTCTGCCTCTGCGCAGAAGGCCGCCGAGGCTGGCCTCAAGGTCGTCGACATGGACACCGCGGCCGAGGAAGCCGACGTCATCATGATCTTGACCCCCGACGAGACCCAGCCCAAGGTCTACGAGGAGCACATCAAGGATCACCTGAAGCCCGGCGACACCCTGGCGTTTGCCCACGGCTTCAACATCCACTACGGCTACATCAAGGCCCCCGAGGACGTCAACGTCATCATGTGCGCCCCTAAGGGCCCCGGCCACATCGTCCGCCGTCAGTTCACCGAGGGCTCCGGCGTGCCCGACCTCGCCTGCGTCTACCAGGACGCCACCGGCGACGCCTGGGACATCGCGCTGGCCTACTGTTGGGGCGTCGGCGGCGCCCGCTCCGGCATCATCAAGGCGACCTTCGCCCAGGAGACCGAGGAGGACCTCTTCGGTGAGCAGGCCGTTCTCTGCGGCGGCCTCGTCGAGCTCGTCAAGGCGGGCTTCGAGACCCTGACCGAGGCCGGCTACCCCGAGGAGCTCGCCTACTTCGAGTGCTACCACGAGATGAAGATGATCGTCGACCTCATGTACGAGTCCGGCATCCACTTCATGAACTACTCCATCTCCAACACCGCCGAGTACGGCGAGTACTACGCCGGCCCCAAGGTCATCAACGACGAGTCGCGCGAGGCCATGAAGCTCATCCTCAAGCGCATCCAGAACGGCGAGTTCGCGCAGGAGTTCGTCGACGACTGCAACAACGACCACAAGTGGCTCCTCGAGCAGCGTGAGGCCATCAACACCCACCCCATCGAGGTCACCGGCGAGAAGATTCGCTCCATGTTCTCCTGGATCAAGAAGTAGGACGGGCGTTCCGGGCCCATGCCGGGCACGAGCCTGAGCTGGAAGGTCTTGTCGCGGGATTCTCGCGGCAAGGCCTTTTTACGGCTTGGGCGCGGCTGTATCCTTATGCACTCGGATGCACGCCGACGAAAGGAGGGGACCGTGAGCACAACCGACCCGGGCATCGCGCTCGTCGTTCCGGCCTACCGCCCCGACGCGCGCTTGGTCGAGCTGCTCGTCGGGCTTCACGACAGGTGGGCCGGCCCCGTCTTCGTGGTGGACGACGGGAGCGGGGATGCGTATGCCAGCGTGTTCCGGCGCTGCTCGGAGCTCGGCGCCCATGTGGTTACCCGCCGTGTGCGCGGCGGCAAGGGCGAGGCGCTCAAGACGGGCTTCGCGGCCGTCGCCGGCATCGAGCCGCGCCCGTGGGGGATCGTGTGCGCCGACGACGACTGCAGGCACCTGCCCGCCGACGTCGTCTCGGTGGCCGGGCTCCTCGCCGCGCGGCCGGGCGCCCTCGTCCTCGGGTGCCGGGATTTCCGCTCGCCGAAGATCGCGCCGCTGACGCATTTCGCGAACCTGTGCACGCGGGTCGCCGTCCGGCTGTTCTGCGGGGTGTCGGTCTCCGACACCCAGAGCGGCCTGCGGGGGCTTCCTTGCGATTTCGCCCTGCGCATGTGCGAGGAGGAGCGCGGCGGGTTCGAGTTCGAGGCCGCCATGCTCGCGGAGGCCGAGCGCGGCGGCGTCCCTTTCGCGGAGGTCCCCATCTCCTATGTGTGCGACCCCGCCGCGCCCGGCTCGGATTTCAGGCCCTTCGTCGACACGGCCCGCATTCTCGCGGTCATGCTCGAGCTCTTCGCCAAGTACGCGCTCTCGTCCGTCTTCTGCTACGCCCTCGACCTCGTGTTGTTCGGCGTCTTCATGGCGCTCATCGGCTCGGGAGCGGGCTCCTGGGGCGTCTACGCGGCCACGGTCGCCGCGCGTGTGGTCTCTGCGGGCACGAACTTCGCCGTCAACCGGCGAAAGGTCTTCGGCGGCGGGGTGTCCGGCAAGAGGGTCGCCCGCTATGTGGCGCTGAGCGCGGGCATCATGGCCGCGAGCGCGCTCGCCGTCGGCTGGGTCGCGCCCGCGACGGGTATCCCCGCGGTCGTCGTGAAGCCGCTCGTCGACTTCCTTCTCTTCTTCGTCAACTACAAGATGCAGCAGCTCTGGGTCTTCGCCTAAGGCCTGCTGCGCGGCTTCGCCGGGCCGACCCCGGCCACACTCGAAAGGCCATTCCCGTGAACGATGAGACGCCCCTGTTCCAGATCCACGACGCGCAGGTCGTGCGAGGCTCCAAGACGATCCTGCGCGTCGACGACTTCTCTTTGGCCGCCGGCGAGCACGTGGCGCTTCTCGGCCCGAACGGGGCCGGAAAGTCGACCTTCATCCAGCTGCTCACGCGCGAGGTGTTCCCGCTCTACCGAGACGAGCCCCCGGTGCGTTTCCGCGGCGCGGCGCGCCCGCTGCTGTCCGATATCCGCTCCACGCTCGGCGTCGTGAGCTCCACCATGCATGACCAGGTACGGGTACACCTGCCGGCCATCGACATCGTCGTCGGCGGGATCTTCGGGACGCTCGGGCTGCCTATGCGCGGCGAGGTCACCGACGCGCACCGCGCGCTCGCGCTCGACGCGCTCGAGCGCCTGGGCATCCCGGAGATCGCCGATCAGGACATCATGACCATGTCCACGGGGCAGGTCCGCCGCGTCCTCGTGGCCCGCGAGCTTGTCCGCGACCCGCAGGTCCTCGTTTTCGACGAGCCCTGCACGGGGCTCGACCCCGAGGGCATGTACCATGTGCGCGATACCATGCGCACGCTCGCCGAGGAGGGCCGCTCAATCATCCTCGTCACCCATTACCCCGAGGACATAATCCCCGCCATCGACCGCGTGCTCCTCATCAAGGACGCCTCCGTGTTCGCGGACGGCAAGAAGGGCGAGCTGCTCCGCGACGATGTGCTTTCCGAGCTCTTCGACGTGCCGCTGGCGGTGGGGGAGCGCGACGGCTGGTACTCGCTGCGCGGCAGGTATTGACGCCCCGAGCCGCCGCCCCCCAATTTCCTTGAAATCATGGGTTGACACGCGCCGGCCGGCCTGCCACAATAACCAACGCGCAACAGCGCCTGGGGATGTAGCTCAGCTGGGAGAGCGCTGCCTTCGCAAGGCAGAGGCCGAGGGTTCGAATCCCTTCATCTCCACCAGGAAATCTAAGGCCTGGACGTCGAACGGCGTCTAGGCTTTCTTTGTATCTATCGTCTGCTTGAGATTTGGAAAGAGGCGCGCCATGCCCGACATGCTCACCCTCGAGGCGTTCGAAGAGGCTTCCGAGAAGGTCAAGGAGGTCACGCTCGAGACCAAGCTCGTCGAGAGCCCTTATCTTTCCTCCGCCACGGGCAACCGCGTCTGGCTCAAGCCCGAGAACCTTCAGCGCACGGGCGCGTATAAGCTTCGCGGCGCCTACTACAAGATCTCGAAGCTCAGCCAAGAGGAGCTCGACCGCGGCGTCATCACCGCGAGCGCCGGCAACCACGCCCAGGGCGTCGCGTACGCCGCGACCCACGCGGGCGCCCGCTCCGTCGTCGTCATGCCCACGACCACGCCCCTCATCAAGGTCGAGCGCACCAAGGACTACGGCGCCGAGGTCATCCTCTACGGCGACGTCTTCGACGACGCCAAGAACAAGGCCGTCGAGATCGCCGAGGAGCAGGGGCTGACCTATATCCCGCCCTTCAACGACACCACGGTCGCCACCGGCCAGGGCACGATCGGCATGGAGATCGTCCAGGAGCTCCCGCTTGTGGACACCATCCTCGTTCCCGTGGGCGGCGGCGGCCTCGCCTGCGGCGTCGCCACCTTCGCCAAGCTCTACAACCCGAAGATCCGCGTCATCGGCGTCGAGCCGGCGGGCGCGGCGAGCCTCACCGCCGCCCTCGAGGCGGGCCGCGCCGTCAAGATCCCCGCTGCCGACACCATCGCCGACGGCACGGCGGTCCTGGAGGTCGGGGACCGCGTCTTCCCGTACCTCAAGGAGAACCTCGACGACGTCATGACCGTCGAGGACGACGAGCTCGTGGTGAGCTTCCTCGACATGGTCGAGAGCCACAAGATGATCGTCGAGAACTCCGGCCTGCTCACCGTTGCCGCCGCTAAGCACCTGCCCGCCGACGGGAAGCGCGTCGCCTGCGTGCTGTCCGGCGGCAACATGGACGTCATCACCATGAGCTCGGTCGTCCAGCACGGCCTGATCCAGCGCTCCCGCGTCTTTACCGTGAGCGTCCTTCTCCCTGACCGGCCCGGCAGCCTCGTGCGCGTGGCGAGCGTCATCGCCGAACAGAACGGCAACGTCATCAAGCTCAAGCACAACCAGTTCGTGACCACCAACCGCAACGCCGCGGTCGAGCTCCGCGTGACCATCGAGGCCTACGGCCCCGAGCACCGTCAGCAGATCATCGACGCGCTCTCCGCCGCTGGCTTCAAGCCCGAGCTCCCCTCCGGCCGCGAGTCCCTGAACGCCATGGGCCTTAAGCCTGAGCGCGCGTAGCCAGCGGAGGCGCCGACCCCTCGCGCAGCGGGCCGGGGCTTCTCCCTAAAAATACGGACAATCCTGACTCGCACGAAGGCCACATTAAGTGGCCTTCGGCTCATGCGGAACTATTTTTAAGGAGAAGCCCCGGCCCGCTGCGCGAGGGGTCGGCATAAAAAAGTCGCCCCCTGCGCCAATTCATGAACCCACCTTCAAAAGGTGGGTGTCCGCATCGCGCGTTCCGGCTTTCCCAGCAACGGGGAATTCCCGTACTGAACACGAGATTTAGGACTCCCAAGTAACGCTTGTCGGTTCACCCAGTTAATGGCGCAGGGGAGCGACAACTCAAATATAAACGTGCCGCGGCCTAGGTAAAGTCTTGACTTCGGCCATTTTTCCGTGTGTGGAGTGCTCGAGACCGCCTGGGCTTGCCGATGGCTCCGAACTCCCGGTTCTAGTAGACTTAATTAACTGTGCGCCTGCTGATGCGGACGCTTATTTGCCGCGGAAAATGAGGGGAGAGGCGCTTGAGCGGGCACGTTCCCGATTGGATACCGTTCACATGCCTGTTCGTCGCCGCGTTGGCGACCACGCTGGCGGCCACGCCCCTGGCTCGACGGGTCGCGGTTCGCCTCGGGGCTATCGACAGGCCGACGGGTCGTCGCGTGAACAAGGTGCCGGTCCCGCGCATGGGCGGCATCGCCATCTTCGCGGGAATCGCGGCGGCTTTCGCGGTGCAGTACGTCGGCACGATGTACCTTGGCTGGCCGGTCGTGCTCGTCCCCTCGCCCCGGATGAACGTCAACTACTGGATGCTCGTACTTGCCTTCGTCGTCATCTTCCTCACGGGGCTTCTCGACGACAAGTTCTCGCTCAGGCCTAAGCAGAAGCTCGCCGGCCAGGTCGCCGCAGCCGTCATCGCCGTCGCGGGCGGGCTCGTCATCGGCGACATCTCGAGCCCGTTCGGCCCCGGCTTCGTGAGCCTGGGATGGTTTGCGTACCCGGTCACCGTCGTGTACCTGGTCGCTTACGTGAACATCATCAACCTTATCGACGGCCTCGACGGGCTCGCCTCGGGCATATCCGCCATCGCGAGCTTCACGATGTTCGTCCTCTCGGTGCTCGCAGGCCGGCTCGACGCGGCGGCTCTCTCCATCGCGGTCACGGGCTCGGCCCTCGGTTTCCTTCGCTACAACTTCCACCCGGCCTCTATCTTCATGGGCGACTCGGGCTCCCTCACCCTCGGCTTCGCGCTCGGCTGCTCGTCGCTGCTCTCCGTTACGCGCTTCGCCGGCCTGACCACCATCATCGTGCCGCTCGTCATCGCGGCGGTCCCCATCCTGGACACCCTCTCGGCCATCGTGCGGCGCACCCGCGCCCATGTGAGCATCGGGCAGGCCGACCGCGGCCATATCCACCATCGCCTCATGGACGAGGGGTTCGACCAGCGGCAGGCTGTGCTCGTCATGTACGCCTGGACCCTGCTGCTGTGCCTCGGCTCGGTCGTCATGACGCAGGTGGGGACCTTGCCCCGCGTCCTTATCTTCGCCGCCCTCGCCGCGGCCTCTTTCCTCTTCGCTAAGAAGCTCAGGCTCTTCGAGCCCGTGCTCCTGCACCACTACAACCCGCGCACGGGCGAGGACGAGCTGATCACCCCCGCGGACGACGCCTTCGAGGCCGAGGCCGAGAAGCGCGCCGAGCAGCACTGGTGGGAGCGCGACAAATAGTGGGGGCCGACAGCGTTTTCTGCTCCGCCGGTTTCGGGGACGCCCCTTACGACGCCTGCTCGCTCTGCCCGAGGCGTTGCGGCGCCGACCGCGCCCACGGAAAGACGGGCTTCTGCGGCATGGGCGCCCGCCCGCGCGCGGCGCGTTCCGCGCTCCACTTCTGGGAGGAGCCCCCGATCTCGGGCGAGTGCGGGTCCGGCGCCGTGTTCTTCTCGGGCTGCACCCTTCGCTGCGTGTTCTGCCAGAACCACGAGATCTCGACCGGCGGCTTCGGGCTCGAGGTCACGACCGGCAGGCTCGCCCAGATGATGCTCGAGCTCGAGGCCCAGGGCGCCGCGAACATCAACCTCGTGACCGCGCTGCACTTCGCGCCGACGGTGCGCGACGCCGTGCTTCTCGCCCGCGAAGAGGGGCTCCGGGTCCCCATCGTCTGCAACACGGGCGGCTACGAGCTCGAGAGCACCGTGCGGGCGATGTCCGACGTCGTCGACGTATGGCTCCCCGATTTCAAGTACGCCGACGCCAATGCCGCCCGCGAGCTCTCGTGCGCTGCCGATTACCCCGAAGTGGCCGCCCGCGCGCTCGCGGCCATGCTCGAGTGCGTCGAGCGGGCGGGCGGAAGGCGGGTTGGCGCGGAGACGGGCCTCATGGAGCGCGGCGTCGTCGTCCGGCACCTGCTTCTGCCCGGGCATCTTCAAAACACGCTCGACGCCCTCGACCGTATCTGGGAGATCGCCGGCAACGGCGCCGACCTCTCGCTCATGAACCAGTACACGCCTAACGAGGCGTGCCGAGAGGCGGGGGGCGACCTCGCGCGCGCGGTGAGCGACGACGAGTACGAGATCGCCCTGTGCCATGCCGACGACCTGGGCTTCGAGAGGATCTGGTGGCAGGAGGGCGGGACGGTCTCGGAGAGCTTCGTGCCGGCTTTCGACGCGACCGGCGTCGCCGGGCCCGCGGCCGCCTGCCCGAGCGGCCAAGTTGTATAGTCTTCACATCGCCAAGACGATGCTTACGGAGGAACGATGGCAGAAAACGAGGTCCTTTCGGACGCCGAGCGAGCCGAGCTCGAGCAGCTGCGCGCCGAGAAGGCCGCGCGCGAGGAGGCCGAGCGGGCCGCGGCCGAGCGCGCCGAGCTCGAGGGCCTGCGAGCCGAGAAGGAACGCGCCCGCCGCGTCGCCGAGGAGCAGCAGCTCGACCGCGCCCGCCGCGCGCAGGACGCCGCCGACCTCGAGCGCGCCCGGCGGCTCATGGAGCCCGACGAGGACGACCTCAAGATGGCCCCGGGACAGAAGATCGTCATTCTCGTCGTCGTGGGAATCGCCTTGCTCTGGCTTCTTCTCACGGTCTTCGGGTAAGGAGGAACCAGCATGTCTCTTACCGACCGCACCAAGCCCACGGACGTCTCGCTGAACACCGACCTTTACGAGCTGACCATGGCCCAGGGGTTCTGGGAGTCTGGCCTCGCCTCCTCTGAGGCCTGTTTCAACGCCTTTTTCCGCGAGAACCCCTTCGGGGGCGGGTACGGCGTGGCGTGCGGCACAGGGCAGATCGCCGACCTCGTGGACAACTTCGTCTTCGACGACGAGGACATCGACTACCTCGCGGGCATAACGGCCCCGGGCGGCGGCCCCCTCTTCAAGGAGGGTTTCCTCGAGTTTCTGCGCGGGCACCGGCTCGACCTCACCATCGACGCCGTGCCCGAGGGCGAGGTGGTCTTCCCGCGCGAGCCCATGGTCCGCGTCAAGGGCCCGATCATCGACTGCCAGCTCATCGAGACCGCCCTGCTCAACCTCGTGAACTTCCAGACGCTCGTGGCGACGAAGACCGCGCGCGTGGTCAAGGCCGCCGAGGGGCACCCGGTCTCCGATTTCGGCCTGCGCAGGGCCCAGGGCCCCGACGGCGGCCTCGCCGTGGCGCGCGCCTCCTACATCGCGGGCGCCTCCTCGACCTCCAACGTCCTCGCCGGAAAGATCTACGGCATCCCCGTGTTCGGCACGCACGCGCACTCCTGGGTCATGGCGTTCCCGACCGAGCTCGAGGCCTTTCTCGCCTTCGCGAAGTCGAGCCCCAAGAACTGCTGCCTGCTCCTCGACACCTACGACGTGCACCAGGGCATCCGCAACGCGATCGCCTGCGCGAAGCAGATGGAGGAGGACGGCGAGCGCCTCGCCGCCGTGCGCATCGACTCGGGCGACCTCGCGAAGCTCTCCAAGGACGCCCGCGCCGCCTTCGACGAGGCCGGCCTGCCCTATGTGAAGATCTCGGTCTCCAACGACCTCGACGAGTACACCATCCAGTCGCTTTTCGCGCAGGGGGCCCCGATCGACTCGTTCGGGGTCGGCACGAAGCTCGCGACCTGCGACCCGCAGCCGAGCCTCGGCGGCGTCTATAAGCTCTCGGCCATACGGCGCTGCGCCGACGAGCCCTGGAGCCCCGTCATCAAGCTCTCCGAGCAGGCCTACAAGCGCACGATCCCGGGCATCCAGCACGTCTTGCGCTTCTACGACGAGGCGGGCTGCCCCGTGGGCGACATGATCTGCCAAGAAGGGCAGGAGCCGCGCTGCGACGAGATGGTCGACATCCTCGACACCTATCAGTCCTATCGCCTCTCGGGGTCGCCGAGGGAGCTCCTGCGCCGCGTCGTCGAGCACGGGCACGGCACCGAGGCCGGGCGGGGCACGATCGAGGAGGCGCGCGAGCGCTGCAAGACGGCGATCATGCACCTGGACCCCGCCATCACGCGCTTCCTGAACCCCCAGACCTATCCCGTCGGGCTTGAGCTCGGCCTCGCCAAGCTGCGCCATGACCTCTCTGCCGAGGAGCGCCGCAGCTCCGGGAGGGCCCTTATCGACTGACGCGGCCGCCTTCCGGCCGGTTGCGGGGCGCCTCGGTTCCGCGGCGCCCCGCGTTCTTTTTGATACACTCAGAAACCGTCTTTTTTGTTGACCCAAAAGGGGAGTAACCATGCCCGAGAAGCTCGAGGAACTCGTCCGCGCCGCCCTTGCCGCCGCCCAGTCCGCCGGCGACCTGCCTGAATTCGAGGTGGCCGACATGGGCTTCGAGCGACCGGCCGACTCCGCCAACGGCGACTGGTCGTCCACCGTCGCCATGCGCTCCGCGCGCCTCGCGCACTGCGCCCCGGCGAAGATCGCCGCTGCCGTCGTCTCCCACATGCCGGAGGACCCCGCCGTCGCCAAGGTCGAGGTCGCGGGCCCCGGTTTCATCAACTTCTACCTGAACGCCGCGTCGGCCAACGACGTCTTCCGCCGCATCCGCGAGCAGGGCGCCGATTTCGGCCGCTCCGAGGTCGGGGCCGGCAAGAAGGTCCAGGTCGAGTTCGTCTCCGCGAACCCGGTCGGGCCCCTGCACATCGGCCATGGCCGCTGGGCTGCCCTGGGAGACTCGCTCTCGAACGTGCTCGAGCATGCCGGCTACGAGGTCGAGCGCGAGTACTACATCAACGACCACGGCTCCCAGATGGACGTTTTCGGGCACTCCATCTCAAAGCGCTACCTGCAGCTCCTGGATCTCATGGGGGAGGGCAAGTCCTGCGATGAGGCCGTTGCGGCGCTTCTTTCCGACCGCGAGGCGTACGTGGCCGACGAGCAGGACGCCCACCCTGAGCTCCATCCCTACACCGACGCCTTCAACGAGGCGCTCGGCGGCAACGCCTACGCGGGCGACTACATCGTGGACCTCGCGGCCCGCTTCGTCGCCGGCGACGGCGACGCCCTGGCGGACACGACCGAGGACGAGCGCTGCGCCTCTTTCCGCGAGCGCGGCTACCTCATGATGCTCGACTCCATCCGCGAGACCTGCCATAAGGCGAACTGCGACTTCGACGTGTGGTTCTCCGAGCGCAGCCTTTACGAGAAGGGTGAGGACGGCACCTCCGCCGTCGACCGCGCGCTCGCCAAGCTCGAGGACCTCGGCCACCTGTACCGCGACGAGGGCGGCGCGCTGTGGTTCCGTTCGACCACCTTCGGCGACGACAAGGACCGCGTCCTCATCAAGACGAACGGCGAGTACACCTACTTCGCCTCCGACGTCGCCTACCACTGGAACAAGTTCCACCGCGTGGACCATGTCATCGACCTGTGGGGCGCCGACCACCACGGCTACATCAAGCGCATCCAGTCGGTCTGCGAGGCGCTCGGGTATCCCGATCAGTTCGAGGTCGTCCTCGGCCAGCTGGTCAACCTCCTGCGCGACGGCGTGCCGGTTCGCATGTCCAAGCGCAAGGGCACCATGGTCGCCTTCGACGAGCTCTTGGAGGAGGTCGGCTCCGACGCCACGCGCTACACGCTCGTCGCCAAGTCCAACAACCAGATGATCGACTTCGACATCGAGGCCGTAAAGCGCCAGGACAACACGAACCCGGTCTATTACGTCCAGTACGCCCACGCCCGCATCTGCTCCATCCTGCGCCGCGCCGCCGGCGTGAGCGTCGAGGAGGCCGCCGAGCTCGGCATGGACGAGGTGGCCGGCCGCGCCGCCGGCGCCGACTGCGACCTCGGGCTTCTCGTCGACCCCGCCGAGGCGGCGCTCGCCCGTAAGCTCGGGGAGTTCCCGGGCCTCGTCGAGTCCTGCGCGCGCGACCGGGCGCCTTTCAGGCTCACGCATTACGCCGAGGAGCTCGCGGCGCACTTCCACTCGTTCTACGCCGCCTGCCAGGTCTTGCCGAGCGAGGGGCACCCGCTCCCCGAGGGCCTCTCGGAGGCGAGGCTCGCCGCCATCGACGCGACCCGCCGCGTGCTCGCGCTCACCTTGAGCCTCATCGGCGTCTCCGCCCCGCAGTCCATGTAGGAAGCGGCGCTGACTTTCGTCACTTTTTATATTTCAATTTTATGTACCGTGCGCGCGGGGGAGGAGCTTCCCCGCGCGCGTTGCGTATAATCACGACCCGACGAGGCGCCGAATCCCAGGTGTCTTGTGCATGGCAAAGCTGTTCGATCATCAGGGGTAGAGCATGGATCTTCGCGAGTACATGTCGGTAAGAAGGGCTTACAACATCGTCCGTCAAAAGGTGAGCTCGGACGAGCGCCTCACGTTCGAGGAGTACGCGATCCTCTGCAGGCTCGACGTCGCTGACGCCCCCATAAAGACATCGGCCATCGCGGAGTACCAGGGAGCCCTTCGCCCCACGATGACGCACCGAACGAACCACCTGGCCGGGCTCGGCTACATCGAGAGGGGAGAGGGCTCGACCGATCGCCGCAACGTCGTGTGCAGCATCTCCGATTCCGGCCGCGAGGCCGTCGCGAACCTCTCCGCCCTTACGCGCGCGCAGATTCCCAACGGCAAGGCCCTCTCCCGCACGTCCGCCGACCGCATCTGCAAGTACGTCGACGCCATGGGATCGGTCTTCTGCAAGGCCGGCGACCTCGTGTTGCTCGGCATCTACACCAGCGAGGAGGAGAGCCTCACCATCATGAGGCTCGTCGACGTGCTCGGCTTGCTGCAGCCCACCGTATCGATGAGCGTCGCCTCGTTGGCCGACCTCGGGCTCGTCGAGCGCGAGCGCGAGACCGGCGGGCAGCACACGACCTGCGTGCGCCTGACCGACGCGGGGCGTGCCCGCGCCGAGTCGCTCGCGAGCACTATCCAGTCGGTCGTCGTTCGCCGCAAGCTGCGCAAGCCGCGCGACTAGGCTGCCCGCGCCGTTTTCTCTCGGCCGCCTCAATATCAAACGATTCTTACGAAACCCCGCATCGCAGCGGGGTTTCGTTTGCGCACGCCCGTTCTAGCTGCTATAGTTTCAATCATTACAGGGCGCTTAGGTTCGCCCGAGATTCCCACCTTACATATTTCTTCTTCGAGTGGGACTCAGCAGCACGTTTAAAGGCTTTGCGGCCAGCCATACCGGCCGCGCATACAGAGAGGTCATGAATGACTGAAGACAATTCCATCGTTGCCGAGGCGAACGCGCCGGTAGACGAGAAGCCCGTGCCGAAGAAGCGGGTTCGCCGCAGCGTGAAGAAGGCCGCGGCCGACGCTGCGGGGGACTCCGCCGCCGCTGCGGGCGAGCGCGACGGGGACGCCGCCGAGCAGCCCGCTCCCGAGGCGAAGCCTAAGCGCCGGCCCGGGCGCCCGCGCAAGGCCAAGGCCGCCGAGGAGGTCGCCGCCGACGGGGCGGCGGTCGCGGAGGCCCCGGCTTCGGACAGCGCTGCCGGCCCTGTTGCCGAGGAGGGCGTCGAGAAGCCCAAGCGTCGCCAAGCGCGCACCCGCAAGCCTAAGGCCCAGGCCGATCGCGAGCAGCCGCAGGACGCCGCGCCTGGCAGCGAGCCCGTCGCGCCTGGCGAGCCCGCCGCGTCGCCCGAGCCTTCCGCCCCTGCCGATGCTCCCGCCGAGCCCGCTGCCGAGAAGCCCAAGCGTCGCCCCGGCCGTCCGCGGAAGGCCAAGGAAGCCCCCGCAGGCGAGGAGGCCCCTGCCGCCGCCGACGTCGAGGAGCTGAACCGCATCGCCCGCGAGGCGACGTCGGCGAGCTCGGTGCCGACGGCCGCGCCCGCATCGACCGTCGCAGACGCCGACGCGGCCGCGGCGCGTACGGGCGATTCCGCCGCTGCCGAGCCTGTCGCCGCAGACGCGCCCGCCGCCGAGGCACGCGAGGGATCGCGCGCCCAGGAGGGCGAGCAGGGGACTCGCCGCGCGAGGCGGAACCGCCGCAACAAGTTCGACCGCGAGGGCTCCGACGACGCGAGGCAGAAAGGCCAGGGCGGGGACCAGGGCGCCCAGGGCAACGGCCAGGGCGGCAACCAGAACGCCCAGGGCAACGGGCGCAACGGGCGCAAGAACCGCAACAAGCGCAACCGCGACGTCGTTTCCGAGCCGTCCCTCTCGCTTGAGGAAGTCGGCGAGATGAAGGTCGCAGACCTTCGCGCCAAAGCCGCTGAGCTCGGCATCGAGTACGTCGGGCTTCGCAAGCCTGAGCTTATCGAGGCCGTCTACGCCGCCGCCGCGCGCGCCGAGGGTTTCCGTCCCGTCGAGGGCATCCTCGAGATCGGCAACGAGGGCTTCGGCTGGCTGCGCACCGGAAATTACATGGAGGGCGACGACGACTGCTTCGTCCACCAGCAGATGATCAGGAGCCTCGGCCTGAGGCCCGGCGACCGCGTCGTGGGCACCGTCGGCCCCGGCCGCGGCAACGCGAAGTACCCGCCCCTGGTAAAGGCCGCGACCGTGAACGGTCAGTCGCCCGAGGGGCTGAAGGCCCGCCCCCGATTCCGCGACCTCACGCCCGTCTTCCCCGACGAGCGCCTTGTCCTCGAGCACGGCAAGGACTCCATCACCGGCCGCGCCATCGACCTGGTGAGCCCCATCGGCAAGGGGCAGCGCGGCCTCATCGTCTCGCCCCCGAAGGCGGGCAAGACGACCGTGCTGAAGAAGATCTGCCAAGCCATAGCCCTGAACAACCCCGAGGTGCATCTCTTCTGCCTGCTGGTGGACGAGCGCCCCGAGGAGGTCACGGACATGGAGCGCTCCATCAAGGGCGAGGTCGTCGCATCGACCTTCGACATGCCCGCCGACAACCACACCCACGTTTCGGAGCTCGTCATCGAGCATGCCAAGCGCCTGGTCGAGCTCGGCGAGGATGTCGTTGTCGTCCTCGACTCCATCACCCGCCTCGCGCGCGCCTATAACCTCGCCCAGCCGGCGAGCGGCCGCATCCTGTCGGGCGGCGTCGACTCCGCCGCGCTCTACCCGCCCAAGAAGTTCCTCGGCGCCGCGCGCAACATCGAGAACGGCGGGTCGCTCACCATCATCGCCTCGGCCCTCGTCGACACCGGCTCGAAGATGGACGAGGTCATCTTCGAGGAGTTCAAGGGCACCGGCAACATGGAGCTTAAGCTCGACCGCGACCTCGCCGATAAGCGCATCTTCCCGGCCATCGACCCGGTGAGCTCCGGCACGCGCAACGAGGACCTGCTCATTCCTGCCGACTACCAGCCCTTTGTCTGGGGCATTCGCAGGATCCTCGCGAACATGAACAACACGGAGCGCGCCGCGAACGCGCTCGTCAAGGGCCTCAAGGGAACCAACGACAACCGCGAGTTCCTCATCAAGAGCGCGAAGAAGGCCCAGCAGACCGACTACATCGCGTAGCCCTCGCGCTTCTTGCCGAGCTTTGGCGCCCGGCGCCTTTCGTCCACGGCATCTGCAACAGATCGTTGCGGAGGACGAATGACGCCGGGCGTGCCGCGCTTCTGCGGTATAGTGTTCAAAGAAATTCACACGTTGCGGCATACACACCTCAAACGAACCCGACCGCAGCTGTTCTGAGCGGCCCATTTGTATGGGTCTGCCTCTTTCGGCTCCATAGGTTCGGCCAGGTATGCCCCGCAGGCACAGCGGAGGTGCTTCGAACATGGAGAAGAGAAGGAACCCGGCCATCGCCGCCGGACTTGCCGGCGCGTGCGTCCTCTGCGCCCCTCTTCCCGCTCAGGCGGCCTCTTTGGACGAGGCGCTCGCGCTCATCGTCGAGAACCCCGCTGCCAGCTTCTTTGCCGGCGTCGCGGCCGGCGTCGTGGCCACGGGCATCGTGTCGGTGGCCGTCTGCCGCGCCGTCATCGAGCGCGACCGCGAGGTCTCCGAGCTTTCCTCCCTTGGCGACCTTGCCGCTACGGGGTCGTTCCGCCTCCCGTACGGCCCGGAGGGACGCGAGCTCGAGCTCGGGGATGTCGCGGCGCGCCCGGATGGCGATGCCCAAAGGAGGCCCGCGCAGGCCTCCGACGCGGCGCCCGGCCGGCATGGCGTGTCCCCGAGGCACAGCGCGGCGCCTTCGCGCCCTGCTCCCGCGCGCACCGCTGGCGAGAAGGCCGCTGCCCCGGGCTCTCACGCGACCGACGACTACGAGCAGATCGCCCAGAACTACGTCAACAAGAGGTCCTTCCACCAGAGGATGGCCATGCGCGCCCAGGGAGTCGCCCAGACGCTTCGCGAGCGCGTGGACGCCGAGATGATGGAGGGGCTCCCCGTCATCGAGCGGGCGGACGGCACCGTGGCCGATGTGGGTACCTCTTGGTGGAACACGTCGGTCGGGATCGGGTCTGTCAAGGGGCTCGGCGATCAGGCGCGCATAGCCCCTGACGAGGGCCTTGCCATCCCCTCGAGCTTCTCGGCGGCCTCGGACAAGGACCTGCTCGTGGAGGCGGCGCAGGCGGCCGTCCCCGCGCAGGAGTTCATGCGCGAGGGCATCTCCAAGCGCGTCGCCTTCGTCGACGAGGGCGTCTTCCCCGAGGTGCGCGACGCCGGCGACTCCGTCTCCGACGACGACTGGGCCGCCGCCCTGAGGTCGATGGACGAGCGGTTCGACCCCAGGGCCGCCGCGCCCGAGCCGGCTTTCGCGGCGCCCTTCGAGGACATCGTCGGCGACTCCGACACCCTCGACGAGCCCGACGGGCTTGAGCAGAGCACGGCCTTCATCCCCTTCAAGCCCGTCGCGGGGCACCCGGAGGTCGTGGACGCCGAGTCCTACGTGAACCATCTCATCGAGGAGGAGTTCGAGCGCAACTCCTCGAAGGCCACCCGAAACGTCGCGGGCCGCTTCCTGCGCTTGCTCGAGGGCGGCACCGGGACCGCCGCGATCCCCGGAAGGGGCCGCGCGTCCGACAGCGGCAGCCTCCAGCTCGTCGCCGAGAGGCCCGCCTACCGGCCGAAGCACTTCGCGCAGGCGGACCTCGAGCTCGCGATGGAGGCCTGAGTTGGCGAACTCTGCGTGCGGCGCCCGCGTGCGGCGCCTGCTCGGTTCGGCGACGTTTCTGGGCGTGCTGGTCATCGCGTGGACCTGTTGTATCTGGGGCCATTCGCTTGTCCCGGGGGCGCAGTCCTCGCAGGAGAGCGATGCCGTCTACGCCCTGCTCGCGCCCCTCTTCGCGCGGCTCGGGCTCGGCGACGCGAGCCTGTGCACGTTCTTGATCCGCAAGGGCGCGCACCTCTCGGAATACGCCGTGCTCGGGGCGCTCGGCGCGGCTTTTTGCCGCGCTCTCGGCGCCGAGGGGCGGGCCTCCGGGCTTCTTCGCAAGGTCGCGCCGGCTTGCTGTGCCCTTGTCCCTGTGCTTGACGAGACGATCCAGCTCTTCGTCCCGGGGCGCACAGGGCAGCCCCGCGACGTGGCCATCGACCTGTGCGGCATGCTCCTGGGTGCCGGAATCGCGACGGTTGTCGCGAAACATCGGCGGAAGGCGTAAAGAAATACGGCGAGCGGCGCTTTATTACCGATAGATTATTTTATGTTTCGCTGGATTTAAGCTCTGCTTGGTTCCCAACAGGTGACGGGCATAAGCGTCTATCCTCCTTAACAGCTTATTCAGCTGCTTTATTTGGGAGGAGAACATCATGCTCAACAACGTTTCCCGTCGCCAGTTCCTCGAGGTCTCCGGCCTCGTCGCCGCGGGTCTCGGCCTTGCTGGCTGCGGCTCCAGCTCCAGCTCCGACTCCGGTTCCTCGGACGGCGCCATCAAGGTCGGCGTCATGGGCCCGCTGTCCGGCTCCGTCGCGCAGTACGGCGTCGCCTGCCGTGACGGCGCGCTGCTGTACTTCAAGCAGCTCAACGCCGACGGCGGCATCAACGGCAAGCAGGTCGAGACCGACGTCCAGGACGAGAAGGGCGACGCCACCGAGGCCGTCACCGTCTACAACAAGCTCGTCGAGGACGGCGTGACCGCCATCGTGGGCGACGTCACCTCCAAGCCCACCATCGCCGTGGCCCAGAAGTCCGTGACCGACAACATGCCCTGCGTCACCGCCTCTGCCACCACCGCCGACGTCATCTCTTACGGCGACAACTACTTCCGCGCCTGCGTGACCGACCCGTTCCAGGGCAAGGTCATGGGCGACTTCGCCGCCAAGCAGGGCTACAAGACCGTCGCCACCATCTTCGACTCCGGCGACGACTACGCCTCCGGCGTCGCCGACGCCTTCAAGGCCGAGTGCGAGGCCAAGGGCATCACCGTTGCTTCCGAGCAGGGCTACGCCTCCGGCGCCACCGACTTCAACGCCCAGCTCACCGCCATCATCGCCACCAACCCGGACGCCATCCTCTCGTCCAACTACTACCAGGACGACGGCATGATCGTCACCCAGGCCCGTCAGCTCGGCTACAAGGGCGTCTTCCTGGGCGCCGACGGCTGGGCCGGCATCGTCGGCGGCGACCAGGACTACGCCTCCACGACCGACCTCGAGGGCTGCTTCTACTGCTCCTCCTTCGTCGCGACCAACCCCGACGAGTCCGTCCAGAAGTTCATCGAGGACTTCAAGGCCGAGTACAACGAGGCCCCGACCAACTTCAACGCCCTGGGCTACGACGCCGCGGCTATCGTCTGCGCCGGCCTCAAGGCCGCTGAGGAGAAGGGCGGCACCCCCGGCTCCGACGACTACAAGCAGGCCGTGATCGACGGCATCGCCGCCG
Organism: Alloprevotella sp.; assembly: GCA_963649365.1. Taxonomy (GTDB): domain Bacteria; phylum Actinomycetota; class Coriobacteriia; order Coriobacteriales; family Atopobiaceae; genus Paratractidigestivibacter. The sequence goes on from CAVJHQ010000022.1 coordinate 19,403, forward strand.
CCAAGGTCGACGGCGTCACGGGCACCATCTCCTACTCCGGCACCGGCGACCCCGAGAAGTCGACCCTCGTCATCACCTTCAAGGACGGCGCCGAGGAGATCTTCGACACCATCGAGCCGTAAGGGTTTCTCGCCCGCGCGTCCATCGACGTCAAACCAGGGCACCGAGAGAACGGCGTTTCTATGCGCCTCTCGGTGCCCTTCGCACTATCGGAACACGAATCGGAAGGGAGTGCTCACCGTGACATTTTTGACCCAGGTCCTCAACGGACTCTCGCTCGGCAGCATCTATGCGCTCGTCGCGCTCGGCTACACCATGGTGTACGGCATCATCCTGCTTCTGAACTTCGCCCACGGCGACATCATCATGGTCGGCGGGTACATCGCCTGGATCGCCATGGCCAACCTCGGCCTGCCGCCCGCCATCGCCGCCATCCTCGCCGTCATCGGCTGCATGGCGCTCGGCGTCCTCATCGACAAGATCGCCTACGCGCCCCTGCGCGACGCCCCGCGACTCTCGATCCTGATCACGGCCATCGGCGTCTCGTACTTCCTCGAGAACGGCGGCCAGCTCGCCTTCGGCGCCGCGGCCAAGGTCGTCCCCTCCTTCGGCGACTTCGGCAGCATCCAGCTGGGCGACGCGTCGCTTTCCGGCCGCGCCATCCTCACGGTCCTCGTCACGGCCGCGGCCACCGCGGTGCTTACCTTCCTCGTGCAGAAGACCAAGCTCGGCAAGGCCATGCGCGCCGTCTCCGAGGACATGGGCGCCGCGCGCCTCATGGGCATCAACGTGAACAACACCATCTCGTTCACGTTCGCCGTCGGCTCCGCGCTCGCCGGCATCGGCAGCGTCCTGTACTGCATGGCCTACACGCAGGTCACCCCGACCATGGGCATCATGCTCGGCACCAAGGCCTTCGTCGCCGCGGTCCTGGGCGGCATCGGCTCCATCCCCGGCGCCGTCATCGGCGGCCTGATCGTCGGCTTCGCCGAGGTGTTCGTCTCGGCCATCGGCCTGTCCGTCTGGCAGGACGCGGTCGTCTTCCTGCTGCTCATCATCGTGCTCGTCGTCAAGCCGACCGGTCTTCTCGGTAGGCCCATGACGGAGAAGGTCTAAGGGGGTGCTGCGAGAATGAAGGATTACTACAACAAGGGCGAGGAGCGCCCGACGCTCTCCGCGTCCGTCGCCAAGCCCGACGGCGTCTACCGAAGCCTCCCCATGCCCGCGCGCTACGCGATCAACGCCGTGCTCGTGCTTCTGTTCCTGGTCATCGGCGAGGGCCTGATCTCGGGCGGCGTCGTCAACCGTTACCAGTCCGGCGTGCTCGAGCAGGTCGGCATCTACATCATCATGGCCGTCTCCCTGAACATCGCGACCGGCTACCTCGGGCAGCTCCCGCTCGGCCACGCCGGCTTCATGAGCGTGGGCGGCTACTCGTGCGCCCTGTTCATCATCCACATGATGCCGGTGCTCGGCGTCGAGACCAAGGCCATGGCCGCCATGTCGAGCCCCGCCGCCATCGGCCTCTTCGTCATGGGCGTCGTCTTCGGCGGCATCTGCGCAGCTGTCTGCGGCCTCATCATCGGCATTCCTGCCCTGCGCCTCAAAGGCGACTACCTGGCCATCATCACCCTCGGCTTCGCCGAGATCATCCGCGTCGTCATCAACAACATCGACGGCGTCCTCGGCTTCGACTTCACGGGCGGCGCCAAGGGCCTCTCGGGCATCCCCGGGTACACGAACTTCCTGAACGTCTTTCTCACGGTCGCCGTGGTCATCTTCCTCATTCACACGATGATGAAGTCCCGTCATGGCCGCGCCATCCTCGCCATCCGCGACAACGAGATCGCGGCCGAGGCCTCCGGCGTCAAGACCACGTACTACAAGACGCTCGCCTTCGTGGTCTCCGCGTTCTTCGCCGGCGTCGGCGGCGCCCTTTACGCCGGCTGCATCGGCGTCATGGACCCGTCCAAGTTCGGCTTCATGAAGTCCGTCGAGATCCTGGTCATGGTCGTCCTCGGCGGCATGGGCTCCATGCTCGGCTCGGTCGTCTCCGCCTCCGTGCTGACCATCCTGCCCGAGGCGCTGCGCGCCTTCTCCGAGTACCGCATGGTCGTCTACGCCGTCGTTCTGATCCTCGTCATGATCTTCCGCCCGCAGGGTCTTTTCGGCAGCTACGACTTCTCGCTCTCGCGCGTGATCGAGCGTTGCCTGAACAGGGACTTCCCGTGGAAGAAGAAGCCCGGCGCGCCCGCCGTGCCCGCCAAGGAGGTGAGCGCCGATGAGTAAGTCCATCCGCGGCGACGTCAAGCTCGTCGAGCCCAAGTCCCCGAACCTCATGCCCGAGCGCGACGCCGGCAAGCCCCCTGTGCTCGAGGCCACGAACCTCGGCATCGACTTCGGCGGCCTCACCGCCGTCGACGACTTCAACATCGCCCTCGGCCGCACCGAGATCTCGGGCCTTATCGGCCCCAACGGCGCCGGCAAGACGACCGTCTTCAACCTGCTGACGAACGTCTACCAGCCGACGCGCGGCTCCATCCTCCTGGACGGCACCGCCACGGCCGGCAAGTCCGTGACCGAGGTCAACCACATGGGCATCGCCCGCACGTTCCAGAACATCCGCCTCTTCTCGCAGATGACGGTCGAGGAGAACGTGCTCGTCGGTTTCGGCAACAGCATGAAGACGCGCCTCATCGAGGACGTCCTGCGCCTGCCGAGCCACTGGAAGCAGGAGGCCGAGTTCCACGACAAGGCGCTCGAGCTTCTCGACATCTTCGACATGCGCAAGTTCGCGTCCACGCAGGCGGGCAACCTCCCGTACGGCGCGCAGCGCAGGCTGGAGATCCTGCGAGCGCTCGCCACGCAGCCTAAGGTGCTTCTCCTCGACGAGCCTGCGGCCGGCATGAACCCTGCCGAGACCGAGGAGCTCATGGAGAACATCCAGCGCATCCGCGACGAGTTCGGCATCGCCATCCTGCTCATCGAGCACGACATGAGCCTCGTCATGGGCGTCTGCGAGGTCGTCGCCGTCCTCGACTACGGCCGCATCATCGCCAAGGGTTCTCCGGAGGACATTCAGAACAACCCCAAGGTCATCGAGGCGTACCTTGGCAAGCAGGGGGTGAACTAGCGTGTCCGATACGTTGCTCTCCGTAAACGATATTCATGTGAGCTACGGCGCCATCAAGGCTGTCCGCGGCATCTCGTTCGACATCAAGAAGGGCGAGATCGTCACCCTCATCGGCGCGAACGGCGCCGGCAAGTCGACGACGCTGAACACCGTCTCCGGCTTGATCAAGCCCGACCAGGGCGCCGTCGAGTTCAAGGGCGAGTCCATCGTGGGCGTCAAGGCGCACAAGATCGTCGAGCGCGGCCTCGCGCTCTGCCCTGAGGGCCGCCGCGTCTTCCAGCAGATGAGCGTCGCGGAGAACCTCGACATGGGCGGCTACACCCGCTCCGACGCCGAGAACAAGGAGACGATCGAGGTCGTCTACGAACACTTCCCGCGCCTGAGGGAGCGTATGGGCCAGATGGCCGGCACGCTGTCCGGCGGCGAGCAGCAGATGCTGGCTATGGGGCGAGCCCTCATGAGCAAGCCCGACCTGCTCATGCTGGACGAGCCTTCCATGGGCCTGGCGCCCATCCTCGTGGAGGAGATCTTCGACATCATCAAGGAGCTCAACGCCGCCGGCACGACGATCCTGCTCGTCGAGCAGAACGCGAACATGGCGCTCTCCATCGCCGACCGAGCCTACGTCCTCGAGATCGGCACCATCAAGAAGACGGGCACCGGCTCCGAGCTTCTTGTCGACGACGACGTCCGCAAGGCGTACCTGGGCGGCTAAGCCGCTGGGCCCAAACGGCTTTAAAAGACACGGCTCCCCAACGAAGCGCAGTTGGGGAGCCGTGTTTGTGTGTCTGCTGGATGTTATCGTGGCGTGCGATGCTGCTTGCGGGCGCGTTAGCGGATGAAGTTCGTCCGCTTGGCGGCCTCGGCCTCGGGAATGTCGATGCCCGCGGCGCGGCCGGCCTCGATGCACTTGAGCAGCCATGCCATGTTGCGTCCGAGGACGCGCATGGTGTAGAGGCCTTCCTCGTCCTTCTCGACGTCGGCGGCGCAGGCGCCATGGACGTTGTTCCAGTAGCGTGAGGCAACGATCGGCATCTGGTTGATGGTGAAGAACTTCTGGATGTCGTCGAGGGCGCAGGTGGTGCCGGCACGGCGGGCGGAGGTGACTGCGGCCGCGGGCTTGTGGGCCATCGCGCCGCCCGCGCTCATAAAGAGACGGTCCATGAAGCCGAGGAGCGATCCGGCGGCGTGCGCGTAGTGGACCGCCCCGCCGAAGACGAAGCCGTCCGCCTCCGCCGCCTTCGCGGCAAACTCGTTTACCGCGTCGTCGTAGACGCATCGGCCGAGCTTGCTACAGCCGCCGCAGCCGACGCAGCCGCCCACAGGCTTGCCGCCGATCCAGAAGATCTCGGCCTCGACGCCCTCGGCCTCGAGCGTGGTCGCGACCTCTTCGAGCGCGCGGTTGACGCAGCCGTCTTTGTGCGGGCTGCCGTTTACCAGCAGGACTTTCATGCGAGTCTCCTCTCTCCAGCGCTTCCGCCCCCTCGGCGGCCTGCCCCTCATTTGAGGGAGGCGGGGGAGCGCCCCGCCCGCTACGTTGTTGACGAATCGTTAACCCATTGTAGGGAGGATTGCCGTGGAGAGGGCGGTCATCGTAACGGGCGGCACAAACGGCAGAGGGCTCGCTTGCTCACGGAGGCTCCTCGCGGCGTACCGCCTCGTGCCTTGATGAAGCAAGTGCCGCGCAGCCGGGGGGGATCCGGCTGCGCGGCACTAATTTGTCGCCATGATGAAAAGAAACCGCAGCTACCAGCTGAGCAGCTCGTAGCCGTCCTCCGTCACCACGAGCTGGACCTCCCACTGGGCAGAGTCGGAGCCGTCCTTGGTGCGGACGGTCCAGCCGTTGGGGTCGCTCATGTCGATGTCCGGGGCGCCGGCGTTGACCATGGGCTCGATGGTAAAGCACATGCCCGGCGCGAGAACGATGCCCTCGCCCGGCTCCCCGACGAAGCCGACGAAGGGGTCCTCGTGGAACTCGAGCCCAATGCCGTGGCCGCCGAACTCGCGGACAACGTTGAAGCCGGCCGCCTCGACGCAGGACTGGACGGCATGCGCCATGTCGCCGAGGGTCGCCCACGGCTTCACCTCGGCGAGGCCGGCGTACACGGACTCGCGCGTGACCTCAACGAGGCGTCGGCGCTCCTCGGAGACCTCGCCGATACAGAACATGCGGCTTGAGTCTGAGAAGTAGCCGTCGAGGATGGTCGAGCAGTCCACGTTCACGATGTCGCCGTCGCGCAGCACGTCTTCCTCGCAGGGGATGCCGTGGCACACCACGCTGTTGATGGACGTGCAGACGCTCTTCGGGTAGCCCTCGTAGTCGAGGTCGGCGGGTATTCCGCCGTGCTCGACGGTGTAGTCGTGTATCCACTTGTCCACCTCGGCCGTGGTCACGCCGGCGCGGATGTGCTCCCCGACATAGTCGAGGACGCCGATGTTGATGGCCGCCGAGCGCTTGATGCCCTCGATGTCCTCGGCCGTCTTGAGAAGCCCGCGCGGCAGCACCTCGAAACCCTCGTTGTGCAGGCGGTCGAGCTTCTGGTCGATGGGGGCGTGGCACTTCTTGTATTTCTTGCCGGAGCCGCACCAGCAGGGTTCGTTGCGGCCAGGCACGTAATCGTTGTCATACATGGTTAACTCCTTTTCATCCTGCATGAGTATGACACGTCGCGCCCCACCACGTGCCAAGAAACGCATCGGTCCCAGTCGGCGGCTTCCCTCGGGCAGCCTCAACCTGGGCCGCCGCGCGCCCGAGAGAGGCCGCGATGCCGGCTGCCGAGACCTCCTGGCCCGGGGCCTCGGGGAGGTCCGTCTCGAACAGCAGGCGGTCGGCCGGCACCTGGCGCGCGTACTCGCGCCCTCGTCGCGTGGCGAGCATCCGCTCGCCGACCGAGAACCAGCAGCCCGCGTCGACGGCGCGCCGCAGCTCGTCTGAGTTGCCGCTGAACCAATGGAAGACGCATGCGCAGCTCTCGAGCGCGCCGGTCCGGGCAAGGACGTCGAGCGCGACGCCCGCCGCGCGCACGCTGTGGATCGAGAGAACCTTGCCGCCCTCCTCTGCGCACGCCTCGCAGATAGCGCTGAACGCGGACAGCTGGAGCTCGCGCGTCCGCGCGTGGCGAGCGCCGAAGTCGAGCCCCACCTCGCCGACGAAGCGGGAGCCGCGCGCGCATTCCGCGGCGAGCCCCACGTCGGCTCCCTCGACGCGCCAGGGGTGGAGCCCAGCCGCGACGGCGACGTTCGGATACGCGGCGAGCGCGTCGCGTGCCCGCTCGTAGCCGCCGGGGCCAACCGTGCAACAGACCAAGCCCAGCCCGATCTCGGCGGCCTCGCGGGCCACCTGCGCCGGGTCGGCCGCCCAATCCAGGTGGACATGTGCGTCGAGCAGCGGGTGGCCCTCCATGCGGCGCGTCCTTTCTCCGGCGTGGTATCCTTCTTCTTTGTTATAGCTGCTTTATGTCGAGCGCGCCACGCGCCACAAGGAGATTCGCCGTGGAAGAGATGCCCAAGACCTACGACCCGCAATCCAAGGAGCCCGAGCTTATCCAGAAGTGGATCGACGCCGGCTGCTACCAGCGCAGCAAGGGCGTCGGCGACTGCACCGTCGTCATCCCGC